>NZ_JBFUMK010000003.1:0-400814 GCF_054049415.1 Roseateles sp. P5_D6 | reverse complement strand
GCTATCCAGCACGGGGTCAGCAGCCACGGCTACTGGCACATGGCACGGACCCCGGTGACACAGCAGGCGATGTCCAACGCGTGGTTGAAAGCGCAAGGATTGGTCAGCGTCCAAGCTCTGTGGTGCAAGGCCCAGGGCTACTCGACATAACGGCTTCGTCGAGCGCGCCAACTGGTTGAACCGCCCACTGCGGACCCGCACGGTGGGTGGTGTGGGGGCTGGGGGCTAAATACCCCCGGCTACCCGATTGGGCATTAGCCGCAGCCAGGACGGAACAAGCCATGGCCATGAGCGGCGAATGATCAACTGAGCCCAGGTTGGAAACAAAGCCGAACTCTCCCGATTCCACAGCTTCGTTGATCTTTGGGTCCATGGCGTCCAGTAGATGCTCAACGTTGAAATTCAGCGGATCAGCCAGCGTAGCTGGCGCAGGTCCGCTGCAATGCCCGGTTAGCCAACTGCTGCATGCTCGTAGCGCCGATAGACACAACGCCCTTCGATCTGCGCCCAAACCATCCGCTCGCCAACGACTTTGATGTGCGTGTGAACTGGCACGTTGGCAAGCTGTAACGCCTCAAGGTCTGTCACCACATCTTCAATTCCCTCCCGGTCAACCGAGGAGTCGGCCTCCAAGTAGAAGTGCATATGGACTTCGGACCCAACGCATTTCAGCGATATAGCGACCATGTTGGGACGAATGGCACCCCACAGGGCTTGAACGGCAGAGACGACTTGGTAGTTCTCGTAGTGCAACAGCCGGTCTGGACGGATGCCTCGAAGGGTAATTTCGATTGGATCGTCCGACATAGGCAGGTGGTCCATGCTGCTGGCTAACGTCAAAGCTCAGCGGGCGGCGCAGCCGTCCGCTGAAGCGACCGGTTATGCCGAGCGCCGTTTGTCGAAGCGCCGGTGGCCGCGACAGGGAAAGGCCGCCGAAGTTGAAGACCGTCGAAGGCTGAGGCGAGCACGCTTGGTGGACTAGCCGCAAGCGCAATGCAGGCCCAATCCGATACCTGGGCGCTGGCCACGCGTGACACCGACACGCGCTCGCCCGAACACGCGGACCGCTCGGTCGCCGACGCAACGAGCCCGCGGCGCAAGCAGGGCACAAAGCGCTCGATGGAGTTCAGGCTAGCGTGCTGCATAACGTGTTCTCGGGAGACCGCCGCTGCTGCCTAGGCAGGCAAGCTGCGCCACAACATCGCCCTGGTGAATCGTGGCAAGTGCTTGACTCACCTTCAGAATTTCCCAGTTGACTGTTGTTTTATACAGCATTAAATTTCCGGCAAAAGCGGCACGTTGTTACAAGTTCTCGCCGGGCCTGTTCGGCGCCGCTGGAGTGGCCATGATGCCAGTCAGCTCACTCAGTTCGCCAGCTCGGGGAAACCTGCGGCCTGCGCCATCGGCGGCGCTGCCGCCGCTTCGCTCGGTGCGGGTGCTTGACCAGTTGCGAGAGCGGCTGCGCCTGATGCACTACAGCCTGCGGACCGAGGAGGTCTATGCCTATTGGCTCAAGGCCTTCATCCGGTTTCATGGCATTCGCCACCCCGCGGAAATGGGCGGCCCGGAGGTCGAGGCCTTCCTGACGTACCTGGCCAATGACCGCAATGTCTCGCCCTCCACGCACAGCCAGCGGCCGCACCGTGCTTCACATTGTCCGCAGGGTGTATTTCGTGCTGACGTTCGACCCTCAGGGTCGTGTCGATACCGACCGGATGCATCGGCAGCAGCGTGCCCTGGCAGGCTTGGCGATTGACGCCGTGTTTACTCAAGCGCGACCGTCTCGCGAGGTGTTGGACGCCGCGGATCGCTTCGTAGCGCAGGGCGGGCGCTGGCAACCTACACATGCCCTGGCTCAGCGGATCGATGCGGCGGCCCTTGGCGGACTGTGATTCAGTCGTACGCGACCACCGCCGGCCACCGCTGGTCGCTGCGCGAATACTCATGGCGGCGCCGGGCTGAACTGGACATCGGTACTTCCGCTTTGGTCACTTTGCTGACGCCCGCGTCGTTCGGGCCTGCGGCCGCGATAGCTGTCGTTGACCGGCCCGGTGACTCGCCAAGCGCGGGCATCGGTGGGTGGCCGGTCCCGGTGGTCCAGCAGCCGCTCAGGCTGCGAACCGTTCAATGACCGTTGCCGCGGACAGCTGCCAATGGATCGCAAAGTCTGGGTGACAGCAGCCAGCCTGAAGGCGACAGCCGCTTTTCCGTGTGATCGACCAAGTGGGCTCCTGTTCCGCGAGCCCGGCTTGGGCTCAGCCCGGCGCCTTGACCCACGCATTGCACCAGCCGTTCTTCGCGACCTGCGCCTTGCGGCCGAACATCGCGCAGCCGCTCCACGCGTCGGTGGGTTTGGCCTGCCAGAACTGGCAGTTGGCGCAGTGCTGGCTGGCCTGGTGCTTGGGGAACTTGGCGGCGTCGACCTTGGTGGTGTCGTGCCTGTAGCCCAGGGCGACAGCGGTCTCGCTGGCCTCGTCCACGGGGGTGGCGGTCTGCGCCACGGCGGGGCAGGCCAGGCAGGCCGTCGTGGCCTGCAGCATGAAGATGCGGCGGGTGGGATGCATGGGAACCTCGGGGAATGAACGTGGCACCGGCCTGCACAGGCCGGCGCCTTCATGACGAAACGAGCGGTTTACTTGGGCAGCTTGAACACCCAGACCATGCCGCCCTGCTCCAGGAAGCTGACCTTCTTGGCCACGTCGCCGCCCCACAGCGGCACGGCGCCGCCCCAGCCCGACACGACGCTGATGTACTGCTCGCCGTTTTGCTGCCAGGACACCGGCGGTGCGACGACGCCCGAGCCGGTCTGGAACTGCCAGACGACCTTGCCGGTCTTGGCGTCCGCGGCCTTGAGCCAGCCTTCCGGCGTGCCCCAGAACACCAGGTTGCCGGCGGTGGTCAGCACACCACCCCACAGCGGCGCGTTGTTCTTGACCTCCCAGACGATCTTGCCGGTCTTGGGGTCCACTGCGCGCAGGGCGCCGATGTAGTCGTCGTTGAGCGTCTTGATCGTGAAGCCGGCGCCCAGATAGGCGGCGCCCTTCTTGTAGGCGATGGGTTCGTTCCAGATCTCCATGCCCCATTCGTTGGCGGGCACGTAGAAGAGCTTGGTGTCCGGGCTGTAGGCCATGGGCATCTGGTTCTTGCCGCCCAGGAAGGAGGGCGACGAGAACACCGAGTTGCCCTTCTTGCCGTCGGCGCCGGCGGTCGGGTCGCCGGGGCGGTTCTCGGGCACGAAGTTGGGCCGGCCGGTCTTCAAATCGATGCCGGTGGCCCAGCTGATCTTCTTGACGAAGGGAAAGGCGTTGGCGAGCTGGCCGTTGGTGGCGTCCAGCACGTAGAAGAAGCCGTTGCGGTCGGCCTTGGCGCCCATGCGCTTGCCGTCCTGGTCGAAGGTGATGAACTCGTTGACGCCGTCGAAGTCCCAGCCGTCGTTGGGCGTGCCCTGGTAGTGCCACTTGATCAGGCCGGTCTTCACGTCGATGGCGACGGTGGAGCAGCTGAACAGGTTGTCGCCCTGGCGCAGATGGCTGTTCCACGGTGCGGGGTTGCCGGTGCCGAAGTAGGCGAGGCCGGTCTTGGGGTCGTAGGTGCCACCCAGCCAGGTGGCCGCGCCGCCGGTCTTCCACAGGTCGCCGGGCCAGCTCTTGCCCTGCGTGCCGGAGATGCCGTTCTCGTGCTTCACGCCGGCCTTGTCCCAGGTGTAGCCCATGTGGCCTTCGACGGTGGGGCGGGTCCAGACCATCTTGCCGGTCCTGGGGTCGCGCGCTTCCACACGGCCGACCACGCCGAACTCGCCGCCCGACACGCCCGTCAGCAGCAGGCCCTGGGCAATGATGGGTGCGGCCGTGGCGGAGTAGCCGGCGGCGTAGTCGTCGATCTTTTCCTTCCACACCACGTCGCCGGTGGCCTGGTCCAGCGCCACGAGCTGGGCGTCCAGCGTGGCGAAGATGACGAGGTTGTCGAACAGCGCCGCGCCGCGGTTGACGACGTCGCAGCAGGGCATGATGCCGTCGGGCAGGCGGTGCTCGTACTTCCACAGCTTGGCGCCGGTGGCGGCGTCCAGCGCAAAGATGCGCGAGTAGGAGGCCGTCACGAACATCTTGCCGTTGTGGATCAGCGGCTGCGACTCCTGGCCGCGCTGCTTCTCGCCGCCGAAGGAGAAGGCCCAGACCGGCGACAGCTTGGCCACGTTGCCCACGTTGACCTGCTTGAGCGTTGAGTGGCGCTGGCCCTGCGTGCCCAGGCCCCAGGACAGCACTTCCTGGCCCGACTTGGCCGAGGCCTCGATCATCTGGTCGGTCACGGCGGCGGCGGCACTGCCGGCGGCCACCAGGCCGAAGCTCACGGACAGCAGTGCGGCGAGAGGGTTGAGTTGCATGGCGTTGTCTCCTTTGTTGATGGATATGCACCGCCGTGCCGATGGGCATGCGGATGGCCGGTCAAGGCGCAAGCTCCATGCCAGTTGAAATCGCGCAGTTTTCGCGGCGCGATGGAGCAATGCGGCGGCGCGCGGGCAGGGGTGCTCCGGGGCCGGTGTCAGCCCCGTGAACAGGCTGCGCCGCGCTGTGACAGCGGGCGCCTGGAGCACTGCCGGCAGGTGCCGCGGCCTGTGTTTGCGCAGCGCTGTGCCGTTCTGTGCCGGACTGCTCCAGCCTGCAACAGCTGAAGGGTGATTTCCCTTGGCTACGACCCGTGCAGCGGGCTCTGGCGTGCCCGCCGTGTGCTGGCACGGGTTCTGCGTTGATGGACATGCCTCAACCCATTCGCAGGAGACAAGCCATGACTGTTTACGCCGCCCCCGGTGCTGCCGGCGCCAAGATCGCCTACAAGGCGCGTTACGACAACTTCATCGGCGGCAAGTTCGTGCCGCCCGTGGAGGGCCAGTACTTCGACGTCATCACGCCCATCAGCGGCAAGGTCTACACCCAGGCCGCGCGATCGAGCGCCGCCGACATCGAGCTGGCGCTGGACGCCGCCCACGCCGCTGCCGCGAGCTGGGCCGCCGTGCCGCCGGCCGAGCGCGCCAACCTGCTGCTGAAGATTGCCGACCGCATCGAGCAGAACCTGGAGCTGCTGGCCTACGCCGAGACCGTGGACAACGGCAAGCCCATCCGCGAGACGTTGAACGCCGACATCCCGCTGACGGTGGATCACTTCCGCTACTTCGCCGGCTGCGTGCGTGCGCAGGAAGGCGCACTCTCCCAGATCGACGGCAACACCATCGCGTACCACTTCCAGGAGCCGCTGGGCGTGGTGGGCCAGATCATTCCGTGGAACTTCCCCATCCTGATGGCGGCCTGGAAGCTGGCCCCGGCACTCGGCGCGGGCAATTGCGTGGTGCTCAAGCCCGCTGAGAGCACGCCGGTCAGCATCCTCGTGATGGCCGAGCTGATCGCCGACCTGCTGCCGCCGGGCGTGCTGAACATCGTCAACGGCTTCGGCCGCGAGGCCGGCATGCCGCTGGCCACCAGCAAGCGCATCGCCAAGATCGCCTTCACCGGGTCGACCGCCACCGGGAAGGTCATCGCCCAGGCCGCGGCCAGCAACCTGATCCCCGCCACGCTGGAGCTGGGCGGCAAGAGCCCCAACATCTTCTTCGAGGATGTGATGGCCGAGGACGACGCCTTCCTCGACAAGGCCATCGAGGGCCTGGTGCTGTTCGCGTTCAACCAGGGCGAGGTCTGCACCTGCCCGAGCCGCGCGCTGATCCAGGAGAGCATCTACGACAAGTTCATGGCGCGGGCGCTCAAGCGCGTGGCCGCCATCAAGCAGGGCAATCCTCTCGACACCGACACGATGATGGGCGCGCAGGCTTCGGCCATGCAGATGGACAAGATCCAGACCTACCTCGCGCTGGGCAAGGAGGAAGGCGCCAAGGTGCTGATCGGTGGCGACCGCGCCCATCTCGGCGGCGACCTGGCGGGCGGCTACTACATCCAGCCGACGCTCTTCCAGGGCAACAACAACATGCGCATCTTCCGCGAGGAGATCTTCGGCCCGGTGCTGGCCGTGACCACCTTCAAGACCGAGGCCGAGGCGCTGCAGATCGCCAACGACACGCCTTACGGCCTGGGCGCCGGTGTATGGAGCCGCGATGGCAGCCGCGCCTACCGCATGGGCCGCGCCATCCAGGCCGGTCGCGTGTGGACGAACTGCTAYCACGCCTAYCCGGCGCATGCGGCSTTYGGYGGCTACAAGGAGTCCGGCATCGGCCGCGAGACCCACAAGGCCATGCTCGACCACTACCAGCAGACGAAGAACCTGCTGGTCAGCTATTCGCCGAACGCGCTCGGGTTCTTCTGAGCGAAGCGGCTCGCGCCGATCAGCGCGGGCGGCCTCGCACCAGCGGCAGCACACCTGACGTCAGCAAGGCCAGCAACGCCAGTGGCAGCGTGCCCGGCAGCGGCAGCTGGTTGACGGTGCGCATCGCGACGCGCAGGTTGTCCAGCCCCGTCTCTTCGTTGCCGCCGTTGCCTTCATGCGCCTCGGTCCAGCGGACGGCCGCGATGGCACTGGTCGAGATCACGCCGACGAAGATCGGCGCGCCGCTGCCGCCCGAGATGGCGAGGTCCTGCGTCGTGCCGTCGCTGAAGAGGAATGACAGCAGGCCCTGGTCGACCGCGGTGCTGGGCACGCCGGGGCTGGATTCGAAGGCGGTGATGTCCAGCGCGGCGGCGAGGAAGGGCAGCGCGTAATGGCCTTCGAAGTAGGCATTGCCGAGGTTGCGCGCGCCAAAGGCCGTGGCCGTCTGCGCGAAGGCCTGGACCGGGCCGAGGTTGCTGGTCAGGGTGACGCCGGGCAGCACCGCCACGCCTGTCAGGTTGGTGCCGGACGAATAACCGGAGAAGTCCTGCGTCTGCGCCGCCCCGCTGATGGCGCCCTGCCATGCCGCGAGGCTGTTGTAGACGGACACGCTGGCGGCCTGGGCCACGCTCAGGGTGGACAGGGCAAGAGCAAGGAGGGCACGGCGCATGGTGGGTCTCCCGAGGGGTGTTGCACCATTGGGCGACCGAAGCCCTGCCGGCGCCCACCCCAAACCCTGGGGGGCGCCCCGCAGATGGAGGGGGCAGCCGGCAGGCCGCAGGCGTGCCCCGCGGCGGGCAAAGGGCATGGGCTTGGCGCCATCATTTGGCCCTGCCCCAGCAACCCCTGCCGCCATGACCGAAACCGCTGCACGCCGCGTCCTCATCCTCCTCGCCAGCACCCGCGCCGATGGCAACGCCGAACTGATGGCCCGCGCCGCGGTGGCGGCGTTGCCCGCCGGCACCGAGGTGCGCTGGCAGCGCATGGCTGAATTGGCCCTGCCGCCCTTCGAGGACATCCGGCACAGCGTTGGCCAGTACCCGGCCCCCACTGGCGACCTCGCCCGCCTGCTGGACGACACCTTGTGGGCGACCGACCTCCTCGTCGCCTCGCCGCTGTACTGGTACAGCCTGCCCGCACCGCTCAAGCTCTACCTCGACCACTGGAGCGCCTTCATGCGCGTGCCGGGCCTGGACTTCAAGCCGCAGATGGCCGGCAAGGCGATGTATGTGGTGTGCGCCACCAGCAGCGGTGACGAGGCCCACCTGGCTGCGCCCCTGGTGGACAGCCTGCGCTTCAGCGCCGGCTACATGAAGATGCGCTGGGGCGGCGCCGTGCTGGGCGACGGCACGCGGCCCGGCGACGTGCTGAAGGACGAGGCCGCGATGGCCGCTGCGGCGAAGCTGCTGCTGGCGTGATCGCCATGACCTCAGACTGGCGACTGACCGATCCGTTAGGCTCGGGCCTATGCTGCACTTTCGCCCGCTGTTCCCGCAGGACCAGTCCACGCTGTGGGACTGGCTGCACATCGCGCTGTGGGACCCGCCGCCCGCGCCGCTGCGCCCGCGCGAGGTGCTGGACGACCCTGGCGTGCGCATCTATGCCGATGACTGGGGCCGGCCCGGCGACATCGGCCTCGTGGCCGTGCGCAATGGCGCGGATGCGGGCGCCTGCTGGATGCGTGTGCTGCCCGAGGGCGTGGGCCTGGCGTCGGTGGATGCGAGCACGCCGCAGCTGGGCATCGGCTTGTGGCCGGCCTTCCAGCGCCAGGGCATCGGCAAGGCGCTGATGTTGGCGTCGCTGGACGCCGCCTGGCGGGCCGGCCATGCCCAGGTCGCGCTGACCGTCCATCCCGAGAACCCGGCGCGGCGCATGTACGCCAGCTGCGGCTTCGAGGAGGCGGGGCTGCGTGGCAGCTACCACCTGATGGTGGCGCGCCAGACAAGCTGATGTCGTTTGATCCCCGCGGCGAAGCGCGCGGGCCACCCAGCGACCACCGTGGAACCGGCTTCGCCGGGCCACTGGTGGTGCCCCCTTGAGGGGGCCGGCGAAGCCGGTAGGGGGTGGGCTATTTTTGCCCGGTGCAGTTGGCGTAGAAGCTGACGGTGGCCGGCCAATCCGAGAACACGCCGATCACGCCGACCTGCTCGGCCAGCACGTCCAGCATGCGGAACATGTCGCCCTCGCGGGTGATGGCGCTGTCATAGGTCTGGTAGTAGGAGCCGTTGTTGCCGTCGGCCAGGATGCCGCTGCGCTCCAGCGACCAGGTGATGATGTCCAGGCCGGCGGCCCTGGCGTTGCGCGCGTATTGCGAGGGCAGCAGGTTGCCGCTGGTGTCGGCGGCCAGCAGCACCCACAGCGGCGGCGCGACGATGCGCACGCCTTGGGCGCGGTAGGCCTTGAGCTGCTCGGCGGTGGGCACGTCGGCGGGCACGTTGGCGTCATCGAGGTAGACGGCCTGGCGGCCAAAGGACGGCTCGTTCTTGACCCAGTACAGGATGTCGTTGAGGTCGAAGCTTTGCGCCCACACGTCTCGCGCCGGCACGCCCGCGGCCTTGTGTTCGTCGATCATCTTCTGCGCATAGGCGGCCTGCGTGAAGCCGTCAAAGGGCATGACGACGCTGGGTGCCTTCAGCTCGGGCGTCATCTTCACGCCGAGCTGCTTGAACAAGGCGATGGCTTCCTTCAGCGTCAGCAGCGTGCCGCTGGTGGGGCCGGCGTAGAGGTCGGTGCGGAAGTTCGGCGTACCGGCCATGTACTCGGCCACCGTGCGGCCGCGCGGGTTGAAGGCGTCCATCTTGCCGCGCAGCGTCTTGAACTCGGCCAGCGTCAGCTCACTGGTGCGGCATTCGGCCGCAGCGGGTGCGATGAGGGTGCCGGCGGCGTCGAAGGCGGCCGGCGTGAAGGGCTTGATGCATTTGCTCGCCAGCGGCGTGGTGAGGATGTTGGTGGTCGTGTGCAGGTCGTTCTGCGCATGGCGGCAGACCAGCTCCTTGTCCTTGGTGAAGGTCACGTCGCACTCGACGATGCCGGCGCCCATGCGTGCGGCGGCCTCATAGCTCTCCTTGGTGTGCTCGGGGAACTGCAGCGGCGCGCCGCGGTGGCCGATGGAGAACAGCGTGGGCCTGTAGCTTTCGCGCGAGGCGGCGCAATGCTGCAGGCGCTTCTTCAGCGGGCTGTCGTTCATCTCGTTGACGAGGAAGAAGGGGCGCGGGCCCAGTTGCACGCTGGCGATGCCGGTGTTGCCGCCGCGGCGGTCGCCATCGGCATCGTGGGCCCAGGCGGGCAGGCTGGCGGCGGCAAGCAGCAGCAGTGCGAGGCGGGTGAAGGTGCGGCGCATGGATGTCTCCGTTGGTTCAAGCACGGCAGGCTAGGCAGCCGCCGTGAAGCCGGCATGACAACGGCGCCCGGGCGCGCAAGCTAGGGGGCGCGCGCAACAAACGAAACCAACCGCGTGCGCCGCTGAAGCGGGGCTGCAACGGGCGCTGTCGAGCATGAGGGTTCTTTGACACGGAGCCTTCCATGCACCCGACCTACAAGCCTTTCGCCCTCAGCTTCATCGCCGCCGCACTGTTGAGCGTGATGAACCCGGCCTCCAGCCAGACCCAGGCCCGCACAGAGCCGCAGGCCGCCGGCCTCATCATCAAGTTCAAGGACGGCAGCCGCACGCCGGTGGCCGCCAAGGCGGCGCTGCAGGGCTTTCGGGCCATGAGCGAGGCGCGCGGCCAGCGCGTGGCCTTCGATCGCGAGAGCGCACTGGGCCATCGCGTCATCCGCCTCGCCCAGCGCGTGCCGGCCAGCGCACTGGCCCAACTGGCACGCGACATCCAGCTGTCGGACCCGAGCATCGAGTCCGTCGAGATCGACCACGTCATGCAGCCCACCTTCACGCCCAACGACACGAACTGGGCCAACCAGTGGGACATGAGCGACCCGACCGGTGGCATCAACGCGCCCAAGGCCTGGGACATCGGCATGGGCTCCGGCGTGCGCGTGGCGGTGCTGGACACCGGCGTACTGCCGCATGCCGACATCGCGGCCAACCTGCTGCCGGGCTATGACTTCATCACCGACAGCACCCGCGCCGGCGACGGTGGCGGGCGCGACAGCAATGCCGGCGACCCCGGCGACAACGTCACAGCCAACCAGTGCGGCGCGGACAAACCGGCCCAGAACAGCAGCTGGCACGGCACCCACGTCGCCGGCACCATCGCCGCCGTGGGCAACAACGCGCTGGGCGTGACCGGCGTGGCGCCCAAGGCCAGGATCGTGCCGGTGCGCGTGCTGGGCAAATGCGGTGGTGCTACGTCGGACATCGCCGACGGCATCGTCTGGGCCGCGGGCGGCTCGGTCGCCGGCGTGCCGGCCAACGCCAACCCGGCGCTGATCATGAACCTGTCGCTGGGCGGCGAGGCGGCCTGTGCCAGCATCACGCAGTCGGCCATCAACTACGCCTACAACAAGGGGGCGGTGATCGTTGTCGCGGCCGGCAACGACAACCAGGACGTCGCCAAGCAGACGCCGGCCAACTGCAAGCATGTGATGGCCGTGGCCGCGACGAACAAGGTCGGCGCGCGCTCCAGCTATTCCAACTACGGCGACATGGTGGACATCGCGGCGCCCGGCGGCGACGCGACCTACGGCAACGTGCTGTCGCTGTCCAACTCCGGCATGAGCGGCCCGGTGGCCGACGGCTACAGCTGGCTGCGCGGCACGTCGATGGCGGCGCCCCATGTCGCCGGCGTGGCCGCGCTGATGGCGGCCGTCAACTCGACGGTGCTGCCGTCGGACATGGCCTCCTTGATGCGGTCCACCGCGCGCGCCTTCCCGGGCAGCTGCACGGGTTGTGGTGCCGGCATCGTCGACGCCGAGCAGGCCATCATTGCGGCGCGCGGCTTGCGCCTGGAGAGGGAGCCCAACGACACGCTGGCCCAGGCCCAATACCTGAACGTGTTCCCGGCGCGGGTGCGCGGCACGCTGCAGCCGGCCTACCCGCAGTTCGTCGACATCTACGCGGTCAACCTGGCCGCTTCGACGACGCTGCAGACCACGCTGACGCTGGACCCGCCGACGCTGCTGGATATCTTCTCCTTCAACGCGACGATGGAGCTGCTGGACGCCAGCGGCAAGCTGATCAAGGCCGGCGCCATCATCAACGGCAAGACCGAGGTCAACTACTTCAACGCGACGGGCAAGACGATGGCCGTCTACCTGCGCGTGAAGAGCACCTCGTCGTCGCTGAGCACCAGTGACCGCGGCTATGAGGTGCAGCTGCGCAAGATTGCCTACGCGTTCTGAGCCCGGCGTTCAGGGCGCCGCGTAGGGGCCGCTGCGCAAGGCGTCGGCGATGCCCTTGCGGTTCTGCGACAGCGCCGCCATGCTGAAGTGGATGTGGCCGCTGCCCGGCGAGGCGCGCCGGATGATGTCGATCTGGGCCAGCACCTCGTCGGGCTGCCAGCTCTTGTCGGTGTCGTTGATGCGGCTGGTGAACAGGCCCGGATGGATGGGCCGGCCCAGCGGGTTGGACGCGCGCCAGGCCTGCAGCAGCGGCTCGAAGGACTGGGCCGTCTGCGAGCGCGGCCAGTAGAGCTGGGGCGCGAGATAGTCCATCCAGCCCTCGCGCAGCCACAGCTCCACGTCGGCATAGAGCTTGTCGTACTGGCTGAAGCCACTGATGCCGGCCGGGCGGGCGTCGGGCTTGGGAATGCCGAAGGGGCTGACGCCGACGCGCGTGCCGGGGCGCACTTCATGGGCCAGCGCGTACAGGCGCTGCACCAGCGTGTTGACGTTGTAGCGGCGCCAGTCGTGGCGGCCCAGCGAACCGCCCTTGGCCGTGTAGCGCTGCCAGCTCGGTTCGTCCGGGAAGTCGACCTCCTGCTTGGTGGCCGGATCGTTGATGGGATAGGGGTAGAAGTAGTCGTCGATGTGGATGCCGTCGACGGCATAGCGGCTCAGGATGTCGCGCGCCACGGCCAGGGTCTGCTCGGCAGCGGCGGGCTCGCCCGGGTCCATCCAGAGCTGGTCGCCATAGCGCTTGACCCAGTCGCGGCTGCGGCCGATGTGCGTCTCGGCCAGCGCGGATTTGGCCGTGCTGTGCCGGGCGCGGTAGGGGTTGATCCAGGCATGCAGCTCCAGGCCGCGGGCGCGAGCCTCAGCCAGCCAGACGGCCAGCGGGTCGTAGCCGGGGTGCTGGCCCTGGGTGCCGGTGAGGTATTCGCTCCAGGGTTCCAGCTTGGAGTCGTAGAGGGCATCGGCGCTGGTGCGCACCTGCAGGATCAGCGCGTTAAGGCCGATGCGCACGGCGGTGTCGCACAAGGACTTGATCTCGGCCTGCTGCGCTTCAGCGCTCAGGCCAGGCTTGCTGGGCCAGTCGATGTTGGCGACGGTGGCGATCCAGGCGGCGCGCCATTCGCGCGGCGGCGGGGTCAGCACGGTGGCGGCCGATGCTGCGGGCGCTGGCGGCGTGGCCGCCAGCGCTGCCTCGCCCGGCGGCACGGGGGCGGGCGCCGTGGCGCAGGCGGAAAGCAGCGGAACGGAGGCGAGGCTGAGCAGGTCGCGGCGTTTCATGGCATCAGACTTTCATAAACCAGCGCTTGCGATGCATGAGCCAGGCGATGGCGTACATGCAGAGCACGAAGGCGAAGGCGTGCAGCAGCGAGGCGTTCTTCGGTGCGAGGCCCGAGTCGCGCAGTGGTGCGTACAGCGCGCGGCCGAGGCTGGCGCCGTCGGCAAACTTGACGGTGTAGAGCGTCTTGGCAACGAGGCCCGACAGCGCGAACAGGAAGAGGGCGTTCATGCCGAAGACGACCAGCGGGTGGAACACGCGCGCCCAGCGCTGGCGGGCCAGCGGCTGCGGCATGGCGTCCAGCAGCCAGTAGAAGACGGCGAAGACGAGCAAGGCCCAGCCGGCCATCGCGAAGACGAAGGACGGCGTCCACAGCGACTTGTTGATGGGCATCAGCAGCGCGTCGAGCACCTGGCCCAGCCACAGCGAGGCCAGGCCATAGAGCACCCAGGTCATGGCCTTGTCGGCGGGCTGCCTCTTGGAGGCCAGCACATAGCCGGCGAGCACGCCCAGCAGTTGGGTCGACACGGCAGGCAACGTCGACAGCAGGCCCTCAGGGTCCCAGACCTTGGCCTGCTTCCACAGGTGGCCGTCCAGCAACAGGCGGTCCAGCCAGGAACCGGCATCCTTGCCCGGATCCAGCAGGCCGACGTGGACGATGCCGTCTGCGTCGGGCACCGGCAAGCAGAGCTGTATTGCCGAGTAGATGGCCATCAGCAGCACGGCCCACAGCGCCACGCCGCGTGCGCCGCACCAGATGACGATGGGCGCCGCGGCCAGCGTGCACAGGCCCAGGCGCTGCAGCACGCCGGGGATGCGCAGGGTCTCGAAATTGAAGCTGGGAATCAGGTTGAGCAGCAGGCCGATGCCGATGATGACCAGCGCCCGGCGTGACGTGCTCAGCAGCAGCGCCGTCTTGTTGGCGCCGGCCTGCGCGCGGCGCGCGAGGCTGAGCGTCATCGCCATGCCGGAGATGAAGACGAAGAAGGGGAAGACCCAGTCCGTGAAGGTCCAGCCGTTCCAGTGCGCGTGCAGCAGCGGCGCGTAGACGTTGCCCCAGTCGCCGGGGTTGTTGACCAGCAGCATCGCCGCGATCGCGAAACCGCGGAAGGCGTCCAGTGAGAGGATGCGCCCCTCGGTCGCCGGGTACGGCGTCCGATCCCCCGAGGGGATGTCGCCCGCCTTGGGGCGGCCCGGCGGCGGGCGCGCGCGGTCCTTCATGCCTCGGCCTTCTTGCCGAAGCCTTCCGGCACCTTGATCAGCGCCGCCATGATGAAGCTCGGCAGCGTGGCCACCAGCACCCAGGCGAAGAAGGGCACATAGCCGATGTGGTCCTGCAGCCAGCCGCTCCACATGCCGGGAATCATCATGCCCAGGGCCATGAAGCCGGTGCAGATGGCGTAGTGCGCCGTCTTCTGGGCGCCATCGGCGACGTGGATCATGTACATCAGATAGGCCGTGAACCCGAGGCCGTAGCCGAACTGCTCGACGGCCAGGGCGCTGCTGATGACGGCGAGGCTGGTTGGATGCGTGATGGCCAGCAGCAGGAAGGCGACGTTGGGCACATGCATGGCCAGCACCAGCGGCCACAGCGCGCGCTTCAGGCCGATGCGGGAGATGACCCAGCCGCCGGCCAGGCCACCCAGTGTCAGTGCCGTCAGGCCGACCGTGCCATAGGCGATGCCAACGGCCTTGGTGGACAGGCCCAGGCCACCCTTGTCGACGGGGTCGAGCAGGAAGGGTGAAGCGAGCTTGAGCAGCTGTGCCTCGGGGAAGCGGTAGAGCAGCAGGAAGCCCAGCGTGATGGCGATGCCGGGCTTTTTGAAGAAGCTGGCGAACACGGCCATGAATTCGGCTGCCAGCCCGCGTGCCGCGCTGCGGCCAGGGCCTTGCACGTCGGCCGCAGGCCGGGGCAACACGAGCGCATGCCAGGCCGCCAGCAGCACGAACAGCCCGCCCAGCAGCCAGAACACCCAGGTCCAGGCTTGCACGACGCTGCCGCTGCGCTCGGTCAGCTCACCGGCGAGATAGACCAGGCCGCCCTGGCCGCCGATGTTGGCGAGGCGATAGAAGGTCGAGCGCACGCCCACGAAGGCGGCCTGCTGGTGCTGCGGCAGGGCCAGCATGTAGTAGCCGTCGGCCGCGATGTCGTGCGAGGCGGACGCGAACGCCATCAGCCAGAAGACCGCGAGCGACAGCTGGAAGACCTTGTCGGTCGGGATCGTCAGCGCCACGCCGGCCAGCGCCGCGCCGACGAAGAACTGCAGCACCGTGACCCAGAGCCGCTTGGTGCCGAACAACTCGGCCAACGGCGACCACAGCGGTTTGATGACCCAGGGCAGGTAGAGCCAGCTGGTGTAGAGGGCGATGTCGGTGTTGGAGATGCCGAGGTTCTTGTAGAGCACCACCGACAGCGTCATGACGACGACGTACGGAATCCCCTGGGCGAAGTAGAGCGTCGGGATCCACGCCCAGGGCGAGCGTTGCTGGGTGTTCACGCAGCCAGTGCCCGGCTCACGCTGCCATCGACCTTGTCCAGCAAGGCCTGCGCCTCGCGCGCATCGACACCGCGCTTGAGCATCACCAGCGCCGTCTTCACATGGTGGTCGCATTGCGCCAGCGCAGCCTGCGCATCGGCCTCACTCGCGCCCGAAGCGCGCACGGTCAGCGCCACCGCCCGCTTGACGAGCTTCACGTTGGTCGCCTTCAGGTCCACCATCAGGTTGCCGTAGACCTTGTTGAGCCGCACCATCAGGGCCGACGAGAAGGTATTCAGCGCGATCTTCTGCGAGGTGCCGGCCTTGAGGCGCGTGCTGCCGGAGATGACCTCGGCGCCGGTGTCCAGCACGATGCCGATCTCGGCCTGCTGGGTGACCGGCGCGCCGGGGTTGTTGGCAAAGCCGATGGTCAGCGCGCCGGCTGCGCGGGCGGCCTCAATGGCACCCAGCACATAGGGCGTGCCGCCGGACGCGGCCAGCAGCAGGGCCACGTCGTTGGGGCCGGGGTTCAGCGCGTTCAGGTCGGCGGCACCCTGGGCGCGGTCGTCCTCCGCGCCCTCAACGGCGACAAACATCGCGCCCTGGCCGCCGGCGATGACGGCAACGGCCCGTTCCCGTGGCCAGGAAAAGGTGGGGTAGAGCTCCACGCTGTCCAGCACGCCGAGCCGCCCGGAAGTGCCGGCGCCGGCATACAGCAGCCGGCCGCCGGCGCGGATGCGCGGCAGTGCGGCGTCCACGGCGGCGGCGAGCTGAGGCGCGGCGGCTTTGACGGCTGCGACGGCATCGACCTGATCGGCGATGAATGCATCCAGCAGTGCCGGCGTGGCGTAAGTGTCCAGGTCGGGATGCCGGGTGCTCGGGGTTTCGGTGTTCAGCATGGGGATCGGAAGCGAAGCTGACGGACTCTAGCGGCTGGCGCCGGACCATGACGAATGCCACGCGCCATTGCAGTCATAACGTCAGGTAATCAGAATCTGCCTGTCGGTTGTAAGGAGTTGGGCATGGCCCCCGACAGAAGCTGGCAAGTCGATGTCGGATGCATCCGGAATCGGCCTGTGGTGAAACCTCTCACATTCATCCACCTTTATCTCCTGGAGACTCGATATGAACGCATCCCTCAAGACTGGCCTGGGCATCGCTGCCGCCGCTGCTGCCCTGTTCGCCACCGCCGTGCCGACGACCGCCATGGCCGCCGACGGCATGGTCAAGTGCTCCGGCGTGAACGGCTGCAAGGGCACTTCCGAGTGCAAGACCGCCAAGAGCGACTGCAAGGGCCACAACGGCTGCAAGGGCCAGGGCTGGGTCAGCAAGAAGAGCGCTGACGAGTGCACCAAGGCTGGCGGAAAAGTCGAGAAATAAGCCCACCCCCGAGACGCTCACGCGTCTCCCCCTCAAGGGGGCGCAGCCAGTGGCCTGGCAAAGCCAGATCCACGGCTGCCGCTTGATGAGGCGCGAGCACCTTTCGGTGCCGCGCCGTTTCCTTTTTCTCGCCATGACCCACATCCAAGGCTTTGGCCTCGGCTTGCGCGTCGAGCATTACGCGGCCTTCGAGGCGGGCGTGGATGCCGCCGTGCGGCCCGACTGGCTGGAGATCATTTCCGAGAACTACATGGTGCCCGGCGGCCCGCCGATGGCGCATCTGGAGCGCATCCGGGCGGACTACCCGCTGGTCATGCACGGCGTGTCGCTGTCCGTGGCAGGGCCCGCACCGCTGGACCTGGGCTATCTGCGCGAATTGAAAGCGCTGGCGGACCGGCTTGAACCCGGCTGGGTGTCCGACCACCTCTGCTGGAGTGCCGACGCCCACAGCCAGCTGCACGACCTGCTGCCGGTGCCGCTGACGCGAGCGGCGCTGGACCATGTGGGCGGCCGCATTGCCCAGGTGCAGGACATCCTCGGCCGGCCGTTGGTGCTGGAGAACGTGTCCAGCTATGTGCGCTTCGCGGCCGACGAGATGACGGAGTGGGACTTCATCGCCCAGTTGCTCAAGGCCACCGGCGCCCAGTTGCTGCTGGACGTCAACAACGTCTATGTTTCGGGCCGCAACCACGGCTTCGACCCGATCACCTACCTGGACGTCATCCCCGTCGAGCCCGTGCGCCAGATCCACCTCGCCGGCCACGAGGACCGTGGCGACATCGTCATCGACACCCACGACCACCCGGTGCGTGACGAGGTCTGGGCGCTGTACCAGCATGCCGTGAAGCGCTTCGGCGCGGTGCCGACGATGATCGAGCGCGACGACCACATTCCGCCGCTGGAAAGCCTGCTGGCCGAACTGGCCGTGGCCCGCCGCCTGGCGACCACCTCATGAGCGTCATCCAGCAACAGCGGCGGCTGGCCGCTGCGATCCGCGACGGTGCCGACGCGGCCGACCTGCTCGCTGGCGACTACGCGACAGGCCTGGAGGTCTACCGCCATGCCTATCAGGCCCGCCTCGTGGCGGCGCTGACCGACAACTACACCGTGCTCGCCCGGGCATTGGGCGACGAGGCTTTCGAAGCCCTGGGCCAGGCCTATCTCGCCGCGCGGCCCAGCCAGCACCCGTCGATCCGCTGGTTCGGCCATGAGCTGGCCGACTTCATGGCCGCGGCAGACGATGAACTCGTGCCCCATGCCAGCCTGATCGATTTCGCGCGCATGGACTGGGCTCTGCGTGGCGCCTTCGATGCCGCCGAGGCGCCGGTGCTGGAGCCGGCCTCGCTGGCCGCGCTGAGCCCCGACGACTGGGCTGGTCTGGTGCTGCACCTGCAGCCCAGCGTGCTGCGCGTGGTGCTGGCCTACGCCATCGAGCCCGCCTGGCGCGTGCTGCGTGAGTGGGAGCCGGAGTCCGGCGACGACCAACCCGAGCTGCCTGAGCCGGTGGCGCATGAACACACGCTGCTGGCCTGGCGCCAGGCCGGCGAGACCCGCTGGCGCTCGCTGGAGCCGSTGGAGGCCGCTTTGCTGGGCGCGGTGGCCGAGGGCTTGCCGTTCGCGCAGCTCTGCGAGCGCGCCGCCCAGGTGCTGGGCGACCCCGAGGCCGCAGCGCCCGCCGTCGTCGGCGCCCTGCAGCGCTGGCTCGCCGACAGTCTGCTTCAGGAGCGCGCGTCGTAGACCAGCGGGTGGCTGGCCTGGCGTTCGCCGAGCAAAGTACCGTGGCCGTTCATCGTCGGCGCAATGGTGCCGCGAGAGGATTTGGTCCAGGTCACTGTGAGCTCGCAACGGCTGACGGCCGCGGTCTTGGGATCGCTGTTGTTGGCATTGCGGCTGGCGATGTTGAGGTTGTCGTCCACCAGAGCCGGCTCCAGTCGGTAGCCGCCCGCCACGCTGCCCTCGATGCGTGCGCCCAGATTCTCGTTCTTGACCGTGAAGCTGCTGCCATCGCTGCGGCTGCAGCTGCCGCTGCCCGTGGCGACGGCGTCGTTCACGCCGGACAGGTTCAGCCGCACCGGCAGGGCGGCGCCGCTGCGTGTCAGCAAAGGGTTGCCAGTGGGCTGCAGCACCGTGAAGCCGACGGGCAGCGTGACCTGGCTCACATGGCGCACACCGGCCCGCGTGAACACCAGCTGCACCACCGGCTGGGCGCTCGCGGCGGCCAAGCTGGCGGTGTAGCCCAGACGCTCGCCGTCGGGATTGCTCATCGTCACCTCGGGGCCGCCGTCGACGCTGACCGACAGGCGCTCATCCGGCGCCATCAGCACCGTCGTCAGTACGTTGGCGGACTTGCCGAGGAAGCCGTCCACCACCACGCGGTTGTCGCCCGTTGCCTGGGCCGCGCTGAAGCGAGGGCTGATCTCGTCGACGTTCAGCGTCGAGGATTCGGTGCAGTTGCGCAGGCCGCACACGATGCCGTCGGCCATGGCACCGACGACGTCAGCGACGTCGTGGCCTACGCCGCCACAGCCTGCCATGGCGAGCAGGGAGAACAGCAGGGGCGCCGTCACGCGGCAGCAGGAGGAAAAGGTCATCGGTACACCTTGAATTTCGAGCGAGTGGATACTAGGCGCAAGCCGGCTTTGGTTGTTGGTGCCGGCCCCGTGATTGTTCACCTGTTGGAGTCGTTATGTCGTCGCGCCTTGCTCCCCTGTTTGCCTCGCTATCCCTGCTGCTGGCCCTGCCAGGCCACGCCGCCCTCAGCGTCGGCGCTCCGGCCCCCGACTTCAGCACTGACGCCGCCGTCGGCGGCCAGTCCTTCAAGTTCAAGCTGGCCGAGGCCCTCAAGCAAGGCCCGGTGGTGCTGTACTTCTATCCCAAGGCCTTCACCAGCGGCTGCACCGTCGAGGCCCACCAGTTCGCCGAGGCGACCGACAAGTTCAAGGCGCTGCACACGACGGTCATCGGCATGTCCAACGATGACATCGAGACGCTGAAGAAGTTCAGCGTCGAGGCCTGCCGCAACAAGTTCGCCGTCGCGGCCGACGCCGGCGGCAAGGTCATCAAGGACTACGACGTCACGCTGAAGATGGTGCCGGGCACCATGGCCGACCGCGTGTCCTATCTGATCGGCACCGATGGCAAGGTCGCTGCTGTGCATGCCAGCATGAACCCGGACGGCCACATCGACGCGATGCTGAAGGCGGCTCAGCAACTGAAGAAATGATTGCCGGCCCGGAAACGGCGGTTGTGCGCGTCCGAGGGGCTGGCGAGGCGGGTTGCCCGCAAGGCGAGACGACGCAGCGGGCTCGTGCCCGCAAGGAAGAACAACGCAGCCGGCAGCCCGAAGCGCCAGACCAGCGGACGTGCAGCGCTGGTGATCGAAGTGGCATGCGAGGCTGGCAAGCGGTCTTGTCGAAGCGTCAGGCCTGCGATGAGTAGCGAGCGGTCAACTGCCGTTTTCGGGCTGGGGGCGGCCGAGCTGATCGCCGCCTACCGCAGCGGCGAACTGTCGCCCGTCGAGGTGATGGGCGCCGTGCTGTCCCAGGCCGGCAAGCGTGAGGGCGAACTGCACGCACTGTGCGCCATGGATGCCGAGGGCGCTTTGGCCGCGGCCCGCGCCAGCGAGGCGCGCTGGCGTGCCGGCACTGCGCTGGCGCTGGACGGCGTGCCGGTCACGCTGAAGGAGAACATCGCCGTGCCCGGCGCGAGCTACCGGCTGGGCACTGCCGCGACGGCGGATGACGCGACTGCCGACTTCGAGGCTCCGCCCGCCGCGCGGCTGCGCGAGGCCGGTGCCATCGCCTGGGCGCGCACCACCATGCCCGACTACGGCATGCTGAGCTCGGGCCTGTCCAGCCTCTATGCCGAGCCGGCACGCAACCCCTGGAACGTGGCGATGACGCCTGGTGGTTCCAGCGCTGGTGCCGCGGCGGCGGGTGCGGCCGGCTATGGCCCTCTGCACCTGGGCACGGACATTGGCGGCTCCATCCGGCTGCCGGCCGGCTGGTGCGGCCTGGTCGGCCTCAAGCCCAGCCATGGCCGCGTGCCCATCAAGCCGGGCTATGCCGGCCGGGTCGCCGGTCCGCTGACGCGCACCGTCGAAGACGCCGCGCTGATGCTGGCCGTGCTCGCGCAACCGGATGCGCGCGACCCGACGCAGCTGCCGCCGGGCTCGGTCGCATCGCGGCCGCTGGAACTGCATGGCCTGCGCATCGGCCTGATGCTCGATGCGGGCTGGGGCGATGCCGTGCAGCCGGAGGTCGATGCGGCGGTGGTCGCGGCGGCGCGCGTCTTCGAGCAGGCCGGCGCCATCGTCGAGCCGCTCGCCCCCTTCACGACGCGCGAGATGGCCGACGGCATCGACCGTTTCTGGCGCATGCGCTCCTGGCTGGACATCTCCGCCCTCGCCCCCGAGCAGCGTGCCAAGGTGCTGCCCTACATCCTCGGCTGGGTCGCGCCCGCGGCCGGCTACGACGGCGGCACGGTCTTTCGCGGCTACAGCCAGATGCAGGCCTTGCGCGAGGCGGCCAATGCGGCCTGCGAGCCTTTTGACTTCGTGCTGTCGCCCGTCGCGCCCATGCCGGCCTACCCGGCCCACCTGGCCAGCCCGCTGCACGACCCGGCGCGGCCCTTTGAGCACATCGCCTTCACGCTGCCGTACAACATGAGCGAGCAGCCGGCCCTGTCCATCAATGCGGGCTATACGTCGACCGGCTTGCCGATCGGGTTGCAGATCATCGGCCGGCGCTTCGACGACGCTGGCGTGCTGGCCTTGGGCGCAGCGTGGGAGCGGTTGCGACCCGAGCAACGCCCCTGGCCTTTCTGAAAGTCGCCCATGATCCTCGTTCTTGGCCACATCACCACGCACCCCGAACACTTCGAAGAGGTGCTGCAGCTGAGCCGGCAGCATGTCGAGCGCTCACGCGTCGAGCCGGGCTGCCTGGCTCATGACGTGCATCGCGATACAGAGAACCCGCTGCGCCTCGTCTTCGTCGAGCAGTGGAGCGACATGGCTGCGTTGCAGGCCCACTTCCGTGTGCCGGGCACGCGCGAGTTCGCCAAGGCGCTGGTGACGATGGCCTCCGAGCCGCCGGGGCTGCAGTTGTTCGACGCCAAACTGGCGCCAGGCAGCGTCAGCGCCGCTTGACGAACCCGAGCAGCGCCGCCATCGGCAGCACCGAGCGCGGCCGGTAGGGCAGGCGCCATAGGCCGCCGTGGTTGGCGGTGTGCACGAGCAGCTTGAGTGGGTGGGCGAAGTCGCGCGGCGCCGTGCGCAGCTGGTGCACCCACATCGCGGCCATCAGCGCATTCGTGGTCGCCGGCGCAAAGACCTCGACGCCAAAAGCCTTGGCGCCGCGAAAGCCCGCTGCCAGCAGCGGATTGGAGACAACTGAGGCCGTCGTGGTGCTGGGCGCCACGTTGAAGGCGACGCGGTGCCCATCGGCGCGGGCCACCAAGGCGCGCCACTGCTGCAGCCGCTTGGCCAGCGCGTAGTTCGGGCCCTGTTCGACGACCAGCGCGTCGACCAGGCCCCATTTCCCAGAGTCTCTGCCGAAGTCACCAGCGTCGATCAGCCCCTCGATATGCGGAGCGAAGCCGCGGCCGCCGCTGCCCAGACGCGCACCGAACTGGGCCAGCTTCTTGACGAGGCCACGCTCGGCATAACGGCGCATGACGTCGCGCGCCAGCTGCTCCGGCACGGCGAAGACATCGGTCGGCGTGGCCATGTAGGCGAGCTGGGTGCGGGCGTCGGCGGCGCACAGCGTCGCGCTGATGGCGTCCATCGCCAGGGACACGCGCACATGGCGCTCGCCATCCAGGTAGGCGAGGTTGGCCACGCTCAGCGGTTGATTCAGCGACGCCAGCCAGGCGGCGATATCCGGCGTGTCGGCCAGCAGGTCGGCGCCGGCATGGGCGACGTCCAGCGGCTGGCCCGGCGCGACGGGCGCGATCAGCGTGGCATTGCCGGCGGCGACGATGGCGGCAATGCGCTTCCAGGTCGCGGCGCGGGCGAGGTCGATGCCGACGAGATTGGCGCGCCACTTCGCCAGCCAGGCCAGCGGCCCGGCCTCGCTGCCGGCGCCGAGCAGCACGAGGTGCTGGTCGGACAGGTCGAACCATTCGGGGTGGGCCAGGCAGTCGCGCAGCGCGCCCGCGTGGGCGGCCTCGCAGATGCCGCCCTTCTCCCAGCGGTCGATCTGGCGGGCGAGGGCATCGCCATGCAGCTCGCGGCCCTGGTGGGGCACGGTCCAGCGAGCGGGTGCCGCATCGCCGCTGCCGCGCAGTTGCAGCGTTTGCAGGCGGCGCTGGGGCGTGTTCATTGCGTCGGCCAGAGCGTGGGCTTGGCCGGCGCGCATGAAGGGCAGTTCGCGCCAGGCCGCGGCGAGGCCGGCGCGTGCCGAAGCGACGACACCCCCGGGCCGGGCCGCTTGAGCTTGCACCAGGGCGCACCAATGGGCGGGGTAGGCGTGGCGCCAGTCGTGTTCGGCGGCGACGGCATCGGCCGCGGTTGCGTCCAGCCCACGCAGGGCGGCCGCGATGATGCGCTGGCCCGGCGCGCCGGTGGCACGCTTGCCTTTGGCGTCGAGGGGCCATTGCAGGCCGGGCGCGTCTGTCATCGGCGCACTGGCGGCTCTTGCGTCGGCAGGCCGGCTGCGGCCAGGTCGGCGTTGACCAGGGCCCAGGCGGACTCGAAGTTGTCGGCGCGGCGCACCGGGCGGCTGGCGCGCCAGATGTCCATCAGCGCCGGCAGGCGCTCGATGCCGGGGATGCCGGGGCGCACCAGGAAGACGGTGGACAGGGAGACGATGCCGCGCGAACCGAAGGCATCGATGCTGGCGCGCAGCTCCTGCAGCGCATCGGCGTCCATCTGCAGGCTGCCGCGGATCTCGAGCAGGTCACCGAAGCGGCGGTCGGCCGGCAGGCGCTTGCCGGCCAGCGCGACGGCGCGCTTGACGGCTGCCATCAGCGGTGCGTCGAAAGGTCCTTCGGCGATCGACACCATGACGCGGCCATGCACGCCCACGCTGACGCGGCCGAAGCTGGGCTTGACGACCGGATGCCGGGAAGGGGGAAGCGAGGGGCCGGGGCTCATGATGTGAGACGATTTTGCATGCTCGAGAGCACGCTCGATGAAGGAGTCATGGCAATGTTGACCTTGTACGGCACCAAGGGTTCGGGTTCGGCGGTCATCGAGGCGGCGCTGGCGCGCGCCGGCCTGGCTTACACGACCGTGGACGCAGCCTCGTGGAACCCCGGGCCCGGGCGCGATGAGCTGCTGCGCGTGAATCCGCTGGGGCAGATTCCGACGCTGGTGCTGGCCGACGGCACGGTGCTGACGGAGAGCGCCGCCATCCTCATCCACCTGGGCCTGACGGTGCCGCCGGGGTTGCTGCTGCCCGCCGACGCCAGCGCGCGGGCGCGCGCCATCCGAGGCCTGGTCTATGTGGCGGCCAACTGCTATGCGGCCATCAGCGTCATCGACTACCCCGAGCGCTGGTGCGAGCCCTGCGACGACGCGATGAAGGCGCAGATCCGCGCCGGCACGCGGGCCCGCCTGCACGAGCACTGGCGGCTGTTTGCCGACCAGTTCGAGATCGGCTTCGAGGCCGGCGTGCCCGGCGCGCTGGAGCTGCTGGCCACGGTGGTGTCCAAGTGGTCGGGGTCGCGGCCCTTCCTGCAGGCCGAGCGGCCGAGCTTCTTCGCCCAGTTGCTGCGCGTGGAGCAGCATCCCGAGGTGGCTGCAGTGTTCCAACGCCACTGGCCATGAAGCGGGGGCTGGCAGACGCCGGCCAGTTAATCGGTTCGCAGGTCAGGGAGCACCGCACAGGCAGTGCACGGCGGCGGCCTTGTCCCACTGGCCGCGGGCGGCGAACTGCGACAGATCCTTCAGCATCGCCAGCTCCTCGCGCACCGGCGCGGGCAGGGCGTCCAGGCCCAGCGAGCTGCCGATGGCCGCGGCGATGGACGGCGCCAGTGTGTCGGTCAGCGACGCCAGCAGCCGCTCGCTGCGGCTGAGGTCGCGCTCCACATAAGCCAGGCGCGGCTTCTCGCCCTCCTTGACCTCAAGCTTGGCCAACTGGACGGCCGTCTGCACGGCATCGTCGAAGCTGCCCAGGCGGTCGACGAGGCCGCGCTCCTTGGCTTGCGAGCCCGTCCAGATACGGCCCTGCGCGACGGCATCAATTTTCTCCGGCGTGCTCTTGCGCGCCTGGGCCGCGAGGCTGGTGAAGCGGCCATAGATGTTGTCGATGCTGGCCTGCACGGTGGCCTGCAGGCGCGGGTCCAGCGGGCGGCGCGGGTCGTAGCCGCCGGCCAGCCAGGTGGTCGTGACGCCGCCGGTGTGCAGCGACAGCTTGTCCATCAGCCCTTCGGCGGTGGGCAGCATGCCGAACACGCCGATGCTGCCGGTGATGGTGCCGGCGTCGGCGATGACGGTGTCGCTGGCCATGGAGATCCAGTAGCCGCCCGAGGCCGCCACGTCGCCCATCGACACGACGACTGGTTTGCCGGCCTTGCGGGTCAGCTCCAGCTCGCGGCGCAGGATCTCGGAGGCGAAGGCGCTGCCGCCCGGCGAGTTCACGCGCAGCACGATGGCCTTGATGGCCTCGTCCTCGCGGGCCTTGCGGATCAGGCGGGCCGTGGAGTCGCCACCAATGCGGCCCGGGCCGGCATCGCCATCGACGATCTCGCCCTCGGCCACGACGATGCCAATGCCGGGCTGCAACTTGTTGGGCGTGCCGGCGTCCTTCACATAGGCCAGGTACTGGTTCAGCGAGATCTGGCGGAAGCTCTTGCTGTCCTCGTCCTTGGCGCCCTTGGCAATGAGCAGTTCGCGCATTTCGTCGCGCGTCTTCAGGCCGTCGACCAGCTTGGCCTGCAGGGCCAGCTTGGCCGTGTCGCCCTGCGTGGCGGCAAGCAGTTGCGGCAGCCCGGCGATGTCCTTGGCGATGCTGCCCGCCTCCAGTTTGCGTGCGGCCTCGATGCTGCCGGTGAAGCCGCTCCACAGCTCGCCATAGACCAGGCCCTCGGACTCCAGCGTCGCGGGGCTGGGGCCATTGGCCGTGTAGGTCTCGGCAAAGTTCTTGTAGGTGCCGACCTTGATGACGTGCGGCGTCACGCCGATGCGGTCCAGCGCGTCCTTGTAGTAGGTGCGGTAGCGGCCAAAGCCTTCGATGCCGACCATGCCCATGGGATGCAGATAGACCTCGCCGGCCTGGGCGGCGAGGAAGTAGCCGCGCTGGCTGTAGCTGTCGGCATAGGCCAGCACCGGCTTGCCGCTCTGCTTGAAGCGCTGCAGCGCGCTGACGACCTCGTGCAGGCCGGCCAGACCTGCGCCTTGCAGCTCCTCGACGTCCAGCAGCAGGGCGCTGATCTTGTCATCCTTGGCGGCCTGGTCGAGCACGGCGAGCACGTCGCGCAACCGTGTCTGGTGCGGCACGCTCTGGCCGCGGGCCTGGGCTGCCAGCTGCTCGCGCGGGCTGCCGGAAAACTGTTCGACGAGGCTGCCGTCGAGCTTGAGCACCAGCGTCGTCTTGTCGGCCAGCGGCTTGGGGCCGCGCGTCGCCACGGCGGTGACGAAGATGACGAGGAGCAGCAGGACGAAGAGATTCATCAGTGCGCGGCGCGTGCCGTCAAGCAGCCACCAGGCCTTGGAGAACAGCCAGCCCAGCGTGGAGAAAAAGGACTTCATCGACAGCTACCTTGAGGGTTGATGCGGGCAATTGTGAGGTCAGGAGCCTGAGCGGCAGCGGGCGTGGCCCGCGCCGAGGCGATTTGCGGGGCCAGGCCAGGCGCCGGCGAGGCGTGGGTAGGGACCCACAACGAGCCGGTAACGCCGCATGGCCCCGCAAATCGCTCGGCCCTCCGGGTTGTGACTGGCAAGGGCGCAGGCGTTGTTGCTCGTCGTTGCGGGTACGCACCCGCTGCCTCCTCGCGCCTAGCCTGCGCCCTTGCCAGTCACAACGCGGGCCACGCCCGCTGCCGCTCAGGCTCCTCCGGCCTTAGCATCCGTCGGTCACGGTTTAAGGACCCCTCATGCTTGCCTGGCCCAGCTGGACACGACGCATCAACGAGTATTTCCCGCTGCGCTATCTGACGTGGATGCTGTGCGGCCTGTTCGCGCTGTTCTTCGCCATCGGTTGGATGGGTGGGCTCGTCGACGGCGTGCTGGTCGTCGTCTTCCTGGGCCTGACGTTGCTCGGCCTGCGCGATACCCGCCAGACGCGTCATTCCATTCTGCGCAACTATCCCGTCATCGGCCATCTGCGCTTCCTGCTGGAGTTCATCCGCCCCGAGATCCGCCAGTACTTCCTGGAGGGCGACAACGATGCCGCGCCGTTCTCGCGTGCCCAGCGCTCCATCGTCTACCAGCGCGCCAAGGGCGAGGCCGACCAGCGCCCTTTCGGCACCCAGCTGGACGTCAGCGCGCGCGGCTATGAATGGATCAACCATTCCCTGGCGCCGACCCATCTCACCAGCCACGACTTCCGCATCACCATTGGCGCGGGCCGGGCCCAGCCCTATTCGGCCAGCGTCTTCAACATCTCGGCGATGAGCTTCGGCGCGCTCAGCGCCAACGCCATCCTGGCGCTGAACAAGGGCGCGAAGCTCGGCGGCTTCGCCCACGACACGGGCGAAGGCTCGATCAGCGCCCACCACCGCGTGCATGGCGGCGACCTGATCTGGGAGATTGGCTCGGGTTATTTCGGCTGCCGCAATGACGATGGCAGCTTCAGCCCCGAGCGCTTCGAGGCCGCTGCCCGCGACCCGCAGGTCAAGATGATCGAGCTCAAGCTCAGCCAGGGCGCCAAGCCCGGCCACGGCGGCGTGCTGCCCGGCCCGAAGGTGACGGCGGAGATTGCGGCCGCACGTGGCGTTCCCGAGGGCGTGGCCTGCATCTCACCGGCCCGGCACAGCGCCTTCTCGACACCCATCGAGATGATGCAGTTCATCGACAGGCTGCGCACGCTGTCGGGCGGCAAGCCCACCGGCTTCAAGCTTTGCATCGGCCACCCCTGGGAGTGGTTCGCTGTGTGCAAGGCCATGCTGGAGACAGGCATCACGCCCGACTTCATCGTCGTCGACGGTGCCGAAGGCGGCACGGGCGCCGCGCCGCTGGAGTTCACCAACCATGTCGGCGCGCCGGTTCAGGAGGGCCTGCTGCTCGTGCACAACTCGCTGGTCGGATTGAACCTGCGCGACAAGATCAAGATCGGCTGCGCCGGCAAGGTCACGACCGCCTTCGACCTGGTGCGCCTGATGGCGCTGGGCGCCGACTGGTGCAACGCCGGGCGCGGCTTCATGTTCGCTCTGGGCTGCATCCAGGCCCAGGCCTGCCACACCGGCCATTGCCCGACGGGCGTGACCACGCAGGACCCGGTGCGCCAGCGCGCCATCGTCGTGCCCGACAAGGCCCAGCGCGTCGCCAACTTTCACCAGGGCACGCTGAAGGCGCTGAAGGAACTCGTCGAGGCCGCCGGCCTGTGCCACCCGCAGGAAATCACGGCTCAGCACATCGTGCACCGCCTGGACAAGCACGAGGTCAGGTTGCTGGCCAACCTGCTGCCTTTCGTGGAGCCGGGTTCGCTGCTGCGCGGCGACATGAGGCACAACACCTTCAGGATCTACTGGCCGCTGGCCAGCGCCCACAGCTTTGCGCCCCAGGGCGCCATCGAGCGCACCGCTGCCGCGTGAATCTCGGGCCGGGCGCCTGGCGATCCCCTCCTTGGACGAGGGGCCCGCGCCCGCGGGGGATGGCGCCTACAAGTTAGGGGGACGGCGACCAAAACGCGCACAATGCGCAGCGGTTACATCCGCGCATCATGCCCACCGTCTATCTCCTCCGTCTCAGCGAGCCCACGCTGCAGCGCACGCGCTCGCTGCTGCTGCAGGCCGACGGCGTGGAGCTGGCCGGCAGCAGCACCCTGCTGGCCGACGCGCTGGACGAACTCGCCGCGCTGGCGCCCGACATCGTCGCCAGCGACCTGCGTCTCGTCGACAGCCATGCGATGCGTGTCGCCCATGAACTCGGCCGCCTGCCGGTGCGGCCCCAGCTGCTGCTGCTGACGCCGACGGCCGATGACCTGCAGCTGTTCGCCGCGCTAAGTGCCGGCGCCAATGCCTATCACGTGGACGACGGCAGCGGTGCCGGCCTCGTCCAGGCGCTGACTCGCCTGCATGAACGCCGCTCCATGTTCAACCCTCAGCTGGCCCGCCAGGCCCTGGCGGCATTCGGCATCGAGCGCAGCCCCATCGTCACGGCCCGCCAGGCCGCAGCGCCGCTGGATGCCAGCCCCGCCGGCCGCCAGATCGACCAGGCCAGCCGTCATCTGCTGACGCTGCTGGCGCAAGGCCTGCTACTGGCCGAGATCGCGACGCTGTGGAAGCTGGACGTTGCCGAGATCGAGCGCCGCATCTGGCGCCTGGTGCGTCTGCTGCATGTGCGTTCGCGGGAACTGCTGATCGCCTAGGCCGGCACGGTGTCCGCAAAGCTCTGGCGCTGGGACAGCTTGTCCATGTGGCGAGCCAGATTGGGGTAGTCCTCGCGCCAGTTGATCTCCGGGAAGCGGAATTCCAGCCAGCCCAGGGCGCAACCGACGGAGATGTCGGCGAGCGAGAAATGGTTGCCCGAGCACCAGGCCTTCTCGCCCAGGCCCTGGCTCATCGCGGCCAACGCGGCGTTGACCTTGGTCAGCTGACGGTCAATCCAGGCCGGGCTGCGCTGCTCCGCGGGGCGGTGCGCCCAGGTGCGCTCCAGGCGCACGAGGATGCCGGCATCGACGACGCCATCGGCCAGGGCCTCCCAGGTGCGCACCTCGCAGCGCTCGCGGCCGCGCTCGGGGATCAGCTTGCCCACGGGTGACAGCGTGTCCACGTACTCGACGATGACGCGCGAGTCGAAGACGGCACCGGTGATCGAATCCTGGCCTTCCATGACCAGGCAGGGCACCTTGCCCAGCGGGTTCATCTTCAGGATGGCGTCGCTGCCCCAGACGTCTTCAAGCACCAACTGGTAATCGAGCTTCTTCTCGGCCATCACGATGCGAACCTTGCGCACGTAAGGGCTGGCGAGAGAACCGATCAACTTCATCGTCATAGGGCAGGCAAGGGGATCACAAGTCGAAACGATTCTAGCGAGCGCTTCTTGGCGGACTGCCCGTGAAAAAGGCCTGTCGGCTGGGGCCGACAGCCACCGCAAGCAGGGGTTGCCAGTAGGGAGGGCGCCCTGCACAGTGCTGCCGCTCAGACACCGGCGCCGTCCCCGGAAGCCGGGACAAAGGACATCCGAGGGAGGATGAATGCTTGATTCCGACACGACCGCGACGACTCGGTCCAGGTCTTTTTCGGCTTCGTTCTCAAGCCACCCGGGCGACGAAGAGCGCATCGCCTTCTTCAGGCAGCCGTAAAAAATCACATCACGGGGCCTGACAAACCAGAGTTGCCAGGCACGCTGGCCACCGCCAAAGTCTCGGCCGGCACGCCGCGCTGAACAGCGGCCCGCTAACAGGGAGATTCCATGCAAGACCTCGACGCCGCGGCCGATGCGGCCCCCGTCGCCACGCCGCCCGCTGCGCCGCGGGTGCTCGACATCCGCTTCACCGGCTCGGGCAGCGAGTATTTCCGCATCTGGTCGGTCAACCTGCTGCTCATCCTCGTCACGCTGGGCCTGTACCTGCCCTTCGCCAAGGCCAGGCGCATCCGCTACTTCTATGCCAACACCCTGGTCGATGGCCAGGCGCTGAGCTTTCATGGCGACCCGTGGAAGATGTTCCGCGGCTTCGTGCTGCTGGTCGTGTTGATGGGTGTCTACAGCGGCGCGGGCCGGCTGTCGCAGCTGGCGGCCTTCATCGCCTTCCTGATCCTGTGCGCCGTCTGGCCGGCCCTGTGGCGGGCCTCGATGCAGTTTCGCCTGGGCAACACCAGCTGGCGCGGCCTGCGCCTGCGCTTCGAGGGGTCGCTGCAAGGAGCCTATCTGGCCTGCGCACCCAGCTATCTGCCGGCCATCGCCATGGTCGCCGGCACCGCGCTGATGGCCTCCGCAGACGCAGGCACGGCCAAGGAGATGACGCCCGCGCTGTGGCTGAACGTCGTCGGCCTGCTGGGCATGATGGTCCTGATGCCTTGGTCGTTGACCCTGTTCAAGCGCTACCAGCACAACGGCTACCGCATCGCCGGACAGCATGCCCGGCTCAAGCTGTCGGTGGCCAAGGTCTATCTGCTCGGGCTGAAGACCATCGGCGTCTCGTTGCTGCCCATGATCGGTTCCGGCGTGCTGATCGCGTTGTTCGTCGCGCTGGGCAGCACCATGCAGCAGAGCATGGGTCGTGTCGTCAGCATGGCCGCGCTGGGCTTTGGGGTGCTGCTCGCCTACCTGCTGTATTTCGCGGTCGTCATGCCCTACAGCGCCGCACGCATGCAGAACCTGGCCTGGAGCGGCACGCGCAGCGAAGCCTTGCGCTTTCGCAGCACGCTGAGCTTCTCGTCCCTGTTCGGCCTGACGCTGAAGAACTGGCTGCTGACCGGACTGACCCTGGGCCTGTACCGGCCCTTCGCGGCGATCGCCACGGCGCGGCTGCGCCTGGAGGCCGTCAGCATCGGCTGCGACGAAGACCCGGCCGACTGGGTGGCCGCAGCCCATGCCGGCCACGCCGACGCGACGGGCGACATCGCCGGCGACTTCTTCGGCATCGACATGGGCCTGTGATGGATGCTTCGCCCCGCCTCGCCGCGGACTGGTTTGATGGGCGCAGCGCCCGCGCGCGGCCCATTGAGGTCTGGATGGACGGTGCGACGCTGCACTTCGGTGAGCAGAGCGCGCCGCTGTCAGGCCTGACCTGGCCCGAACGCCAGCGCCATGGCCAGCGCCAGATCCTGCTGCCTGGCGGCGGCCTGCTGAGCTTTGCCGATGCCACGGCCTTTGATGCCTGGGCGAGCGCGTCCGGTCGCAGTGACAGCGCCATCGTGCAGTGGCAGCAGAGCTGGCTGCTGGCGCTGCTGGCGCTGGTGTTGCTGGCGGCGGGCCTGGCAGCGGGTTGGCGCTGGGGACTGCCGTGGGCGGTCGACACCGCCGTCGACGCGCTGCCCCAATCCGCTGAGCGGACCCTGGGCGAGCATTTGTTGAACGGTCTGGACGGCGATTGGCTCAAGCCGAGCGCCCTCAGCACGGCCCAGCAACAGGTCTGGCAAGACCGTTGGACCAAGGCCATCGCGCGAGCCCGCGCTGACGGTGGGCCGGCGGTGCCGGAGCGCTTCGAGATCCATTTCCGCAACGGGGGCAAGGCGCTGGGACCGAATGCGTTTGCGCTGCCCGGCGGCGACATCGTCATCACCGACGAGTTGCTGGAACTGCTGGCCGACGAACCTGACGCCGTGATGACCGTGCTGGCGCACGAACTGGGTCACGTGCGTCACCGTCACGGCCTGCGGCTGATGCTGCGGGCGGGTGCGGTCGGCGTCGTCGCCTCGGTCATCGTGGGTGACTTCTCCACGCTGCTTGCCGCGGCACCGGCCTTGCTGGCGAGCAACGCCTACTCGCGCGACAACGAGCGCGAGGCTGACCTCTACGGCCGCACGCTGGCCCGGGCCGGCGGCGTGGACACCTCGCGCATGGCCGTGTTTTTCGAGCGTCTGGCCAAGAAGCATGCAACGGTGGACAACAACCCGTTGGCCATCGCGATCTCGTCCCACCCCGCAGACGAGGAGCGCATCGCCTTCTTCAGTCAGCGGTGAACAATCACGTCGCGAGCGGAGCTCGTGACGCGCGCCGGCCATGCCACAGTCACGGGCAGCCCGCTGCAGCAGACGGCGGCGCCTTCACCCAGGGAGTTTCCATGCACACCGCCGCAGCCGTCCCGACGACGGCCGATCTGCCTCCGCCCAACACCGAGCCCGCGCCGCGTGTTCTCGAGATCCGCTTCACCGGCTCCGGCAGCGAGTACTTCCGCATCTGGGCCGTCAACCTGCTGCTGATCCTGCTGAGCTGCGGGCTCTACCTGCCGTTCGCCAAGATGCGGCGCATCCGCTACCTCTACGCCAACACCTTGATCGACGGCGAGGCGCTGGCCTTCCATGGTGACGTCTGGAAGATGTTCCGCGGCTTCGTGCTGATGGCCGTGCTGATGCTCGTCTACACGTTTGCCGGAGAGTTCTCGCCCATGGCGGCGCTGCTGGCCTTCGTGCTGGCGGGTGCCGCCTGGCCGGCGCTGTGGCGGGCATCGATGCAGTTCCGCCTCGGCAACACCAGCTGGCGTGGCTTGCGGATGGGCTTTGAGGGGTCGCTGGGCGCAGCCTATCTCGCCTACCTGCCGGTGTTCGTGCCTGCCGCGCTGGCGCTGGCCTGGAGCCTGAAGAGTGAGGGCTCAGGCGGTGGCGTCCTGGCCTGGCTCGGGCAGGCGTTGCAGTTGGCCGCCCTGCTGGCGGCGCCCTGGTCCACGGCGCTGATCAAGCGCTACCAGCACAGCGGCTACCGCATCGCCGGCGAGCACAGCGGCATCCGGCTGCACACGCGCTCGGTCTACTTCATCGGCTTCAAGTCCGTCCTGCTGGCGGTACTGATGCTGGTGGTTGTCTCGATATGCGCTTTCGCCCTGGGCAGCCTGCTGGGGCTGGCCACCACCGGCAAGATCGACGCCAAGGGTAGCAGCACCTACGCCGGGTTTGCCTGGGCGGGGATGGTCTACCTGTTCGTCGGCAGCGTCGTGCTGCCCTACTACGCCTCGCGCATCCAGAACCTCGTCTGGGGCAATACCCACAGCGCGTCCCTGCGCTTTCGCAGCGAACTCTCCGGCCTGAGGGGGCTGACGCTGAAGAACTGGCTGCTGATCGTCGCCACGCTGGGCCTGTACCGGCCCTTCGCCGTCATCGCCACCATGCGGCTGCGGCTGGAGTCGGTGAGCATCGAGAGCAGCACGGACCCGGCCACATGGGTGGCGCCTGCCGGGACTGAGCGCACCGACGCCAGCGGCGAGGTGGCGGGAGATTTCTTCGGCATGGACGTGGGGCTCTGACATGAGCGCATCGACTTTCATCACCGGCCGTTGGTTCGACGGCCAATGCGGCATGGCCCAGCCCGTCGAGGTGAGCCTCCACAACGGCGCGCTGCGCTTCGGCGACCGCGCCACCCCGCTGGATCAGGTGCAATGGCCCGAGCGGATGCGCCATGGCCAAAGGCAGATCCTGCTGCGCGGCGCGGGTGTGATCAGCTTCCCCGATGCCGCCGCCTTCGACGCCTGGGCCGACAGCGTCGGCCAACTGCCGGGCCTCGTCGCGCGCTGGCAACTCAGCTGGCATCTGGCGCTGATGTCTCTGGCCTTGCTCACGGTGCTGCTCGCTGCTGGTTGGCGCTGGGGCCTGCCCTGGGCCAGCGACCGCCTCGTCGAGCGCGTGCCCCTCAGCGCCGAGCAGCCAATCGGCGAGCAGGCCATGGCGCTGATCGACAGGCAGATGGTGCGACCCACCCAGCTCAGCGAGGCAGAGCAGCAGGCCTGGCGCCAGCGCTTCGAGCGCATGCTGACCACGGCGCGCGCCGCCGGCATGCGCGACCTGCCTGAGCACTGGCAGCTGCATTTCCGGCGCACCACCCCTGCGCTGGGACCCAATGCCTTTGCGCTGCCCGGCGAGCAAATGTGCGTGACCGACGAACTCCTCGAAATGCTGAAGGGCGAGCCCGACGCGGTGCTGACCATCCTCGCCCACGAGGCCGGCCATGTCAGGCACCGCCACGGCCTGCGCATGGGCTTGCGCGCGGGCGTCACGGCCGCCGTCACGGCGTTGTGGCTGGGCGACTATTCCAGCCTGCTCAATGGTCTGCCCATCGCGTTGCTCACCAAAGGCTACTCACGCGACTACGAGCGCGAAGCTGACGCCTTTGCCCGCGAACTGGCCAGCCGGGGCGGTGTCGACCCGGCGCGCATCGCTGTCTTCTTCGAACGCATCCGCGAAAAGTATGGCGGTGCCGAGAGCCCTTTGGCCATTGCGTTCAGCTCCCATCCTGGCGACAGTGAGCGCATCGCCTTCTTCAAGGCCGAAGGCCCCGCAGCCCCCAAAAACTAGAATCGCGGGTTTTCCACGCTCCGCCGGCCCGCCATGACAACGTCCGAATACTCCGCCATCAGCGCCCTCTCGCCGCTGGACGGCCGCTACGCCGCCAAGGTGGCCGCCCTGCGCCCGCTGCTGTCCGAGTACGGCCTGATGCACCGCCGCGTGCAGGTCGAGGTGGAGTGGTTCATCGCGCTGTCGGACGCCGGCTTCAAGGAGTTCAAGCCGCTGTCGTCATCCGCCCGCTCGCGCCTGCGCCGGCTCGTCAAGAAGTTCAGCGAGGCCGATGCCGAAGAGATCAAGGCCATCGAGCGCACGACCAACCACGACGTGAAGGCGGTGGAGTACTGGATCAAGCGCAGCTTCGAGGGCCAGCCCGAACTGCTGGCGGCGAGTGAGTTCGTCCACTTCGCCTGCACCAGCGAGGACATCAACAACACCAGCCACGCGTTGATGCTGAAGGCGGCGCGCGATGAGGTCATGCTGCCTGCGCTGGACGGCATCATCGAGAAGCTGCGTGGCATGGCCCACCAGTTCGCGGCCGTGCCGATGCTGAGCCGCACGCACGGCCAGACGGCCAGCCCGACGACGGTTGGCAAGGAGATCGCCAACGTCGTGGCCCGCCTGCAGACGGCGCGCGCGCGCATCGTGGCGGTCAAGCCGCTGGCCAAGATGAACGGCGCGGTCGGCAACTTCAACGCCCACCTGTCGGCCTGGCCCAAGCACGACTGGGAAGCCTTCTCCAAGGGCGTCATCGAGAAGCAGCTCAAGCTGAGCTTCAACCCGTACACGATCCAGATCGAGCCGCACGACTACATGGCCGAGCTGTTCGACGCGTTCACGCGCGCCAACACCATCCTGATCGACTGGTCGCGCGACGTCTGGGGCTATATCTCGCTGGGCTACTTCAAGCAGCGCACCAAGGCCGGCGAGATCGGCAGCTCGACGATGCCGCACAAGGTCAACCCCATCGACTTCGAGAACGCGGAAGGCAACTTCGGCCTGGCCAGCGCGGTGCTGACGCATCTGAGCCAGAAGCTGCCGRTSAGCCGCTGGCAGCGCGACCTGACCGACWSCACCGTGCTGCGCAACATGGGCGTGGGCCTGGGCTATGCACTGCTGGGCTATGACTCGCTGGCCAAGGGACTGGGCAAGCTGGAGGTCAATGAGGCCGCGCTGGCCGACGATCTCGACGCCGCCTGGGAAGTGCTGGCCGAGCCCATCCAGACCGTCATGCGCCGCTTCGGCCTGCCCAACCCCTACGAGCAGCTCAAGGAGCTGACGCGCGGCAAGGCCATCACGCAGGAATCCATCCGCGCCTTCATCGAAGGCCTGGACCTGCCCAAGGCCGAGAAGGCCCGGTTGCTGAAGATGACGCCGGGCAGCTACACCGGCCTGGCGCAAGACCTGGCGAAGCGAATCTAATGGCTTTGCGGGACAGACCGAGCGAGCGCAAGCGAGTAGCTCTGTCCCCAACTGATTAGGGAAGCTTTGCGGGACAGACCGAGCGAGCGCAAGCGAGCCGCTCTGTCCCCAACTGGCTAGAGAGCCAAGCGGAACACCCTCGAGAGATCGTTGTAGCCCTCGAGCTGTTCCTGGCCCTGCTCGATGAAGCCCAGCTTGCCCAGCAGGGCCACGCTGGGCGTGTTGTCAACGGCCGTGATGGCCATCAGCACCGGCCAGCCCAGCGCCGCCTTCGCATGCGCCACGCAGGCCTGCGCCGCCTCCAGCGCGTAGCCATTGCCTTCATGCTCGGCCAGCAGCGCATAGCCGAGGTCGGGCTCGGGCAGGGCGGGGCGCTTGAACAGGCCGCACATGCCCACAAGCACGCCGTCGGTGCGCCGCTCCAGGGCCCAGAAGCCGTGGCCGAGCTCCCGGTAGGCCTTGAACAGCCGCCCCTCGGCCCAGGCCAGGGCGTCATCGACGGTGCGCACGCCGGGGTTGTTGATGTTGCGGATCCAGCCCGGTTCGTTGACCAGGCGGAGCAGGAAGGGCGCGTCTAGCGGTGTGAATTCACGCAGCGACAGGCGTTCGGTATCCAGGATATGCATGAGGTCAGACAATAACCGGTCATGCTCCAATTCCTGCCCGCCCACCGGACCCCTGCCGCCGTATAGCCCGTTCATGAGCTTCGCGCCCGACTCCAGCGACAACCCCGCGCTCAGCCAGGCTTTGCGCGAACTGGATGTCATCCTGGCCAACGCGGGCGTCGGCGTTGTCTTCGTGAAGGCGCGCACCCTGGTGCGCTGCAACCAGCGCTACGCCGAGATCTTCGGTTTTGACAGCCCGGATGCGGCCGTTGGCACCAGCAGCCTGGAGTTGTACGAGAGCGAGCAGGACGCCCGCAGCCTGGGCGCCCGGGCCTACCCGGTGCTGGCCGCCGGTGAAACCTTCCGCGACGAGCAGTTGATGCGGCGCCAGAACGGCGAGCTGTTCTGGGCCCATCTGACGGGCCGCCTCATCCATGCCGACGATCCGGCCGATGGCTCGATCTGGATCGTCGATGACATCCACGAGCGCAAGCTGGCCGATGCCACGCTGCAGGACCTGCACGCCGAGCAGCAGCTCATCTTCGACCACGCCATGGTCGGCATCGTCTTCCTGCGCGGCCGCCGCGTGACGCGCTGCAACCGCGCCTTCGAGCAACTGTTCGGCTATGCGCCGGGCGAGCTCGACGGCCAGTTGTCGCGCGCCTGGTACCTGACCGACGAGGACTGGAAGGCCGCTGGCGACGCCTGCTACGCGCCGCTGGCGCGCGGCGACGCCTTCCACGCCGAGATGCTGCTCGCCCGCAAGGACGGCACCTCCATCTACTGCGAGGTGCGCAGCAAGGCCATTGACCGCAGCGACCTGTCGCGCGGCTCGATCTGGATCACCCAGGACATCACCGCCCGCAAGCAGGCCGAGCTGGAGCTGGTGCAGGCCAAGGCCCAGCTTGAGGCCCTGGTGGTGCAGCGCACCGAGCAGCTCAGCCAGACCGTCGCAGCCCTGGAGCTCAAGATTGCCGAGCAGCAGGCGGCGGAGGCACGCGCCGAGCGCCTGGCCCTGTTCGACGGCCTGACCGGCCTGCCCAACCGCCACCTGCTGGCCGACCGCGCCAGCCAGGCCATCGACATCGCGCGCCGCGGCGACGAGCCGCTGGCCGTGCTTTTCCTGGACCTGGACCACTTCAAGAACGTCAACGACTCCCTCGGCCACCGCGTCGGCGACAGCCTGCTGACCCAGCTCGCCTCACGGCTGCGTGGCGCGGTGCGCGAGCAGGACACCGTGGCCCGCATGGGTGGCGATGAGTTCGTGCTGGTGCTGCCGCTGACCGACATCGCTGGCGCCGCCCACCTGGCCACCAAGCTGATGGCGCTGGCCAGCGCGCCCTTTCACGTCGAGCAGCAGGAGCTGACCGTCACGCCGTCCATGGGCATCGCGATGTTCCCGACCGACGGCGACGACTTCGACACGCTGTGCAAATGCGCCGACGCGGCCATGTACCGCGCCAAGCGTGACGGCCGCAACGCCTACCGCTTCTTCACCAGCGAGATGCAGGCCCAGTCGGCCCGTGCCCTGCAGTTGGAGAACGCGCTGCGCCGCGCCCAGGAACGCAACCAGCTCAGCCTGCATTACCAGCCGCAGTTCTCGCTGGATGCCGATGGCGACAGCACCATCGTCGGCGCCGAAGCCCTGCTGCGCTGGAACCATCCCGAGCTGGGCTGGGTCTCGCCGGCCGAGTTCATCCCGGTGGCCGAGACCTCAGGCCTGATCCTGCCGATCGGCGAATGGGTGCTGCGTGAAGCGCTGTCGCAGCTGCGTCGCTGGGATGCCGCCGGCCTGCCCGGGCTGACCATGGCCGTCAACCTGTCGGCCGTGCAGTTCCGCCATGACGACCTGCCCGAGCTCGTTGGCCGCGTGCTGGACGAGGTCGGCATGCCGGCCGGGCGCCTGGAGCTGGAGCTGACGGAGGGCGCCGCCATGGACAACCCGGCCGTCGCCATCACCGTCATGAACGAACTGCATGCCCGCGGCGTGCATCTGTCCATCGACGACTTCGGCACCGGCTACTCATCGCTGAGCTATCTGAAGAAGTTCCGCGTCAGCAAGCTCAAGATCGACCAGTCCTTCGTGCGCGACCTGACCGACGACGCCGAAGACCGCGCCATCGTCGACGCCGTCATCCGCATGGCCGGCGCCCTGGGCCTGCAGACCCTGGCCGAGGGTGTCGAGACCGAGGGCCAGCTCGCCTTCCTGCGCCGCCAGGGCTGCCATGCCGTGCAGGGCTATCTGTTCAGCCGGCCGCTGCCGGCCGAGGCCTTTGCAGAATTCGTCCTTGCCCGAACCCTTCCCATTTCCGCCTACTGATGACCTTCGTCGCCCAGCTCCAAGCCCTGACTCCCCAATCGCGCCTTTGCGTCGGCCTCGATCCCGAGCCGTCCAAGCTGCCGGGCGCCTGGGCCGGCGACGCGTCGAAGTTCTATGACTTCTGCGCGGCAATCGTCGACGCGACCAAGGACCTCGTCTGTGCCTTCAAGCCGCAGATCGCCTACTTCGCCGCCCACGGTGCCGAAGGGCAGCTCGAGCGCCTCATCTCGCACATCCACGAGGTCGCGCCCGGCGTGCCCGTCATCCTCGACGCCAAGCGTGGCGACATCGGCTCCACCGCCGAGCAATACGCCCGCGAGGCCTTCGTGCGCTACCAGGCCGACGCCGTCACGCTGTCGCCCTTCATGGGCTTCGATTCCGTCGAACCCTATCTCGCCTACGAAGGCAAGGGCGCCATCCTGCTGTGCCGCACCTCCAACAAGGGTGGCGACGACTGGCAGATGCAGCGCCTGGCCGACGTGCCCGGCCAGCCGCGGCTGTTCGAGCATCTGGCCCATCTGGCCGAGACGCAGTGGAACCGCAATGGCCAGCTCGGCCTTGTCGTGGGCGCCACCTACCCTGGCGAGATCGCCCGTGTGCGCGAGCTCGCACCGACGCTGCCGCTGCTGGTGCCGGGCGTTGGCGCACAGGGTGGCGATGCGGCAGCCGTCGTGCAGGCCGCGGGCCGCAGTGCGCCGCTGGTCGTGAACTCCTCGCGCGCCATCCTCTACGCCAGCAGCGGTGCCGATTTCGCCGAGCGCGCCCGTGCCGTGGCCGAAGCCACCAGATTGGCGCTCGCCTGAACATGGTGCGGACCGGCGAAGAACTCAGCAGCCTCGTCGGGCACGCCGAACCGCCCGAGCAGCAGCGGGAACGATTGCAAACCAGCATGCGCTGGCAGGCCTCGCTGGTCTTCCTGATGGCTTGCGGCCCGGTCTTCGTGCCGGTGGCCGCGCTGCTGTGGCTCACGCGCCAGCGCGGTGAATGGCTGGACGGCTGGCCGCCGGTGGCGCTGGCCCTGCTGATTTCGGTGCTGGCCCTGCTGCGCCTGGTCGTGCTCTCGCGCGCGCCGCGCCGCAAGGAACAGCCTCTCATCACGCTGGGCATGATGGCGCTGGTACTGGCCCTGCCGGTGGCCGCTGCCGTGTCGCGCGACCTGGGCCTGTGGTCGCTGTGCCTGCCGCTGATGAGTCTGGTCGTCGCCTTCGCCACGGGATTGCTGGGCCTGTTTGCCGGCGCCGTGCTGACGTTGCTGGGCGCCGTCGCGCTGGCGGGCCTTGGCGCCGGCGAGGCACTGGGCTGGGTCACGCATCCCATGGGGGCGTCCAGCCTCGTGCTGCGTGTCATCGTGCAGTTCGGCCTGCTGGGCTCGGGCCTGGTGGCCGGCCTGGGCCTGTTGAGGATGGTCAAGCGCTCGCTGGCCGAGGCCGACGAGCGCACGGCGCGTTTCCGCGGCCTGCTGGGCATGGCCGTGGACTGGTACTGGGAGATGGACCGCGAGTTCCGCTTCACCCATGTCGCCGAGGAAAGGCCCGGCACCTCGGGCCTGGACCTCAATTCACGCCTGGGCAAGACCCCGTGGGAAATCGACGGCATGGGCCTGTCCGATGACGAGCTCGACGCTCACCGCGCCGATCTCGAATCGCACCGACCCTTCCATGGCATGGTGGCGCGACGCGTCGGCATGGACGGCAGCGCGCGCTGGGTCTCCATCAGCGGCGAACCGCGCTTTGACGCGCAGGGCAACTTCCGCGGCTATTGGGGCGTGGGCCGTGACGTGACGGGCGAAGTGGCCGCCGAGCAGACCGTGCAGGCGACCGAGACGCGCTACCGCGAGTTGTTTCGCCGCTCGCCCAGCCCGCTGGTTCTGCACCGCTGGGGCCGCGTCGTCGACGCCAATCCGGCGGCCATGGCGATGTTCGGCTACGCGCAGCGCTCCAGCATGATCGGGCAGGACCTGTTCAGCCATTACGAGCCCGGCGACGACGAGACCGCCCGCCAGCAGGCCGCACGGCTGGAGGGCATGGCCCCGGGCGCGATGCAGCCCATGGCCGAGTACCGGCTGCGCACGCTGTCGCGGCGGCGCCGCCTGGTGCAGGCCACCAGCGTGCGTGTCGAGACCGCCTCGGGTCCGGCCACGCTGACCTTCTTCACCGACCAGACCGAGCAGAGCCGCGCCCAGGACGCGCTGCGCCGCTCGGAGGGCCTGCTGTCGCACCTGGTGGCCACCAGCCCCGACGTCATCACGCTGACCGAGGCCGAGAGCGGCCGCTATGCGATGGTCAACAAGGCCTTCGAAAGCTTGACCGGCTGGAGCAATTCCGAGGTGCTGGGCCGCACGGCCGAGGACATCGGCATCTGGCACAACGCCGCCGACCGCACCGCCATCCGCGAGGCCATCCACCGCRACGGCCTCGCCAACAACGTGCCCATCAGCTTCCGCCGCAAGGACGGCAGCGCCGTCTCCATGCTGGTGTCGGTCGCGCCTTTCGAGATGGACGGGCAGAACTACCTCGTGCTGTATGCGCGCGACGTGAGCGAGAGCGAGCGCACCCGCCTCGTGCATGGCGCCATCCTGGAGAACGCGTCCATCGGCATTGCCCTCACGCGCGACCAGCAGTTCGTGCTGGCCAACCCGCGCGTGGAGGCCATGTTCGGCTGGGAGCGCGGCGCGTTGATCGGCCAGCATGGCAGCGTCGTCTGGCCCGGCGTCGAGGAGTGGCAGGCCGTGGGCCGCGACCTCGGGCCGCAGCTCGCGGGCGGCCAGCAGGTCGAGGCCGAGCGCATCATGCGCCGCCGCGACGGCTCCACCTTCCTGGCCCGCCTGCTCGCCCAGGCCGTCGACCCGGCCCACCCGAGCCGCGGCGGCACGATCTGGATCATCGAGGACGTCACCGAGCGCCGCCGCGTCGAGCAGCAGCTCGCCCACGCCAAGGACGAGGCCCAGGCCGCCAGCCGCGCCAAGAGCGCCTTCCTGGCCAACACCAGCCATGAGATCCGCACGCCGCTCAACGGCCTGCTCGGCCTGGGCCGCCTGGCCCAGCAGCCCGACCTCTCCGACCAGCAGCGGCGCGACTATCTCAACCAGATGATGGACAGCGCCGAAAGCCTGTCCGGGCTGATCTCCGACATCCTGGACCTGTCCAAGATCGAGGCCGGGCGGCTGACGCTGGAGAGCCAGCCGTTCTCGCTGCGCGAGCTGCTCGCCTCCATCCGCCTGGCCTACCTCACGCTGGCCCAGGCGCGCGGCCTGACCTTCGCCGTCGAGATCGACCCGGCCCTGCCGAGCTGGGTCTTCGGCGACCCGCTGCGCACGCGCCAGATCCTGTCCAACTACCTGACCAATGCGCTGAAGTTCACCGAGACCGGCGGCGTCACGGTCAGCGTCAAGGCCCTGCCCGCCAACGCGCGCGGCAGCGCCGGCGAGTGGGTGCACATCGAGGTGCGTGACACCGGCCCCGGCATCGCGACCGAACAGCAGGGCCGGCTCTTCCAGCCCTTCACCCAGGCCGACGAGTCGACGACGCGGCGCTTCGGTGGCACGGGTCTGGGCCTGTCCATCTGCCGCGAACTCGCCATGCTGATGGGCGGCGAAGTCGGCGTCAACAGCGCCCCGGGCGAGGGCTCGGCCTTCTGGGCCGAACTGCCCCTGCCCGCCGCGCCGGCGCCCATGGCCCACCAGCCGCGCGAGACGCGTGCCCAGAGTGCGGCCCACGAGGCCCTGCATGGCCGGCGCGTGCTGATCGCCGAGGACCATCCGGTCAACATGCTGATCGCCGTCGCCCAGCTGGAGCAGTGGGGCATGGAGGTCGCCCAGGCCAGCGACGGCCGCCAGGCCATCGAGGCCGTGCTGGCCGCGGCCAGCGTCGGCAAGCCCTTCGACATCGTGCTGATGGACGTGCAGATGCCCGTCATGGGCGGGCACGACGCCACCCGCGAACTGCGCAAGCACTTCTCGGCCGCCGAGCTGCCCATCGTTGCGCTGACGGCGGCGGCCCTGATCTCGGAGCGCGACGATGCCTTTGCCGCCGGCATGAACGACTTCCTGACCAAGCCGATCGACACGCCCAAGCTGCATCAGACCTTGCTGCGTCTCACAGGCAAGCACTGACAATGCCGGCTCCAACAGGAGGAGCCCCATGACCCCATCAGCGCCCCGCAGCTTCAAGTACTACGACTTGATCATGGCGGCCTTCGTCTGCGTGCTGCTGTGCTCCAACCTGATCGGTGCGGCCAAGGCGGCCCAGCTGACCTTGCCGGTCATCGGCACGGTCACCTTCGGCGCCGACCTGTTCTTCTTCCCGATCAGCTACATCTTTGGCGACATCCTGACCGAGGTCTACGGCTACGGCCGCGACCGCCGCGTCGTCTGGGCCGGCTTTGGCGCCCTGGTGTTCTCGGCCTTCATGGCCTTTGTCGTCGTCAACCTGCCGCCGGCGCAGAACGACTTCATGGCGGCCTACCAGCCGCACCTGGACGCCGTGTTCGGCAACACCTGGCGCATCGTCGCGGGTTCGATGATCGCCTTTGCCTGCGGCAGCTTTGCCAACAGCTTCGTGCTGGCCAAGATGAAGATCGCGACGCAGGGCCGCATGCTGTGGGCACGCATCGTCGGCTCCACGGTGGTGGGCCAACTGGTCGACACGGGTGTCTTCTTCCTGATCGCCTTCTACGGCATCTGGCCCAACGACCAGCTCTTCGCCGTCATCGTCACGCAGTACCTGTTCAAGACCATCTGGGAGGCCGTCATGTACCCGCTGACTGCCAAGGTCGTCGCCTTCCTGAAGCGCGCCGAAGGTGAAGACCATTACGACCGCGGCACCAACTTCAACCCGTTCTCGATAAAAGTGTGAGCCCCTCGCCCGGTCCCCCTGGAGGACGGCGATGCTTGCCGGATCGACCGGCAAGCACATCGTCAGACGGGCCGGCTTGGTGAACTGGAGCCGGACACAAGCAGTCCCTGCGGACTGCTTGTGCCTACGGAAGGCCATTGGCCTCTGGCCAATGGCAGGCCCGGCGCTTGGTCCGGAATACCGCGGGCCCAAAGCAAAACGGCGGCCCGCGGGCCGCCGTTTTTCATGGAGGACTGTGGGTTCAGCTGCGGCGACGGCGCGCGCCGACCGCGACGACCAGTGCCAGGCTGGTCAGCGCCAGGCCCGTGGGCTCGGGCAGGCCGAAGACCTCGACCGCCGTACCCTGCACGCCAACCGTGAAGCCATTCCAGTACTCGTTGGTCAGGCTGTTCCAGGTGACGGTGTCGAAGCTGCCCTTGAAGCGGATGGCGCCGTGGGGCTCGCCGCTGCCGATAAGCTGGTACTCGAACACGCCGCCGCCGTGGTCGATGACGTTCTTGGTGACATTGCCGCAACCCCAGTAGCCGCAGCCGACGCTGAGGATGTCGAAGTCCTGGTCGAAGCCGTAGCCGTTGCCGTTCAGGCTGATGAAGGCAAACACCGGATTGGCGATGGCCTGGGAGAAGTGCAGCGTCTGTGAGCCGGCAGCCGCCAGTGCGATCTGGTCAGAGCCGGTAGGCCGGTTGTCGACGGCGCTGCTGGTGTAGGACGTGCCGTAGGCCCAATAGTCGAAGCCGCTGCCGGTGTCGTAGAAACCGACGCCCTGGCGGTTGGTATAGGTCACGTTGACCGTGGCGGTGGTCGTCGTGATGACGCCATAGCCCTCGAAGCCGGCGGCGTTGGGATTGCTGCTTTGCCAGTCGGTCCAGTAGACGGGTGCGGCCTGGGCAAACGCGGTGCCCGCGAGGAGGGCGGTGGCAAGCAGATGCTGAAGAGTTCTCATGGCGCCGCCCTCGAAAGAAGAAATGATCTACGGCACGCAAACTTCGCGCCATTGCCCATTCTTCCTGGGCGGTAAGCGGCCGCTTCGTGCGACGGAGAGCACGACTGTCAGCTGCATCGACACCCCGTGAACGAGGGGGGCGGCTGCCCTCAGGCCCGCAGCGGCAGGCTGCGCCGGCGCTCGCCCGTCAGCGCGAACCAGGCATTGGCCAGGGCTGGCGCAACCGGCGGCAAGCCAGGCTCGCCGACGCCGCTGGGCAGGCCGTCACTGGGCATCAGATGGGTCTCGATGACAGGGCATTGGGCCAGCGTCATCAGCGGGTGGTCGGGGAAGCTCTTCTGCTGCACCTCGCCGCCCACGATGTCGATGCGTCCCCACAGCGCGGCTGTAAGCCCGAAGACGATGCAGCTCTCCATCTGGCGCACGACGATGCTGGGGTTGACGACAGTGCCGCAGTCGATGGCGCAGACGACCCGCTTCACGCTGGGCCCCTGGTTCCGCGTCACTTCCACGACCTGGGCCACGACGCTGCCAAAGCTCTCGTGCACGGCCACACCACGCGCCACGCCCGTTGGCAGTGGCTGCCCCCAGCCGGCCGCCTCGGCCGCGCGCTTCAGCACGGCCTGGTGGCGCGGCAGGCCCTCCAGCAGCGCCAGGCGAAAGGCCACCGGATCGGCCTTGGCGGCGTGGGCCATCTCGTCGATGAAGCTTTCCTTGAAGAAGGCGTGGTGGGAATGACCCACGGCGCGCCACATGCCGACCGGCACGCCGCTGTGCGTGGCCTGGTGGGCGACGCGCGTGTTGGCGATGGCATAGGCCAGGTCGAAGAATCCTTCGGAGGCCGTCTTGTCGGGCGCGTCGCCGCGCTTGAAGAGGGCGGCCGGCGCGCGGCCATCGGGGAAGGCGTTGCGGTTCAGCACGTCCAGCGTCGGCGCCAGCCCGGGCATGACGCGCTCGGCCCAGCGCGGCAGCAGGGCGTCCGCGGCATTGGTGATGGCCAGCGCCACAGGGCGGCCTTGGGCGTCCAGCCCGCCCTGCAGCACGGCCACCTCGGCGGGGCGATAGAAGTCGTGCGTCATGTCCTCCTCGCGCGACCAGACCAACTGCACCGGCAGCCCGCCCATCTCCAGCGCGACGCGCACGGCCTGGGCTATGAAGTCCACCTCCAGCCGCCGGCCGAAACCGCCGCCGAGATAGGTCACGTGCACCGTCACCGCTTCCGGCGTCACGCCGGCCACGCGCGCGGCGATGTCGCGCGCAAAGCCCGGCACCTGGGTCGGCGCCCAGACGCTGACGTGGCCGTCCAGCACTTGGACCGTGCAATTCATCGGCTCCATGGTGGCGTGAGCGAGATGAGGCGCGCTGTAGATAGCCTCCAGTTTCGTCGCGGCCCCGGCCAACGCGGCTTTCACATCACCCTGCTTCAGGAAGGCGAAGCCATCGCCGGCTTCGTGGGCGCGGCGCGCCTCACTCTCCAGCGACGCGAGGATGGCCCTGGAATCCAGCCTGCCGTTCGGCGGCGGCTGCCATTGCACGTCCAGCGCCTTGGCGGCCTCCAAGGCATGCCAAGTGGTGCGGGCGACGACGGCATAGGCCGCCGTGGAGCCCGCGATGGGGCCGAGGGCCACGACGCGCAGCACGCCGGGCCGCGCGCGCACCGCGTCGACGTTGGCCGGCCCCAGGCCGCCGCCCAGCATGGGGCAGTGGCGAATGGTGGCGAAGACCTGACCATGCTCGCGCACGTCCAGGCCGAAGCGCGCACTGCCGTCCACCTTGGCGGCCAGGTCCAGGCGCGGCAGGGCCTGGCCGATCTGCGTCCACTGGCTGCGCGGCTTCAGCGCCACGTCGCCAGGCGGTGTCAGCGCCGCCTGGGTGGCGAGCTCGCCATAGTGGCTGAGCGCGCCGCTTGCATGGTGGATGACGCCGGCCTTGACCGACAGCTCGGCCACCGGCAGCTTGTGCTTCAGCGCCGCGGCGCCCAGCAACTGGGCGCGCGCCGTGGCGGCCGCCAGGCGCAGTGCATCCCAGGCGTCGGCGACGGTCGAGGAGCCACCTGTCAGGTTCAGCCCGAGCTCGCGAGCGACCTTGGCCGTGACCCAGGACGAGAACCTGAAGGCGCGGCGCTCGTGGTCGCGTGGACCGAAAGGGATATTGCCCAGGGAGGTGGCGATATTGCCGTAGATGGCGTCATGGCCGGCTGGCGTCAGGCGCACCGTGTGCAGCGGCACGTCGAGCTCTTCGGCCACCAGCTGCGCCAGTGCGGTATGCACGCCCTGGCCCATCTCGCTGCGGTTCATGGCCAGCAGCACAGTGCCATCGGCGGCGATCTTGATCCAGCCATTCAGCCCGACCTCGCCGTTGACCGGCGGCAGCGTGTGGGCGTTGCCCAGGCGTGAGCGTGGCGGCATGAAGCCCCAGCCGACGATCAGCGCCCCCAACGCGCCAGCCCCGGTCAAGAGCAGCGTCCGTCGCTTCATGTCGGCCCCTCGCCCGATGGGTACATCGGTCGGCCTTGCAGGCCGCGCTGCGGTCGGTGCCGCAGCTCTTCGGCAGGCATCGCCAGCCCACCGGGCTGGCGAAGTCGGGCCTCAGCCCCCGAGGGGATGCGGGCCGGCTCGGGAGCGGCCCAGCGCTCGGCCCGCCTCATGGCTTGGCCTTCATCTGTCTGGCCGCTTGCTTGATCGCGGCGCGCACGCGCGGGTAGGTGCCGCAGCGGCAGAGGTTGGTCATCGCCGCGTCGATGTCGGCGTCGCTGGGGGCCTGGTTCTTGGCCAGCAGCGCCGCGGCGGCCATCAGCATGCCGCTCTGGCAGTAGCCGCATTGCGGCACCTGCTCGGCCAGCCAGGCGAGCTGCAATGCATGGGGATGGTCTTTGCCTGCGAGGCCTTCGATGGTCGTGATGGACTTGCCCGCCACAGCGCCCACCGGCGTCACGCAGGAACGCGTTGCTGCGCCGTCGACATGCACCGTGCAGGCGCCGCAGGCGGCGATGCCGCAGCCGAACTTGGTGCCGGTCAGGTTCAGGCCGTCGCGTAGCGCCCACAGCAGCGGCATCGCCGGGTCGCTGGCGATGCCTGGCAGCGTCATGGCCTGGCCGTTTACTTTCAGTTCCATCAAGGCGGGCCCGGGTGGGGCGAAACATCAAAACAGCAGCGCAGGATAGCGGGCAGGACCGAAAATGGCGTCATGAGCCTCCCTCAAGATGCAACAGCGCCCGGCCTGCTGTTCGCCCTGCTCCCTGACAGCGGCATCGCCCCCGATGGCCCCGACACCCTCGCACCGCTGGCCGCGGCCCTGCATGCCCAATATCCCAACGCGCTGACGCTCAATCTGCACCCGCCCCTGCGCGACGCCGAGGGCCGCTGCCGCTGGTGGCTGGACGCTGCGCCCGGCGCCGAGGGCGTCAGCGCCGCGCTGCCCCATCTGATCGAGCGCCTGCGCCTGGAGGCCCGCAAACTGGATCTTCCCTGGCAGCGCGTTGCGCTGGCCGGTGTTGGCGACGGCGCTTTGCTGGCGCTGGAGGCCGTGCAGGCCGAACCCGAACTCGTCGGCCGCGTGCTGGCCTTTGCCGGCGGCTACCTGGCCCGGCCGGAGCATGCGCCGCAGGACGTCTGCGTGCACCTGCTGCATGGGCTGGCGGACCAGCGCTTCCCCTACCGCCACCTGGTGGACGCAGCCCAGTCCCTGGTCGACCTCGGTGCCGATGTGACGGCCGATCTGCTGCCCCATCTCGACCATGGCCTGCACCCGGCCCTGATCGACAAGGCCATGGAGCAGTTGCGCACCTTCATTCCCTCGCGGCTGTGGCGCGAGGCGGTGGTGGCGGCGCAGGAGAGCGAAAAGACCGCGAGCTAAGCCGCTGCGATGGCCCGCGCGGCCAGCTCCGGGATCAGCGCCGCACGATAGGCCGCCGTGCCGTGCAGATCGCTGTTCAGCCCATCGGCGCTGACCTTGACCGCACGTGCCGCGGCCGCGCTCCAGTCGCGGCCGAGCGCCGTCTCCAGCTCGCTGCAGCGGAACACACCCGGCCCAGCGCCGGTGACCGCCACGCGCACGCCGCCGTCCAGGCGCGCCACGAACACGCCCACCAGCGAGAAGCGCGAGGCCGGCTGCTTGAACTTCTGCCAGGCGGCCGCCTTCGGGATGGGGAAGCTGACGGCGGTGATCAGCTCGCCGTCCTGCAGCGCCGTCGTGAACAGGCCCTGGAAGAAGTCGTCGGCGGCGATCTGGCGGCTGCTGGTGTGGATGGTGGCGCCCAAGCCCAGTACGGCGGCCGGGTAGCAGGCGGCGGGGTCGTTGTTGGCCAGGCTGCCGCCCAGCGTGCCGACGTTGCGCACCTGGCGGTCGCCGATGCGGCCGGCCAGGTCGGCCAGCGCGGGGATGGCGCGCTGCACGTCGCTTGAGGCGGCGACCGTCGCGTGCGTCGTCGCGGCGCCGATGCGCACGGTCTTGGCATCGACCGTGATGCCCTGCAACTCGGGCAGGCGGCGCACGTCGACCAGGCCTGCGGGCGCGGCCAGGCCGAGCTTGATGGCGCCGAGCAGGGACTGGCCACCGGCCAGGAATTTGTCTTCCGCGCCCAGGCGGGCGGCGGCGACGGAGGATGCGGCTTGGTAGTTCATCGTCATCTCCTCAGGCCTTGGCCGATTGCAGCGCCGTCCAGACCGTGCACGGCGTGGCCGGCATGGCCAGGTCCTTGACGCCGATGGCGTCGCAGATCGCGTTCATCACGGCGGCCGGCGAGCCGATCGCGCCGGCTTCGCCGCAGCCTTTCACGCCCAGCGGGTTGTGCGTGCAGGGCGTGCCCTTGGCTGTCTGCACGGTGAAGCTCGGCAGGTCGTCGGCGCGCGGCATCGCGTAGTCCATGTAGCTGCCCGTGAGCAGCTGACCCGATTCCGGGTCGTAGACGCCATGCTCCAGCAGCGCCTGGCCGATGCCCTGCGCCAAGCCGCCATGCACCTGGCCTTCGACGATCATCGGATTGACGATGTTGCCGAAGTCGTCCACCGCGCTGAAGCGGGCTATGCGCACGACGCCGGTGGCGGGGTCCACCTCCACTTCGCAGACATAGCTGCCAGCCGGATAGGTGAAGTTGCTCGGGTCGTAGAAGGCGTTCTCGTTGAGGCCGGGTTCCAGCTTGTCGAGCGGGTAGTTGTGCGGCACGTAGGCCGTCAGCGACACCTGGGCGAAGGGGATGGCGCGGTCGGTGCCGGCGATACGGTACTCGCCGTCCTTGAACTCGATGTCGCCCTCGCCCGCCTCCAGCAGATGGGCGGCGATCTTCCTGCCCTTGGCGATGACCTTGTCCACCGCCTTGACGATGGCCGCGCCGCCCACGGCGAGGGAGCGGCTGCCATAGGTGCCCATGCCGAACAGCACCTTGCCGGTGTCGCCGTGCTGGATGTCGATGTCTTCCAGCGGAATGCCGAGGCGGTCGGCCACGACCTGCGCGAAGGTCGTCTCATGGCCCTGGCCATGCGAGTGGCTGCCGGTGAAGACGGTGACCTTGCCGGTTGGATGCACGCGCACCTCGGCGGCCTCGAACAGGCCGGCGCGCGCGCCGAGCGCCCCGGCGACATTGCTCGGCGCCAGGCCGCAGGCTTCGATGTAGGTCGAGTAGCCGATGCCGCGCTTCAGCCCCTTGGCCGCGCTGACGGCCTTGCGGGCCGCGAAGCCCGCCACGTCGGCGAGCTGCTGCACTTGCGTGAGCGTGGCGTCGTAGTCGCCGATGTCATAGGTCAGACCGACTGGCGTCGCGTAGGGAAACTCCTTGATGAAGTTGCGGCGGCGGATCTCGGCGGGATCGATGCCGAGCTCGTGCGCGGCCGTTTCCACCAGCCGCTCGACGACATAGGTTGCCTCGGGCCGGCCGGCACCGCGGTAGGCGTCCACCGGCGCGGTGTTGGTGAACACGCCGGTGACCTCGGCGTAGATCTTCGGCGTCGTGTACTGGCCGGCCAGCAGCGTCGCGTACAGGATGGTCGGCACGCAGGAGGCGAAGGTCGACAGGTAGGCGCCGAGGTTGGCCGTCGTGTGCACGCGCATGGCCAGGAAGGCACCGTTGCTGTCGGTGGCCAGTTCTGCCGTCGTCACATGGTCGCGGCCATGGGCGTCGCTGAGGAAACTCTCGCTGCGCTCGGCCGTCCACTTGATCGGCCGGCCCAGCTGCTTGCTGGCCCAGACCAGCGCCGTCTCCTCGGCGTACAGGAAGATCTTGGAGCCGAAGCCGCCGCCCACATCGGGCGCCACGACGCGCAGCTTGTGCTCGGGAATGCCGAGCACGAAGGCGCACATCAGCAGGCGCTCGACGTGCGGGTTCTGGTTGGCCACATAGAGCGTGTAGTGGTCGCTGCTGGGGTCGTAGCTGGCGTTGGCGGCGCGTGGCTCGATGGCGTTGGGGATGAGGCGGTTGTTGCGGAACTGGAGCTTGGTGATGTGCGGCGCGTTGACAAAAGCCGCGTCGGTCGCGGCCTTGTCGCCGCAGCCCCAGGTGTAGCAGCGGTTGTCCGTGGCTTCGTCGTGCACCGTGCCCGCGTGGCCGGCCGCCGTGGCCGTGTCGGCTACCGCCGGCAGCTCCTCGTAGTCCACCTCCACCAGCGCCGCCGCGGCCTTGGCTTCGGCCAGGGTCTCGGCCACGACCAGGGCCAGCGCGTCGCCCACGTAGCGCACCTTGCCGTCAGCCAGGATGGGGTGCTTGGGCTCCTTCATCGGCGTGCCGTCGATGCTGTTGATCAGCCAGCCGCAGGGCAGACCACCGACGTCGCGGAAGTGCTCGCCCGTGTAGACGCCCAGCACGCCCTCGGCCGCCTTCGCCGCGGCGGTGTCCACGCGCTGGAGCCGCGCATGGGCGTGGCTGCTGCGCACGAAGACGCCGAACGTCTGGCGTGGCAGCACGATGTCGTCGGTGTACTGGCCGCGGCCGGTCAGGAAGCGCGCGTCCTCGCGGCGCTTGACGCTCTGGCCGATGAAGCCTTCCTTGGGTGCGTTCATGGTCAGGCTCCCTTCATGGCTTGGGCACCGACCTGCACGGCGCGCACGATGTTCTGATAGCCCGTGCAGCGGCAGAGATTGCCCTCCAGCCCCTCGCGGATGGCGGTCTCGCTGGAACAGTCGTGGTGCTGCACGAGATCGATGGCGCTCATGACCATGCCCGGCGTACAGAAGCCGCATTGCAGACCGTGGCATTCCTTGAAAGCGGCCTGCATGGGATGCAAGACGCCGTCGGCGCCAGTCAGGCCTTCGATGGTGGTTACCGCCGCGCCGTCGGCCTGCACGGCCAGCATGCTGCAGGACTTCACCGCCCGGCCGTTCAAGTGGACGGTGCAGGCGCCGCATTGCGCGGTGTCGCAGCCGACATGGGTGCCGGTCAGTGCCAGGTCTTCGCGCAGAAATTGCACCAGCAACTGGTCGGGCGCGACCTCGCGGCTCACCGTCCGCCCGTTTATTGCCAGCTTGATAGGAATGCCCATCTCGATGTCTCCTCGGTGCGGCCTGGGTGGCCGTCGCGAGGCTATCGTCGCCTGCCGTCGGGCAGGCAGGGGCTGCGCAAACCCCTATAGATGGGCAGTCAGCTGCCCGGCGGGTGTCAGTGCTTGGTGTCGGGGTCCCAGTGCTCGGCGATCTTGCCGTTCTCGATGCGGAACATGTCGAACCAGGTGGTCGTGTAGGTCTTGGTGGCGTCCTTGGGGTCGGGCAGCTCGCTGACGAAGCTGAGGATCACCAGATCGCGCTCGGCCACGATGGCAACCAGCGGCGCCTTGACGCGGGCCTCGATGGGCTTGGGTGTGGCGACCTTGGAGAACACGTCGACAAAGCCGGCGCGCCCGGTCGGCACCTCCGGGTTGTGCTGGATATAGGACTCGGCCAGGTAGCGGTCCGCCAGCTCCATGTGCCCGCCCTCGAAGACTTCGCGCCAGAAGTTGTAAACCAGGCGCTTGTTGGCCGCGAGCTTGGGGTCGCTGCTGGCCAGCAGCTTGGCGTGGTCGGGCTGGGCCTGGACCGGCAGCTGGGGGAGGGCCGAGCCGGCCAGGCTGGCCAAACTGGCAAAGAGGAGGGTGGCGAGAAAGGCTTTCTTCATGAGGGACTTTCAACGAGGGTTGGCCAGTGTAGGAAGCGGCCCGTGTGTGGCCGCACGTCATGGTCGCTGCAAGCTGGCGCCGCTCGCGGTATGGTGGCGGCTGACCTCACCGACAAGACATGGACAACCTCGATCTCAGCGTTTTGCGCACGGCCGCCGCGTGGCGGGCCGAGGCACGTGGCGTCGTGCTGGGCACGATCACGCGCACTTGGGGCTCGGCGCCGCGGCCGGTCGGGTCGCTGGTGGCCGTTCGCGACGACGGGCTGATCGCCGGCTCGGTGTCCGGCGGTTGCATCGAGGACGACCTGGTCGCCCAATTGCGTGCGGGCAGCTTGAAGTTGGCCCGGCCGACGCCGTTGCGTTACGGCGTTGGCGCCGAGGAGGCGCGCCGCTTCGGCCTGCCCTGCGGCGGCACGCTGGAGCTGATGCTGGAGCCACTGGGGCCGCAGTCGGGTGTCGACGCGTTGCTGGCACGGCTGGAGCGCGGCGAGCGCGTGCGCCGCACGCTGGACCTGGCAACCGGCATCGCCACGCTGGCCGACGCCGAGCCGGGTGCCGACACCTTGACGCTGACCGACACCCAGCTCGTCAGCCACCATGGCCCGCAATGGCGCTTGCTCGTCATCGGCGCCGGCCAGATGACCGACTACCTCGCCCAGATGGCGCTGGCACTGGGCTATGGCGTCACCGTCTGCGACCCGCGCGCCGAGTACGCCGATGGTTTCGCCATCCCTGGCGTCACGTTGACGCGCGACATGCCCGATGACGTCGTCATCGCCTTCAAGCCCGATGGCGCCACGGCCATCGTGGCGTTGACGCACGACCCCAAGCTGGACGACCTCGCGCTGATGGAGGCGCTCAAGGGCGCGGCCTTCTATGTGGGCGCCATCGGCTCGCGCGTCAACCAGGCCAAGCGCCGTGCGCGGCTGGGCGAGCATTTCGGGCTGACCGATGCGGAGCTGGATCGCCTGCATGGCCCCGTCGGCCTGGACATCGGTGCGCGCACGCCGCCGGAGATTGCGCTCAGCATCCTGGCGGAGATGACCGCCGTGAGGTACGGGCGCCCCTCGCCCAGTCGCGTCTCGCTGAACGCGGACGCGCCTGGTCGGTCCCCCTAGGGGACGGCGATGCTCGCGGCGTTGAGCCGCGAGCACATCGCCTGACGGGCCGGCTTGGGAGCGGCCCGGCGCTCGGCCCCAGAGAGGCGTTACTTCATCGTGTAGCCGCGGCCGTCCATGCAGGCTTCGATGGCGCGGTTGAACACGCTGCTGTCGGCCTGCGCGTTCGGCTGAGTCGTCGCCCAGCGGTTGCAGTCGCGGCGGTCGTTCTCCAGTTGCTCGGGCGACTGGCCGTTGCGCGGATAGACGATGGGTTCGGGCCTCGGCGCCGGGGCCGCAGGTGCCGGCATCACCTGGGCCGTGGCGGCTTCGGGCGGCGGTGTCGTGACGACGTAGCCTTCCGGCACCGGCCGGTAGTAGACGCCGTTGGCGTAGTAGTAGGGCAGGCCGCTCAGCGTCAGCGTGACATAGGCCGGTGGCAGCAGCGGAATGACCACGCCGACCGGTGGCAGCACGACGCGGTAGCGCGGGCCATAGGGCTGGTACCAGACGCCGCCGTGGAACCAGTAGCGCCCCGGGCCGGCGCCGATCATGACCGAGCCGTAGGGCACGTGGGGTGCCACATAGCCGGGCGCGGGGTAGTAGTGGTCGTGGTGGTAGCGGTTGTCGAACACCATGCCGATGTTGGCGCGAACGCGCACGTCGGCGTGGGCGGCCGGTGCGGCCAGAACAGCGGTCAGCGCCAGCAGGGCCGCAGCAGAGGAATGGAGCAGAGTCTTCATCGTCTTCAACCCGAAGTCAGGGGTGGATTGCCAACGCCGTCAGCGTCGCGCGGGTGCACTGCGGTGGCATTGCGGCCACGTAAAGTTCACCGCTTCCTGTTCCCAGCCTGTCGCACCGCCATGATCGAACTGTTTTACTACCCCAGCAACGCGAGCTTCGCGCCCCATCTCCTGCTCGAGGAAATGGGCATTCCCTACACGCTGCGCCAGGTGGACCGTGCCAACAACGAGCACAAGTCGCCGGCCTATCTGAAGCTCAACCCGAACGGCGTGATCCCGGTGCTGGTCGACGGTGACCTGGTGCTCTACGAGACGGCCGCCATCCTGATGCATCTGGCCGACTGCCACGCCGGCTTTGCGCCAGCGCCCGGCACCGCCGAGCGGGCCCAGTACTACAAGTGGATGGTCTGGCTGACCAACACGCTGCAGGCCATGCTGATCCACTATTTCTACCCCGACCGCATGGCCGCCAACGCCGACGAGGTGAAGGCCCGTGCCGAGGCGCAGATCGCGCCGATGCTGGACCAGATGGACGCCGAACTGGCCCGCCACGGCGGCGACTGGTTTCTCGGTGACCAGTTCACCGCCGTGGACCCGTTGGCCTTCATGCTGTGCCGCTGGACCCGCATGCAGGCCAACCCGGCCAAGACGCGGCCGGCTTTGGGCGCCTATCTGAAGCGGGTGTTCGAGCGGGCGGCAACGCAGCGCGTCGTGGCCAAGGAAAAGCTGCCGGATCCCGTCTATTGATCAGTCGAGAGTCTGCCGGTAGCGCAGCAATGCGATGCCACCCGCCGCGGCCAGAAAGGCCAGCATGGGCCACAACTCCGGCAGCAGCTCGGCTGCGCCCGAGCCCTTGAGCATGACGCCGCGCACGATGCGCAGGAAGTGGGTCAGCGGCAGCACCTCGCCCAGGTATTGCGCCCATTGCGGCATGCCGCGAAAAGGGAACATGAAGCCCGACAGCAGCATGGACGGCAGGAAAAAGAAGAAGGTCAGCTGCAGGGCCTGCAGCTGGTTCTGCGCCAGCGTCGAGAAGGTGAAGCCCACGCCCAGGTTGGCCAGCATGAAGACGCCGATCATGGCCAGCAGCAGCGTCACGCTGCCCACCATGGGCACGTTGAAGAGCGCAAAGGCCGCGCCGAGGATGACGCCCAGCTGCACATAGCCCAGCACGATATAGGGCAGGATCTTGCCGGCCATGACCTCGAAGGGCCGCACCGGCGTGGCCAGCAGGTTCTCCATCGTGCCGCGCTCGCGTTCTCGCGTCATGGCCAGCGCCGTCAGCATGACCATGGTCATCGTCAGGATGGTGCCGACCAACCCGGGCACGATGTTGTAGCGCGACAGGCCTTCGGGGTTGTAGCGGCGCTGGATGCGCACCTCGAAGGGCAGGGGCTGCGGGGCCTGCGAGGCCAGGGCACCGCGCAGGTCGCGGTTCAGCGCCGTCTGGCCGAGTTGGCTCAAGGCGGCGATGGCATTGCCGCCGGCCGACGGATCGGTGGCATCGGCGGCGATCAGCACGGCGGGCTTTTCGCCGCGCACAACGCGGGCGCCGAAGTCGTCCGGCACGACGACGAGGAACTGGATGTCGCCTCTCTGCAGCAGCGCGTCCCCGCGCGACTCCGCGATGCCGCTCTCGACGATGTGGAAGTAGCCACTCGTCTGCAGCGCCGCGACCAGGCTGTGTGCCATCGGGCTGGTGTCCTGCGAGACGACGGCCGTGGGCAGGCCCTTGGGGTCGGTGTTGATGGCATAGCCGAACAGCACCAGCTGCATGATGGGCACGCCCACCGCCATCGCGAAGGTGAGCTTGTCGCGCAGCATCTGCTGCACTTCCTTCAGCGCGATGGCGACGATGCGGGCCAGGGACTGCATCAGTGCGCTTCCGAATAGTTGTCAGTGGCCTGGCCGACGAGCTTGACGAAGGCGTCTTCGAGATCCTTGGCGCCCGCCTCCTGCACGACGGATGCTGCCGTGCCACGCGCCAGCACGCGGCCATAGGCGATATAGACCAGCTCGTCGCAGCGCTCGGCTTCGTCCATGTAGTGGGTGGACACGAGCACGGTGATGCCTTCCTGAGCGAGCTGGTGGATCTGGTCCCAGAACTCGCGCCGCGCCTTGGGGTCGACGCCGGCCGTGGGTTCATCCAGCAGCAACAGGCGAGGTTTGTGCAGCAGGCAGGCGGCCAGGGCCAGGCGCTGCTTCCAGCCGCCGGACAGCGCGCCGGCGAGTTGCTTCTCGCGGGTCTTGAGCCCGAGCCGCTGCAGCGCCGCATCGACGGCCTCGTGGCGGTTCTCCATCGAGAACAGGCGTGCGATGAAGTCCAGGTTCTCGCGGATCGACAGGTCTTCGTAGAGGCCGAACTTCTGCGTCATGTAGCCGACCTGGCGCTTGACCTCGGCGGCCTGGCGGCGGAAGTCCAGGCCCAGCACTTTCCCTTCGCCAGCATCGGGCGTCAGCAGCCCGCACAGCATGCGCAAGGACGTCGTCTTGCCGCTGCCATTGGGGCCAAGGAAGCCGACGATGCGGCCGGTGGCGACCTGCATGTCGACGTTGTCGACCACCTTGCGTTTGCCATAGGACTTGCTCAGCCCCCGGACATCAATGGCCAGCTCGAGGTTGCTGGCCCCTCGGTCGCGGTGTACCGCGCCCGATCCCCCGAGGGGATGCGCGCCGGCTTGGGGCGGCCCTGCGCTCGGCGCCGTCATGGCGTGACATCCAACGGCTGCCCCGGATGCAAGCGCTCCGCGTCCTCGGCCTTCACCGGCCGCGCCTCGACAAGGAAGACGAGTTTGTCGCGCTGCTGGTTGGAGTAGATGACTGGCGGCGTGTATTCCGGGCCGGCGGCGATGAAGCTGATGCGCGCCGCAATGGCTGCGCCACAGCCGTCGCAGCGCAAGTTCACCGGCGCATCCAGCTTCAAGCCGCCGACCGCCGACTGCGGCACGTAGAAGCGCGCCTTGCGGTTGGCCGGCGGCAGCAGGGCCAGCACGGGTTGGCCAGCGGCCACCCACTCGCCGGGACGCAGGAAGACGTCCTGCACGCGCGCCGGCATGGGTGCGCTCTGGCGCTTCTGCTCGACGCGCCAGGCCGTCTGCGCGCGGCTGCTCTGGGCTGCGTCGGCCAGAGCGCGGGCGGCATTGCGCTCGTCATCCCGCGCCGGCAGCCGGCCCACTTGCAACGCGGCGTCCAGCTCCATCACGCGAGCACGGGCCTGGGCCAGCACCGTCGCGGCGTCGTCGACGCGAGCCTGGGCGACGAAGCCCCGGCCAAGCAACTCCTGCTGGCGCGTCAGGTCGATGCTGGCCAGGCGTTCAGCAGCGCGGGCCTGGTCGAGTTGAGCCTTCGTGACGGCCAGCTCGGGGCCGCGCCGGCCCTTGTCGGCATCCTGTGCCTGGGCCTGGGCGCTTCTCGCGCGTGCGCTGGCCTCGGCGTCGGCGGCGAGCTCGGGTGTCGCATCCAGCTCGAACAGCGCCTGGCCGGCGGTGACGGCCTCGCCGGAGCGAACGGCCAGCGTGGCCAGCCGACCGGCCACCGGCGGCGCGATATAGACCAATTCGGCCTCGGCATAACCCGTCCAGCCCTCGGGCGGCTTGTCGCCGCAGCCGACCAGCAGCACGGCGAGCAAGGGAAGGATTCGTTTCATGTCGACTCCTCAGACGCCGCTGGCCAGGCCGAGCAGCGCCCATTCGATGCGCCGTTGCAAGGCCGCATCCGACAGCACTTCGTCGTCCACTGCGGCCAGCAGCGCGGGGGGGACAACATCGATGGATTTCATGCCGCCGACCAGGATCAGCGGCGCAACGACTGCGCCCATCAGGAAGGAAAAGCGTGTCAGCAGCGGTTGCCGCGGCAGGCAATCGCGCGCCTCGGCCTCCTGCAGCAGGGCAAGCAGCACGCCCAGGTGGCGCGGCGCGTTGGCGCGCAAGAAATCCTGGGCCACGCCCTGACCGGCCTGAGCATCGGCCCAGACCCGCGCGATCAGCGGCCGGTGCTCGCGCACAAAGCGCGCCACGCCCAGCAGGGCCGTGGCCAGTCGCTCCATGACATCGGCTTCACCTTGGCTGCTCAGCGACAGCGCGCTGAACATCTCCTCGTAATGCCGCTGCAACAAGGCGCGCAGGAAGGCGTCCTTGCTGCCGAAGTGGTAGTGGACCATGGCCGGGTTGACGCCGGCCGCCTCGGCCACGCGGCGCACCGACAGACCCGCGCAGCCGAGCCCCGGGTAGAGGGCGGCGCCGGCGGCGAGCAGGGCTTGATCCTGATCTTGGCTGGGGCGGGGCATGTCGGCGATTATTGGTCAAGTGTTCAGTAACCACAAGTTGCGGCAAAAGGTCGCTTGCCATCAGTAGCCGCTTCACTAGCATGCAGGCAACGAGGCCGCTGCCCAAGCGGCCTAACTAGGAGACACGAACATGGACCTCGCCACCTGGATGCGCAGCTTCACCATCCGCACCCGCATGCACGGGGCCATCTTGCTGGTGCTGCTGATGTTTGCCGCTTTGGGCGTGACCGGCTTGCTTGGTGGCCGCCAGCTGATGGCGCTCAATGTCGACGTCACCACGCATGCGATGCGCGACCTGCAGCACCTGGCCGCCATCCGCCAAGGGCTGGCCGACGTGCGGCTGGAGGAAAAGGAGATGGTCATCGCCTACGAGACGCCCGAGCAGGTCAAGCAGTTCCGCCAGCGCTGGGACGCGGCAGCCCAGCGCCTGGTAGCGGCGCTGCAGGGCCTGCAGGAGGGCACGCGGGAGGAGAACAAGGCCGTGGCGGCCGAGGCGCTGAAGTTTCTGCAGGACTACCGCACGGCGGCCCAGCCGGTGCTCAACCAGATCGAGGCCGGCGGCTTTGACACCGCCAAGGTGGCCGACCGCATGTTGAACCGGCCCAAGGCAGCGATGCGCGAGACCGAGAAGCGCGTTGAGAGCATCGCCGCCCTCATCGATGCCCAGGCCAAGGCCACCGAGGCCGAGTTCGGCGCCGAGATGGGCCGCATCGCCTGGCGATCGCTGGCCGTGCTGGTCCTCGTCATGGTGCTCGTCGTGCCGCTCACGCTGATCAACTCGTCCACCATCACCAGCCCGATGCGCTATGCCGGCAGCGTGGCCCAGTCCATCGCCAGCGGCGACCTGAACAACGCCATCCGCATCGTCGGTCGCGACGAAGCCTCCGAGCTGTTGCGCGCCCTGGATGCGATGCAATCCAGCCTGCGCGATCTGGTGCGGCAGGTGAAGACTTCCGCGATGAGCATCGAGACGGCCAGCACCGAGGTCGCCTCGGGCAACCAGGACCTGAGCCAGCGCACCGAGCAGGCGGCGTCCAGCCTGCAGCAGACGACCAGTTCGATGGAGGACCTGACCAGCGGCGTGCGCCATGGCGCCGACGCTGCCGGCAAGGCCCGCCAGCTGGCCGAAGGCGCAGCCGAGGTGGCGCGCCGCGGCGGCCAGGAGGTGGCCGACGTCGTCGCGACGATGGAGCAGATCAACACCAGTTCGCGCCGCATCGGCGACATCCTCGGGCTGATCGACAGCATCGCCTTCCAGACCAACATCCTGGCGCTGAACGCGGCCGTCGAGGCGGCACGCGCCGGCGAGCAGGGGCGCGGCTTCGCGGTCGTCGCCAGCGAGGTTCGCCTGCTCGCGCAGCGCTCGGCCGACGCGGCGCGCGAGATCAAGTCGCTGATCGCGGCCAGCCTGGAGCGCACCGAGACGGGCTCCCGGCTCGTGCAGCATGCTGGCACCACCATGCAGGAGATCGTCGACAACGTGCAAAAGGTCAGCGACATGATCGGCGAGGTGGCGGCCGGTGCGGCCGACCAGAGCTCGCGCATCGGCCAGATCAACGGCGCCGTCAGCCAGCTCGACCACATGACGCAGCAGAACGCCGCGCTGGTAGAGGAGTCCGCCGCCGCCGCCGACAGCCTGCGCCAGCAGCTGCAGTTGCTGACCGGCGCGGTCTCGCAGTTCAGGTTCTGATGCGGCCGTAGTGCGTTCTTGGGGGCGAGCGCCGGGCCGTCCCAAGCCGGCCCCGCTGGCGATGTGCTTGCGGTTCAATGCCGCAAGCATCGCCGTCCCCGCGGGGGCTGAGGCCGGACACATTGCGCCCAGTGGGCGCGATGTGCCTGCCGAAGGGCTGCGGCGCCTGCCGCAGCGCGGTCTGCAAGACCGGCCAAGGTACTCCTTGGCCGAGGGGCCTACAATTCATCAGCGCCGATTTGTTCCGGATTGCGGGCGCTCAATAAATGCCGCTAAACAGGGCTCCGATCAACCGGCGTCCCGCAACAGCGGCGCCGGTTTTTTTATTGGAGTGAGGCCATGACGGGCCGTAGCGTCGGCGACGTGTCGCCGCAGAGTTTTCATTTCGACGAGCCGCTGCCGCTGCGCAGCGGGGCCAGCCTGCCGGCCTACGACCTGATGGTCGAGACCTATGGCCAGCTCAATGCCGAGCGCAGCAATGCCGTGCTGGTCTGCCATGCGCTGAATGCCAGCCACCATGTCGCCGGAACCCTGGCCGGCCAAGCCAAGAGCGAGGGCTGGTGGGACAACCTCATCGGCCCGGGCAAGCCGCTGGACACCGACAAGTTCTTCGTCATCGGCGTCAACAACCTCGGTTCCTGCTTCGGCTCGACCGGCCCCATGCATGTCAACCCCGCCACGGGCCGGGCCTGGGGCGCCGACTTCCCCGTCGTCACCGTGCAGGACTGGGTGGATGCCCAGGCCCGCCTGGTCGAGCGCTTCGGCATCCTGAAGCTGGCAGCCGTGCTGGGCGGGTCCCTGGGCGGCATGCAGGCGCTGGATTGGGCGCTGCGCTATCCCGAGCGCGTGAGCCACTGCATTGCCGTGGCGACCGCGCCGAATCTGTCGGCGCAGAACATCGCTTTCAACGAGGTCGCGCGCCGCGCCATCGTCACCGACCCCGATTTTCACGGCGGCCACTTCTACGCCCACGGCGTGGTGCCCAAGCGCGGCCTGCGCGTGGCGCGCATGATCGGCCACATCACCTACCTGAGCGACGACGTCATGGCCGAGAAGTTCGGCCGCGAGCTCAAGGGTGGCGCACTGGGCTATTCGACCCAGGACATCGAGTTCCAGATCGAGAGCTATCTGCGCTACCAGGGTGACAAGTTCAGCGACTACTTCGACGCCAACACCTATCTGCTCATCACTCGCGCCCTCGACTACTTCGACCCCGCCTCCGAGCATGGCGGCGACCTGACGCGCGCCTTCGCGACCGCTCGCGCCAAGTTCCTCATCGTCAGCTTCACGACCGACTGGCGCTTCTCGCCCGACCGTTCACGCGAGATCGTCAAGGCGCTGCTCGACAACCGGCTGGACGTGTCCTATGCGGAGATCGATGCGCCGCATGGCCACGACGCTTTCCTGCTCGACGATCCGCGCTATCACGGTGTGCTGGGGGCCTATTTCGAGCGCATCGCCACGAGCCTGGAGCGGCCCGCCGGCTTGCAGCTGAAGGGGGTGGCCATATGAGCTTCGACCCGGCCATCGCGGCGCTGGTGCCGCCCGGCTCACGTGTGCTCGACCTCGGTTGCGGCACAGGCGAGCTGCTCGAGCACCTCATCAAGCACAAGGGCTGCAGCGGCTACGGCGTGGAGCTGGACGACGCCAACCTGCTGGCCTGCGTGAAGCGCGGTGTCAACGTCATCCAGCGCAACCTGGAAGAGGGCCTGGCCATCTTCGAGGAACAGAGCTTCGACGTCGTACTGCAGCTGGAGACGCTGCAGAACCTGCGCAACGCCGAGGCCATGCTCAAGGAGACAGCGCGAGTGGGCAAGATGGGCATCGTCAGCTTCCCCAACTTCGCACACTGGCCGAACCGGCTGCAGGTGCTGTTCGGGCGCATGCCGGTCACCCGAGCCCTGCCCTACGAGTGGTACGACACGCCCAATATCCGCGTCGGCACCTTTGCCGACTTCGGCGTGCTGGCGCGCAAGAACCGGCTCAAGATCCTGGACAGTTTCGGGCTGCAGGATGGCGGCGTGGTGCGCACGCGGCCCAACCTGATGGCCAGCGTGGCGGTGTTCAAGTTCGAACGAGAGTGAGCACCCGGCCGGCGCGCAACGGACTCAAACCCTAGCCCACGGCGCGCCTTGATTCGCTAGGCTCGCTACATGTTGCGCGCTCGTTTCCTCGCCTCCATGCTGGCTGCCGGTGTGGCGCCCTGGGTGCGGGCTGAGGCCGCGCCGTTGCGCTTCGTCTACCCGCGCGTCAACGATCAGGGCGAAGAGGCCTTCGGCTTCCAAGGGCTGCGCCTGGCGCTGCAGAAATGGGGGCGGCCCTTCGAGCTGTTGCTGGCGCCCACGTCCACCAACTACCGGCGCTCGCTGTACCAGCTTGAGACGGGCGAAATCGACGTGATAGACATGGGCACCAGTCGAGCCTTCGAAGCTCGTTTTCAGCCGGTGCACCTGCCTGTCGACCGAGGCCTCAGTGGCTGGCGACTGTTGCTGGTTCGTGCCGGCATGGTGCCCGCGTTCCGCGCGGTGCACGACCTGGCCGGCCTCGCCCGGCTGCGTGCCGGTCAGGGCCAGGACTGGCCCGATACGCAGTTGCTGCTCGCCGCCGGCCTGGGGGTTGTTAGCGGCAGCGACCTGCCGACGTTGTTCCGCCAGTTGCAGGCGGGCCGCTTCGACTACTTGCCCCTGGGTCTGAATGAGATCCACGGCCTGCTGACCCAATGGCAGGCGTTGGCGCCGGATGTTGTCGTGGAGCCCGACCTCGCCCTGGTCTACCCGTTCGCGCGCCTGCTCTTCGTGCGACGCGGCGACGGCGAGCGCTACGCGGCCATCACCGAGGGGCTGACGCGGGCCTTCGAAGACGGCTCGTTCAACACGCTGTTCGCTGCCCGGCATGCGGGGCTCGCGCAGGCCCGGTTGGCCGAGCGCCGCGTGCTGCAGATCGACAACCCCGGGCTGAGTGCTGCCACGCGCGCCATCCCGGCGCGCTACTTCATCCGGCCCTAGGAGGCTGTCGGGCTTGGGGTCGGGTGCGCGTTGGGCCTGCAAGGGTGCTGAGACAAGGCGCAAAGCGCAGCGGTACCGGGCGTACCGCGAGCATTTGCAACGCAGGATCGGCGCCCTTGCAGGCCCAACCCGCAGGGCCAGGGCGATTTGCGGGGCGATCCGGCGTTGCGAACTCGTTGTGTGGCCCGCCACACGCCTCGCCCGCGCCTTGTCTCACCCCGCAACTCGCCCTGGCGCGCACCCGACCCCAAGCCCGACAGCCTCCTAGGTTTCAGCAGCTCAGGCCGATTTCTTGTGGCCCTTCTTGGCCGCCTTTTTGTGCTTGGCCTTGGTCGTCTTCTTGGCGGCGGTCTTGGCATGGATGCCGCTGCTGGCCTGGCTGGTCTTGTGGTGCTGGGCCACGCGCGCCTCGGCCGCCGGGGCAGCGATGGCGAGGGCGGTGACGAGGGCGGTGAGCAGGGTCTTCATCGTGGATCTCCAAAAGAAAAGCTGATGGGGCAAGCGTAACGGAGGCGGCAGTCTCGGGCCGCCCCTCAGCTGCCTTTGCGCACCATGAAGCCCTCGTCCGTGCGCTCGTCGTCCTTGAACACACCTTCCCAGCGATCGCCGCTGGGCCAGTGGAAGGTGCCCTGGCCATGCTTGAGGCCGCGCGCCCAGGCGCCTTCGTAGCGCTCGCCGCTGCGCCAGGCGTATTTGCCCTGGCCGTGGGCCTTGCCGGCGTCGAACTCGCCCTCGTAGACGTCGCCGCCAGGGAAGATCATGCGGCCGCGTCCCTGGGGCAGGCCGGCGGCCATCTGGCCTTCGTACTGGTTGCCGTTGCTGAAGCGCATCTTGCCCTGGCCCTGTGGCTTGTCGTTGACCCATTCGCCCTCGTAGCGCTGGCCGCTCATCCAGACATAGCTGCCGCGGCCATGCGGCAGGCCCTGGCGGATCTGGCCGCTGTAGACATCGCCCGAGGCATAGGTCAGCTTGCCTTCGCCCTCTGGCTGGCCGTCCATCAACGTGCCTTCGTAGTGATTGCCGTTGGCAAAGCTCATGGTGCCGCGGCCGGTGGCGCGGTCGGCCACCCAGTCGCCCTTGTAGCGCTGGCCGGCGGCCCAGCGGATCTCGCCGACGCCCTGGCGCTGGCTGCGCAGCAGCGGGCCTTCGTAGACGTCGCCGTTCTTCCACTCGACGCGACCGGAGCCCGTGACGGTGTCGTCGTCATTGCGCACGAACTGGCCAACGTAGCGCGTGTCACCGGCCATGCGATCGAAAAGCTTGGGCTCGGGAACCGGCACCGGCGCTGCTGTGGCCTGGGCGAGGGGCGTGATCGGTGCGGCTGCTGCCTGGCGCAGCGCAGGCGTGGCCGGCGGTGGCGCGCTGGCAGCGGCCTTGTTGGTGACGGGTGCCGCCATCGCGGCCGCCGGTTTGGGCGCAGCCGCAACCACCGGTGCCGGCACGCCGGGCAGCGGTGTCGCCACCCAGGGCGTGCCGCGCTCGCGAGCCAGGGCCTGGGCGTTGTTCGTCGCCAGCTCCTGGGCGCTGCCTTTGCAGAGCTTGGCGGTGTCGCGCCACAGCGTCTCGCCGATCTGGCTTTGTGTCTGGCGCTCGGCCAGCGGCAGGGCGGCGCCGGTGTTGCGCAGCTTGGCGGAGAACTCGCGGGCGCGCTCGAAGGGCGCGGCGCAGAACTCGGCGTTGTGGCCGTCGATCTCACTCTGCTCGCGGCGGCGCTGGGCAGTCTGCTGCTGGCTGCCGTTGCACTGCTCGGCGGCCAGCTCCCACATGCCCTCGGCCTTGCGGTAGAGGCTGGCGGCGTCGCCAAAGCGCCGCTCGCCAAAGGCCGCGCGGGCCAGCTCCTGCAGCGAGGCGGCATCGCGGTGGGCGCTCTCGCACTGGCTGCCGGACTGCAGCTTCTCGGCCAGGGCTTCGCGGGTCTTCTGGCTGTCGGCCAGGTTGCGTTGGGCGCGCTCGCGAGCGCGGCCGTCGCAGCTGGCCAGTGCCCCGCCCCATTGCGCAACCGCCTCGTCGTAGAGCTTGACGAGGGCCTCCAGTGGCTGGTTCTGCGATTGGGCCGTGGCGGCACGCAGGTCGGCCGACAGCGCCCGGCTCGACAGTTGGGCGCAGCTGGGCGGCGGTGGGGCCGGCGCGGCGACGGGCTCGGAAGCTGCGGGCTCGGATGCCGACGCCGCGGCTTCGGGAGGCGTCTGTGCCTGAGCCCAGGCGGCCGTCAACAGCAGCAGCGTGATGGCGAACTTCATTTCTTGGTGGCCGACTCGGCGGGCAGTTCCAGCATGGCGTCGACCAGGCCGCGGGAGAAGCGGCTGGCGCCGGGGTCGTCGGGGTTGTCGAAGCTGAAGCTGCCGCGCGACGAGGCCAGCGGCATGGCGCCGATCTCGGCCCGCAGCGTGTCGGCGCGCAGGCCACCGAGGATGGCGACCACCTCGGCCTCGAAACCGCGTGCGGCGGCGATCTTGTTGATGGCCGCCAGGCGGTCGGCGTCGAACAGGAAGGCGTTGGCGGCCAGGCTGCGCTCGATGAGTTTCTGGTGCAGCGTGAAGCCCGCCAGCGGCGACGCGCCCAGGGCCGCCATGCGCGTAAAGGCCCAGGCGTCGGCATAGTCGAAGGTGGTGGCCGCGATGCGGGAGATGCCCGACAGCGAGCCGCGGTTGGCGGCCGCGGCCTGCATCACGTTCATGACCTGCTGGCGCGTCAGCTGTTGAGCAGCGTCCACCAGGCCTTCGCGGATCTTCTGCGTCGCCAGCGCCTTGCCCTGCTCGATGAGCTGCTGCTTGAGGAACTCGCTGGCCACGTTGGCCGCGGCGCTCTTGGCCGCGCTCATCGCGGCGTCGGCGGCCAGCGCCGCGGCCTTGACGCCCGAGGCCAGTGTGGCCAGGTTGTAGAGGGTGCCGGCGATCTTGATGGCGTAGTGGTAGGTCTTCATGCGGGCCCCGCCCTCTTCGGACAGGCCCTGCGTCCACAACACCATCCACAGCGCCTCGTCGGGTGTGGGCTCGGCCTGGGTCACCTCCAGCGGGTGCAGGCTGAGCAGCCAGTGGTAGTCCTGCAGCTGCGCCGTGTTGGGCGGTGCGAAGCGTGTGTAGCCGCGGCAGACTTCGAAGGGCTTGATGGCGACGGTGCGGCCTGAGGCCAGGCCGACGTTGAAGGGCTTGCCAGCGTCGCGCGCCTCGGCCAGCGTTTCCAGCAGGCGCTCGCCGTCGATGTCCTCACGGCTGCCGACGCGCACGATGCGGTCGCTCGGGGCCAGCGGCGAATCCTGGGTGACGGCGATGACGGTCAGCCTCTCGTCCACCTGCAGGGCGCGCACCCAGGCGACGCGGTCATCGGCGCTCCAGCCGGCGCTGGTGGCCACGGCGAAGGGCAGCTCCCACTGCTTGTCGCAGTCCTTGTCTTTCAGCGCCGCGCTGCGCGCGATGGCCGGGCGGATCAGGCGCTCGCCGGCGCCATAGGCACGCATGCCGGCCAGCAGCGTCTCGTCGACCTTGCGGCCGTCGTCCACGGTGAATTTGGGGCCTGAGGCACAGCCGGTCAGCAGCGCAATCAGAACAATCAGTAACAAGCGCATCTTGGCGTCGAGCCTAAGCGGTTGACGCCGTGAATGCCGCCGGTAGTTATCCCAGGCGGCGTGATGCCTGTCGCGGCCAAGCCTAAACTGGTAAGTCGCGCCACAAGCGCCAGGAGTACGCCATGAACGCACGTGATCCCCACCTGCCCCTGCAAGCCGATGAGACGAGCGCGCTGGGCGAATTTGCCGCCCGCGTCTGGGACGAGGAAATCGTCCCCGCGCTGACCGATTACATCGCCATTCCGGCCAAGAGCCCGATGTTCGACGCCGACTGGGCGAAGAACGGCCATATCGAGAAGGTGCTGACCCAGGCCGCCGCCTGGGTCGAGAGCAAGAAGGTTGCCGGCCTGAAGCTCGAAGTGGTGCGCCTCCCCGGCCGCACGCCGGTCATCTTCTTCGAGGTGCCGGCCACCAAGGCAGGCTCCGAGGACACCGTCGTCGTCTACGGCCACCTGGACAAGCAGCCTGAGTTCAGCGGCTGGCGCAACGACCTCGGCCCCTGGACGCCCAAGTATGAGAACGGCCTGCTCTATGGCCGCGGCGGCGCCGACGATGGTTATGCCGTCTACGCGTCGTTGACGGCCATCATGGCGCTGGACAAGCAGGGCATCCCGCGCCCGCGCTGCGTCGGCCTGATCGAGACCTGCGAGGAAAGCGGCAGCTTCGACCTGCCGGCCTACCTGGACCTGCTCGGTCCCCGGCTGGGCAACGTGTCCCTGGTGGTCTGCCTGGACTCCGGCGCGGGCAACTACGACCAGCTCTGGCTGACCACCTCGCTGCGCGGCATGGTGTCGGGTGTGCTGAAGGTCGAGGTGCTGGCCGAAGGCATCCACAGCGGCGACGCTTCGGGCGTCGTGCCCTCGTCCTTCCGCATCCTGCGCCAGGTGTTGGACCGGCTGGAGGACAGCAAGACGGGCCGTCTGCTGCCCGAGAGCTTCCACTGCGACATCCCCGGCGCCCGCCTGGACCAGGTCAAGGCCACGGCGGCCATCCTGAAGGAAGAGGTCTACAAGCGCATGCCCTGGGCCTGCGGTGCGGACGGCGGCCCGGTGCTGCCGGTCACGACCGACCCGGTCGAGGTGCTGCTGAACCGCACCTGGCGGCCGACGCTGTCGGTGGTCGGCGCCGACGGTTTCCCCGAGCTGAAGAACGCCGGCAACGTGCTGCGGCCCTACACCGCCTTCAAGCTTTCGCTGCGCCTGCCGCCGCTCATTGACGGCAACGAAGCTGCCCTCAAGCTGAAGGCCCTGCTGGAGGACAACGCGCCCTACAACGCCAAGGTGACCTTCACGCCCGACGGTCGTGCCGGCGCTTATGGCGCCACCGGCTGGAACACGCCGGAGCTGTCGCCCTGGCTCAGCCAGGCGCTCAACGACGCCAGCCAGGCCCATTTCGGCGCGCCGGTCGGCTATATCGGCCAGGGCGGCACCATCCCGCTGATGAGCATGCTGCAAAAGGGCTTCCCCAAGGCGCAGATGATGGTCTGCGGCGTGCTCGGACCGAAGAGCAATGCCCACGGGCCCAACGAGTTCCTGCACGTGCCCTATGGCAAGCGCTTGACCGCAGCCGTGGCCCAGGTCATGGCTGCGCATCCCTGAATGGATCAGCTACGCGCCATCAAGGTTTTCGTCCGCGTCATCGACGAGGGCAGTTTTGCCGCCGCGGCACGCGGGCTGGACTTGGCGCCCGCCGTCGTCACACGGCTGGTGGCCGAGCTGGAGGAGCATCTCGGCACGCGGCTCTTGAACCGCACGACGCGGCGGCTGTCGCTGACCGAGATCGGCGAGGCCTATCTGGAGCGGGCGCGGCGCATCCTGGCCGATGTCGACGAGGCGGCAGCCCTGGCCGCCTCGGCCACGCAGGAGGTGCGCGGCTTGCTGCGCATCCTGTGCCCGCCGGCCATCGCCGTGCATCAGCTCGCCAAGCACCTGCCCAAGTTCCATCGCGAGTACCCGCTGGTGACGCTGGAGATCACGTCGCCGGGCCCGGTCGACACGGTGGACGACGCCTACGACCTGACCATCTTCCTGTCCCGCGAGACGCTGGACGGCGATTTCATCGCCCGCCGCCTGGCACGCAGTGAATTCATCATGTGCGCCTCGCCCGACTATCTGGACCAGCGCGGCCGCCCCCAGCACCCGCACGACCTCAAGCAGCACGACGCGCTGCTGCCGCCCACGCCTTCGCTGATGCGCGGCCTGACGCTGCAGCGCGGCGACGGCACCGAGGAGATCACCCTGCCCATCGTGCCCTCGCGCGCCGCGCTGTCGACGACGCACATGGACACCAATTACGCCGCCGCCCTGCACGGCCTGGGCGTGGCCGGGCTGCCCAGCTTCATGGTCGAGGACGCGCTGCTGGAGCAGGCGCTGGAGCGCGTCATGCCGCAGTGGCGGCTGTTTGGCACGACGCTGTGGGCCGGCATGCCGACCCGCAAATACGTGCCGGCACGCACGCGCGCCTTCCTCGACTTCCTGCTGCAGATCTTCGGCGGCGAGGACAAGGACCCCTGGCTGGTCGCGGCGGGCTGCGCGACCTGCCCCTGAGGCGCTGCCCCCGTGATCACGGGGGAAGACGCGGCCGGGCGGCTGCGAACTTGTTCACAAGGCATGGCCTGACCCCCTGGAGGCGAGGGGGCGGAGCTTGGAGGTGACCCGGGCAATATGCGTCCGTCGTCAACCCCTAGTTCATAAATCAAATGACCTTCTCGACCAAGCTGTTGGCCGTCGCCCTCACTACCGTCATCGGCCTGGGCGCCGGTGCCGCTCACGCCGGCCTCGTGGCGCACGCCGATGTGAACGGCTATGCCACCTTCCAGGACACGACCACCGGCCGTGTCTGGCTCCAGCTGCCCGACCTGTTCAACATGAACTACACGGCTCAGGTCAACACGGCCACCGCTGCCGGCTTCTCGGTCGCTTCGCTGAGCGACGTGGATGCGCTGTGGACCAGCACGCCCGGCAGCGACTGGAACGCGCTGAGCTCGGTCATCGGTGGTTCGTCCTCGCGCGGCCTGATGTGGGGCAACTACGCCGACGTCGGTGCCAGCAACCCGAATGCCTATGCCTACGCCTACGCCGGCACCAATGGCAGCTGGGACCACTACAACCCCAATAACACTTCGGCCTACAGCGACCTGGGCCTGTGGGCCTACCAGACCGGTGCCGCTGCGCTGCCTGAACCGGCCAGCTATGCGCTGGTGGGCATTGCCCTGGCCGGTGTCGGCCTGGCCAAGCGCCGCCGCAAGGCCTGATTCATCCGCACCCCACGGCGACCCCGCGGCCTCGGCCCCGGGGTCGTTTTGCTTTCGGCTCAGCGCAGGCTGAAACCGAGCACGAAGAATTCTGGATGGCGCGCCTCCATCGCCCGCTTGAGCGGCCCGAAGGCGACATAGCGGCTCGAGGTCTTGGCGACATGGGCCAGCAGCCGGCGCTCCTCGGCATGGCCTTCGCCCAGGTTCGCCAGCAGCACAAGGTGCTGGCGCAGCGCGCTCCATTCCAGGCGCCGCCAGTACTCGCCGAAGTCGGCCGCCAGTTCCTCGTCGAGCTGACCCTCGGCGCGGCATTCCTGCCAATGGCGTGCGGCCCAGTCGATCTCCTGGGCTTCGTCCCAGGCCAGTTCGGGCGGGCGCAGCAGTGCAGCGAGGCTCTCCGTCACGCAGCCGTGTGGCACATCGGCGACGAGGCGATGCAGCACGCCGTCCAGCCCCGCCTCGGCAACGCGGCCCAGGCCGGTGCGCAGGGCGTTGGCATCGGGCGGGGCTGGCGGCAGGGGATGGGCGCGCAACTCGGCGCAGGCGGCGCGCATCAGGCGGTCGGCGTCGGCGGGGCGGGCAAGCAGTTCGGCAATCAAGGCCGAGGTCGGGGCATAGGTCATAGGGAAGGGCCCTCGTGGATAATGAAATTCTAGGGAAGCGCTGAATGAGTTCCCGCGATGCGGCGCGCCGTGATTTGGGATGGGCTGCAAGGCGCAAAGCACAGCCATGGCTGGGGCCATGGCGAGCATTTGCAACGCCGCAGACCGCCCAAAACACGGATGCGCCGCGCGCGAGGAACTTGTTCAGCGCTTCCTTACCTGCCGGCCCCGGCATCCTCACCGACTCCGAGCCTTTGCCGTCCGTGCCGCGCTTCTCCCGATTTCCCACCGCAGCCCTGCTACCCGCCCTCGTTGCCCTGGCCCTGTGCGCCTGGGGGCAGGCGTCGGCCCAGCAGCAGGCTGGCCCCGCAGAGGCCCTGCCACTGCGCGGCAGCCGCGTGCTCGGGCCGGCGTCCAAGACCGGTGCCAAGCCGGCCCTGGTCATCAGCGCCAACAAGGTCTCGGCCCAGCTGGATCAGAAGGCTGAGGGCCTGGGCGACGTCGAGCTGCGCTACGGCGAGCTGGTGCTGAACGCCGACAAGCTGGACTACAGCGTCGTGGACGACCTTGCCCGGGCTGAAGGCCAGGTGCACATCAACCACAACGGCAATGTCTTCTCCGGCCCGCTGCTGCAGCTCTATGTGAGCCGCTTCGAGGGCGAGTTCCTGACCCCCCGCTTCTTCCTCGCGGCCACGGGCGGCGCCGGCAAGGCCAAGGTGCTGAAATTTCAGGACAGCGAGCACATGAGCGCCACCGAGGGCAGCTACACCAGCTGCCCCGCCGTGGAGAACCAGGAGCCGGCCTGGCAGATCACGGCCAAGCAGCTGCGCATGGACCTGGCCGCCAACGAAGGCCAGGCCGACGGCGCAGTGCTGCGCTTCCTGGGCATGCCGCTGCTCGCCGCACCGTCATTGAGCTTCCCGCTCAGCTCGGCGCGCAAGTCGGGCTGGCTGCCGCCGAATCTGTTCCTGGACAACCGCAGCGGCCTTGAATTCGGCGTGCCCTATTACTGGAACATCGCGCCGCAGCGCGATGCGACCTTCACGCCTTTCATCATGAGCAAGCGCGGCGTGGGTCTGGACAGCGAGTTCCGCTACCTCGAGCCTGACCATGCCGGCCGCATCAACGTCGACCTGCTGCCCGGCGACCGCGTCTTCGGCCGTTCGCGCTGGAGCCTCAAGCTCAACAACGACGGCCATGTGTTTGGCGACTGGCGTTACCGGCTCAAGAGCGAGCGCGTGTCCGATGACGATTACTGGAAGGACATGTCGCGCCGCGTCGAGAGCCAGACGCCGCGCCTGCTGGCCAATGACTTCACGCTGAACCGCCAACGCGAGCTGTCCTGGGGTGTCATCGACACCTATGCTCGCGTGCAGCGCTGGCAGGCGCTGCAGGGCACCGACGTTCCCTCGCAGTTCGATTCGCCGTTCCAGCGCAGCCCGCAGGTCGGTGTTCGCGTGACGACGGCGGCCGATGAGGCGGTGCTGGACAGCTTCCGCCCCTGGGGCCGCAAGGCGAGGCTGGAAGGCGGGCTGGAGCTGGAGTACAACCGTTTCGACCTGCCGGGCTCGGCGCTGGCCGGCCAGCCGCGTGGCGGTCAGCGCGTGCATGCGCTGGGCCACATCAGCGCACCGCTGGGTGGCGAGGCCTGGTGGTTCATCCCGCGAGCCTCGTTCAATGCGGCTGCCTACGACCTCGACCGGCCCCAGCCCGACGGCCGTCGGCGCATGGGCCGGGTCATTCCGACGCTGAGCATCGACCACGGCTGGGTCTTCGAGCGCGACACGACGCTGTTCGGCCGCGACTACCGGCAAAGCCTCGAGCCGCGGCTGCTCTACGTCAACACGCCCTTCCGCGACCAGGCCAACCTGCCCAACTTCGACGCTGCGGCCAAGGACTTCAACTTCGACTCCATCTACACCGACAACCCCTTCTCGGGCGTGGACCGGGTGTCGGACCTTCATGCATTGAGCGCGGGCGTGACCAGCCGCTGGATCGGCACCAACACGGGCGAGGAGATCCTGCGCCTGGGCGCCGTGCAGCGCTTCCTGTTCCGCGATCAGAAGATCACACCCGACGGCCAGCCCGTCACGCAGCGCTTCTCCGATCTGCTGCTGGCTGCCGCCGCCCACCTGGACGAGAAGTGGTGGGCCGACGGCACGCTGGAGTTCAACCCCGAGACCAACCGTTCGGTTCGATCGGTGCTGCGCGGGCGCTATTCGCCCGGGCCTTACAAGACCGTCAGCGTCGCCTACCGGCTGGCGCGGGGGCAGAGCGAGCAGGTCGAACTGGCCTGGCAATGGCCGATCTACGGTACCCCTGTCACCTCACGCGGTGCCGACAGCAAGGCCTGCGGCGGCGCCTGGTACAGCGCCGGCCGCGTGCAGTACTCGCTGCGCGACCGGCGCCTGACCGATTCGGTCATGGGCTTCGAGTACGACGCCGGTTGCTGGGTGCTGCGCTGGGGCGTCGAGCGGCTGTCCACCGGCCGCGCCGAAACGAACACGCGGCTGATGCTCCAGCTGGAGCTCGTCGGCCTGTCACAGCTCGGTTCGAACGCCCTCAAAGTCTTGAAGGACAATGTGCCCGGTTACCGAAGGCTGAGCTCCGACCGCTCACCGAGTTCAGATTTCCAACCATGATCTATCGCCTAGCTCCCCTCTTTCTTGCCGTGACGCTGGCCTTGGCCGCTTTCCAGGCCCAGGCCCAGACGCCCACGCTGCAGCCGGGGGACTACATCGCCGCCGTCGTCAACCAGGACGTCGTGGCCGCCAGTGAGGTCATCCAGCGCACCGAACGCCTGCGCCAGGAGGCCCGCCAGAAGGGCGAGGTCATGCCCGAGACGGCCGGCCTGCGCAAGCAGGCGCTGGAGGCCCTCATCGAGGATCGCGTCCTCGTCACCTACGCCCGCGAGACCGGCCAGAAGATCGACGAGGCCGAGCTGGATCGCGTGGTGGCCAACGTCGCCGCGCAGAACAAGCTGACGATGGCGCAGCTGCGCGATCGCCTGAAGGCCGACGGCACCGACTACAAGAGCTTTCGCGAGAACCTGCGCGACCAGATGATGACGGAGCGCGTGCGCGAGCGCGAAGTGCAGGGCCGCATCAAGGTGACGGACGCCGAGATCGACGCCTATCTCGACAAGAAGCGCAATGAACTCGCCAGCGGCGGCATGGTCAACCTCGCCCAGGTGCTCGTGCCGGTGCCCGATGGCGCGCCGGAAAGCGTCGTCGCCGAACGCCGCGCCCGTGCTGAAGGTGCCCTGGCGCGCATCAAGGGCGGTGAGGACTTCGCCCGCGTCGCCCGCGAGGTGTCCGAAGACAGCAACAAGGCGCGCGGCGGCGAGATCGGCCTGCGCCCGGCCGATCGGCTGCCCGACGTGTTCGTCAATGCCGTCAAGGGGCTGAAGAGCGGCGAGGTCGCGCCTCAGCTGCTGCGCACCGGCGCGGGCTTTCACGTCCTCAAGGTCATCGAGCGCCAAGGTGGCGCATCCCTGACGCAGGCCGTGCAGACCCATGCCCGGCACATCCTGCTGCGCCCCTCGGCACAGCTGACGGCCGAAGTCGCGGCCCGCCGCCTGGCCGAATTCAAGCGCCAGATCGAGACCGGTTCGGCCAAGTTCGAGCAACTCGCCCGCGCCAATTCCGAGGACGGCAGCGCCCCCGAAGGCGGTGACCTGGGCTGGATGGCTGCCGGCGGTTTTGTGCCGGAATTCGAGGAAGCGATGAACGTGCTGCCGCTGAACGGCATCTCGGGACCGGTCGTGTCGCGCTTCGGCGTGCACCTGATCCAGGTGCTGGAGCGCCGCACGGTCGATGTCGAGATGAAGCAGCTGCGCGACCAGGCCCGCGGCGCACTGCGCGAGCAGAAATACGACGAGGCCTATCAGGAGTGGGTCAAGGATCTGCGGGCGAAGGCGTTTGTTGAAGTGCGCGAGTGGCTCGATTGAGTTCCCACATCCCCCGCAAGCGCTTCGGGCAGCATTTCCTGACCGACAAGGCGCTGATCGAGGCCATCGTCGACCTGATCGATCCGCAGCCGGGCGAGACCCTGGTCGAGATCGGCCCTGGCCTGGGCGCGATGACGCTGCCGCTGCTGGCGCGACACAAGCCGCTGACCGTCATCGAACTGGACCGCGACCTGGCTGCGCGCCTGCGCAAGCGCGACGACGTCGAGGTCATCGAGTCGGACGTGCTCAAGGTCGACTTCAAGGCGCTGGCTGCCACCAAGGGCGCCAAGCTCCGCGTGGTCGGCAACCTGCCCTACAACATCTCCACGCCCATCCTCTTTCACCTGTTGAACGCGGTGGACGACGTCGTCGACCAGCACTTCATGCTGCAGAAGGAAGTGGTGGACCGCATGGCCGCCGCGCCGGGCCGCAAGGACTATGGGCGCCTCAGCGTGATGCTGCAGTGGCGCTACGACATCGAATCGGTGCTGGACGTGCCGCCCGAGGCCTTCGACCCGCCGCCGCGCGTGGACTCGGCCATCGTGCGCATGCAGCCGTTGGCCAGGCCGCCAGCGGTAGACCCGGCCCTGCTGGGGGCGCTGGTCACCAGCGCCTTCTCGCAGCGCCGCAAGCTGCTGCGCCACAGCCTGGGCCATTGGCTGGCCGAGCGCGGCTTTTCAGGCCACTTCGACCTGCAGCGCCGCGCCGAGGAGGTGCCGGTCGACGAATTCGTCGCGCTGGCGCTTGAAGTGCCGCAGCAGAAATGAAAACGGGACCCGAGGGTCCCGTTCTGCTTTCGATAGTTCAGCGCTTCAAGCTGCGCTGAGCCACATCGAGGTGTCGAAGGCACTGCACATCATCGGCATGTTCATGCCGAAGTTGGGGTTGCCAACCGTCGCCTTGGCGCTTTTCGGCGCAGGCTTTTCAATAACCGGGGCCACTTCAGTAGCCCGCTCCCATGACCCGTTATCTTGGGAGCGGGCTACTGAAAAGAATAGAAGCACCTGAACGCTATCTTCCTGTCGGCCCAGTAGTCGGCCGTGTCTCGGAAGACATCGAGCAATTGCTCTCTCGCCTCGCGGTCGAATCGCACGTTGTCGGGCAACTGCTCCAGCACCACGACAAAGCCTGGCTGAGAGCCAGACTTGTGCACGAGGTCGGTCATGCAGTCATGCAGGGCGTCCAGGTTCTTGCCGAAATGCGCTGGAAACAGGAAGGCCTGCGCGATGCCATCGAGCACGTCCTGCTTGGACTGCGCCTCCGACAGGTTGGCGTACAGGAAATGCTGGCCCGCTTCTTGGGCGGCCTGCATCAAGTCCTCGACCCTGTAGGCCCGTATGGCCTGCACGATATTGGGACGGACGGTCTGCAAAAGCATGGTCGCGTTCCTCCTTTCAAGTCACAAAACTGCTGAACCCTCGACTTCACCGGGCCGCTTGGGCGCGAACGCGCTTGAAGCTGGCATAGTGATCGCCGGTGTAATAACAAATCTCGGGCGCCGTCGGCGGCGTGCCACCGCAGATAAGGCGGCGGGCACCGCGGTTGCGGGCGCCAGGGGTCTTGACCGTGTATTCGCGATAGAAGCCGCGAGCCTTGCGGGGCAGCAGACGCTCGCGATTGCCGAACACCACGCCGTCCTTGGCATAAGGAAACGGGCCACCGGCGAGAACGAGCCGGTGCGTTTCCTGGGCCTGGGCGGGCAGCTCGCTCAGCGAAATTTCAGCCAGAGCGGGCGTTGCGGTGGGGGGCTTATCGCCGACGGCTTCCTTGGCTTGCGCGCCTCCGGCCAAGCCGGAAAGCAGCAGGGCGGTGGTGACCGCCGAGGCGCCGGAGCGCGCCAGCCACGAGAGCAAAAACACGGGTTAACCCTGAACGAGAAACCGTAATGGTACCGAAGCGACCCCAAAAGCTCAAGCTCGGTGCGGGCGCCGGAGTCTGGAATAGGGTCATGTGAGCCAGCACTCACGCGCGTCTAAGTGATTGATTTCAATTGCGGCATGACAGCTGCATGACGCAGTTTTGGGTCGTGAAAACTTCTGTCAATTGGGGGAGTCCGGGCGCTTTTGCCCTGTTCCCCCTTGGAGCCGGTGCCAGGTTCAGGCGCGTGCCGCGTTCGCGTCGGCGACGGTCAGGGCCGTCATGTTGACGATACGGCGCACGGTCGCCGAAGGCGTCAGGATGTGCACCGGCTTGGCCGCGCCGAGCAGCACCGGCCCGATGGCGATGCCGCCGCCGGCGGCCGTCTTCAGCAGGTTGTAGGAGATGTTGGCGGCGTCGATATTGGGCAGCACCAGCAGGTTGGCCTCGCCCGTCAGCGGGCTGGTGGGCATGATCTGCTTGCGGTAGGGGGCGTCTAGCGCGGTGTCGCCGTGCATCTCGCCGTCGACCTCCAGCCAGGGCGCGAGCTGCCGCAGCAGCGCCAGCGTGTCGCGCATCTTTACGGCCGACGGCTTGTCGCTGGTGCCGAAGTTGCTGTGCGACAGCAGGGCGGCCTTCGGCGTCAGGCCGAAGCGGCACATCTCCTGGGCGGCCATGACGGTGATCTCGGCAAGCTGCTCGGCGGTCGGGTCGTAGTTGACGTGGGTGTCCACCAGCATGACCTGGCGGCCCGGCAGGATCAGCCCGTTCATGCAGGCATAGGTCTTCACGCCGGCGCGCTTGCCGATGACCTGGTCGATGTACTGCAGGTGCGTGGCGGTCGTGCCCCAGGTGCCGCAGAGCAGACCATCGACCTCGCCCTTGTGCAGCAGCATGGAGCTGATCAGCGTCAGCCGGCGGCGCATCTCGATCTTGGCAAGCTGCTGGGTGACGCCCTTGCGCTCGGTCATCTGCAGATAGGTCTGCCAGTAGTCGCGGTAGCGGTCGTCGTGCTCGACGTTGACGACGTCATAGTCGCGGCCCTGCTGCAGGCGCAGGCCGAAGCGCTCGCAGCGCTCGGCGATGACCTGCGGGCGGCCCACCAGCGTCGGGCGCGCCAGGCCTTCGTCGACGACGACCTGTGCGGCGCGCAACACGCGCTCCTCCTCACCCTCGGCGTAGGCAACGCGCTTGTTGGGCGCCCGCTTGGCCGCGGTGAAGATGGGCTTCATCGTGTTGCCCGAGGCGTAGACGAAGCTCTGCAGCTTCTCGCGGTAGGCGTCCCAGTCCTGGATGGGCCGCGCCGCGACGCCGGAGTCGGCAGCCGCCTTGGCGACGGCCGGCGCGATGCGCATCATCAGCCGTGGATCGAAGGGCTTGGGAATCAGGTACTCCGCGCCAAAGCTCAGCGTCGCGCCCACATAGGCTGCGGCCACCACCTCGCTCTGCTCGGCCTGGGCAAGATCAGCAATGGCGTGCACCGCGGCGATCTCCATCTCGACGTTGATCGTCGTCGCGCCCGAGTCCAGTGCGCCGCGGAAGATGTAGGGGAAGCACAGGACGTTGTTGACCTGGTTGGGGTAGTCCGTGCGGCCCGTGGCCATGATGGCGTCGCCGCGCACGGCCTGGACTTCTTCCGGCAGGATTTCCGGCGTCGGATTGGCCAGCGCGAAGATCAGCGGTTGCGCGGCCATGGTCGCGACCATGTCGGCCTTCAGCACGCCGCCGGCCGACAGGCCCAGGAAGACGTCGGCGCCGGCAATCGCCTCGCGCAGGCTGCGCTGCGAGGTCGGCTGCGCGAAGACGGCCTTGTCCGGGTCCATCAGCTCGGTGCGCCCCTCGTAGACGACGCCGGCCAGGTCGGTCACCCAGATGTTCTCGCGCGGCAGCCCGAGCTTGACGAGCAGGCCCAGGCAGGCAAGCGCCGCCGCGCCTGCGCCCGACGTGACGAGCTTGACCTGCTTGATGTCCTTGCCGACGACCTTGAGGCCGTTCAGGAAGGCCGCGCCGACGACGATGGCGGTGCCATGCTGGTCGTCGTGGAAGACGGGGATCTTCATGCGCTCGCGCAGCTTGCGCTCGACATAGAAGCAGTCCGGCGCCTTGATGTCTTCGAGGTTGATGCCGCCGAAGGTGGGCTCCAGCGCGGCGATGCAGTCGACCAGCTTGTCGAGGTCGTTTTCGGCCACCTCGAGGTCAAACACGTCGATGCCGGCGAACTTCTTGAACAGGACGCCCTTGCCCTCCATGACGGGCTTGGACGCCAGCGGCCCGATATTGCCCAGGCCCAGCACGGCCGTGCCGTTGGAGACGACGGCGACCAGGTTGCCGCGCGAGGTGTAGCGGAAGGCATTGGCCGGGTCCGCGACGATCTCTTCGCAGGCCGCAGCCACGCCCGGCGAGTAGGCCAGAGCCAGGTCGTGCTGATTGACGAGCTGCTTGGTCGCCGCGATGGCGATCTTGCCCGGCGTCGGGAACTCGTGGTACTCGAGAGCGGCCTGGCGGAGTTGGGCGCGTTTTTCTTCGGAGCTGGACATGGCGGGATCACAAGGTGCCGACGGGGCTGGAATCATGCCACCCAAGGGCGCGCCGGGCGCTGTGGATGTCCACAAGGTCTAATCGTGGCCATGGGCGAATTCGATCTGATCAGGCGCTACTTCCAGCGCCCCGCGGTGGCTGGCGTCGAGGTGGGCGTGGGCGACGACTGCGCAGTGCTCGTGCCCACGCCCGGTGCGCGCTGGCTGGTTTCCAGTGACATGCTGGTCGAGGGGCGGCACTTCCTGTCGACGGTCGATCCGGTGCGCCTCGGCCACAAGGCGCTGGCCGTCAACCTGAGCGACCTGGCCGCCTGCGGTGCGACGCCGCGAGGCTTCACTTTGGCCCTGGCCCTGCCGCGCGTTGACGAAGCCTGGCTGGCCGGTTTCTCGCGCGGCCTGTTGGCCCTGGCCGACGCCCATGCCTGCCCGCTGATCGGCGGCGACACGACGCAGGGGCCGTTGAATCTCTGCATCACCGTCTTCGGCGAGGCGCCGCCGGGGCGGGCCTTGCTGCGCGGCGGCGCGCAAGTGGGTGACGAGATCTGGGTGTCGGGGCGGCTCGGTGATGCGCGGCTGGCGCTGGAGGTGTTCCGTGGCACTGTGGCCGTGGATGGCGCCGGCTTCGAGGAAGTGCGTGCCGCGATGGAGCTGCCAACGCCGCGCGTCGCACTGGGCCAGGCGCTGCGCGGCATCGCGACGGCGGCCATCGACGTGTCAGACGGGCTGCTCGGCGATCTGGGCCACATCCTGGCGGCTTCCCGCGTTGGCGCGCGTCTGGACGTCGATGCGCTGCCCCGCAGCGAGGTGCTGGCTGCGCAGGCGGCCGCCGTGCAGCAGGAATGCCTGCTGGCGGGCGGCGACGACTACGAACTGGTCTTCACCGCGCCAGCCGGTGCGCGGCTGCCCGATGTGGGCGTGGCATTGACGCGCATCGGCGTCATCGAAGCCGAGCCCGGGTTGCGCGTTGTCGACGCGCGCGGCGCAGTGGTTGAGCACGGCCTGCGCTCCTTCGACCACTTCAAGTCATGAGCGGCGCACCGATCCGTCCCACCCCGGCCTTCATGCTGCGCCACCCGGCGCGCTGGATCGCCCTGGGCTTCGGCAGCGGCCTGAGCCCCAAAGCGCCCGGTACCGTCGGCACCCTTTGGGCCTGGCTGGTGTTCTGGGTCATCTCGCCGTGGATGAGCGAGCTGGCCTGGGGCCTGCTGATCGGCATCGGCACGCTGGTGGGCTGGTGGGCCTGCACGCGCACGGCGCGCGACATGAACACACCCGACCCGGGCTCCATCGTCTGGGACGAGGTGCTGGCCTTCTGGCTCATCCTGTGGCTGATCGCGCCGGTGGGCTGGCTGGGCCAGCTCATTGCCTTCGGCCTGTTCCGCTTCTTCGACGCCGCCAAGCCCGGGCCGGTGGGCTGGGCCGACCGGCTTTTCAAGGGCGAGCGCGGCGCCGCGGTCACCTGGGCGCAGGGCTTCGGCATCCTGTTCGACGATTTCGTCGCGGCCGGCTGTACGCTCGCTGTCATCGCGCTCTACCGCTTTGTGATGGGGTAAGCATGTTTGCCGACGACCTTGAACTGATCGACCGCATCGCCGTGGCGCTGATCCAGCGGCGCGAGCGCATCGGCACGGCGGAGAGCTGCACCGGCGGCCTCATCGCCGCCGCCTGCACCAGCCTGAGCGGCTCCAGCGCGTGGTTCGAGCGCGGCGTCGTCAGCTACAGCAACGAGGCCAAGGCCGAACTGCTGGGCGTGCCCAAGGGCCTGATCGCGCTGCACGGCGCCGTCAGCGCCGAGGTGGCCGAACACATGGCGCGTGGCCTGCTGGCGCACGCACCCGTCGATTGGGCACTGGCCGTCACCGGCGTGGCCGGGCCGACGGGCGGCAGCGAGGCCAAGCCGGTCGGCACCGTTTGGCTGGCCCTGGTGCATGCGGGGCGGCCGGCCCAGGTCTGGCGCGAGAACTTCAGCGGCGACCGCCATGCGGTGCGCTTGCAGACGGTGACGGCGGGTTTGACGGCGCTGTGTGAAGCGCTGGAAGACCGGGACAACTAGCCGAGCTTGGCCATCAGGCTCTCGGCCGTGACGACCGAGATGTCCGGCGGCTGCCAGCTCTTGGCCCAGGCGATGAACTGCTCCTGCGGCATGGGCTTGCTGATGAAGTAGCCCTGGCCTTCGTCGCAGCCCAGGCGGGCCAGCATGGCCCAGGCCTTGAGCGTCTCCAACCCCTCGGCGACGACGGTGAGGCCGAGGTTGTGCGCCAGCTCGATCGTCGAGCGCACGATGCGCGCGTCGTCGAGGTCGCGCTCCATGGCCATGACGAAGCTCTTGTCGATCTTGAGCTCATCCACCGGCAGGCGCTTCAGATAGGCCAGCGACGAATAGCCGGTGCCGAAGTCGTCGATGGACAGCTTGAAGCCCATTGCATGCAGATGCTCCAGTGTGGACAGGGCCCGCTCGGGGTCGTCCATGATGGTGCTCTCGGTGATCTCCAGGCACAGCGAGTCGGCCGACACCTGCAGCGGCGCCAGCATGGCCTCGATCTTGGCCGGCAGGTCCTGGTCCATCAGGTCGCGCGTGGACAGGTTGACCGACAGCCGCAGCGTCAGGCCCGCGTCCGCGGCCTGGCGCGCGAACCTGGCCGCGTTGGACAGCACCCAGGCGCTGAGCAGGCGGATGAAGCCCGTCTGCTCGGCAAAAGGAATGAACTGCATCGGCGGTACCAGGCCGCGCGTCGGGTGCTGCCAGCGCACCAGGGCCTCGGCGCCGAGGATCTTGCCTTGCTGCAGGTCGATCTTGGGCTGCAGGTACAGGCGCAGTTCATTCTTCTCGACCGCGTGGCGCAACTCGGTCAGCAGGGACAGCGATTCCTGGCTGCCGGCGTCCAGTTGGGCGTGGTAGATCAGGCTGCCGCACTGGCGGGCCTTGGCCGCATACATGGCCAGCTCGGCGCGGCCGAGCAGCAGGTTGACCTCACGGCCATGCGCGGGGAAGAGGGCGATGCCGATGCCGGCGCCGAGGTCGATGGTCTCGTTGTCGATCTGCAGCGGACGCTCGAAGTCCTTCAGGATGGCCAGCGCCGCCTCGCTGGCGGCATGGGCGTCCGTGTGCGCCAGCAGCACGGCGAACTCGTCGCCCGACAGCCGCGCGAGCACCGAATGCGCCGGCGCGCACAACGCCTGCAGGCGCTCGGCGACCGACTTCAGCAGGCGGTCGCCCACCTCGTGGCCGAGCACGTCATTGACGTGCTTGAAGCGGTCCAGGTCCAGCATCAGCACGGCACCCGGCGTGTTGCTGTGGGTCAGGTGGTGCTGCAGGAATTCGGCGAAACGCGCGCGGTTGGGCAGCAGCGTCAGCGGGTCGACGTAGGCCAGGTTGTTGACGAGGGCATCGCGGCGGCGGATGCCCTCACGCATGCTCTCCAGCGCCAGGGCCAGCTTGTGCACCTCCTCCAGCCGCGAGGTCGACGGCACGGGCGTGTCGTAGTCGCCGCGCTCCAGCCGGCGCGCCGAGGCCGACAGGGCCGTGATGGGATTGCTGATGCCGCGTGCCAGCAGCACGCTGACGAGGGCGAAGACGACGACGCCCAGCACGGTCAGGCCGAGCAGGACGAGCTGCAACTGCTGATAGGGCGCCAGGGCCGCGTCCAGCGACCGCAACAGCAGCACGCCAAGGGCTTGATCGCCACCGATCAGGGGCACGAAGAGGGCGCGCATGCGTTCGCCGGCCAGCTCAACGATGCCGTCGGCTGGAGCGGCCTGACCCAGCGCAGCACGCAAGGCGTTGACTGCGCTGCCATCGAGGTTGTCGACGGTGGTCTGCCACTGCTTGGTCGGACCTTGCAGCAGCACGACGCCTTGCAGCTCCGACAGCGCCTTGAGATCGTCCAGCACCTCGCGGTCCAGCGCAAAGGCCATCAACACCCAGCCCACCGGTGCCGGCGTGCGCACCTGCACGGCGACCACCTGGTAGACCTTGCTGCCCTGCACGGCCAGGGCCGCGCCATCCTTGCTGTGCACGAGCTGGCCCAGCGCTGCGCCGAAACCGGCCGCGCCGTCGCGGGTGGCGGCAACGAGGTGCTGCTGGTCATCGAAGTAGGCGACGACCGAGGCGCCGACGCGTTCGCCCTGATTGACGAGCGCGTCCTTGATGGTCTCTACGGTGCCGGCCTCGGCCAGCGACAGGCCGACGGTGCTGCGAAAGCCATAGTCCTTGGCCAGCAGCTCGGCCGCGTCGCGCAGCTTGCCGGCACGTTGGTCGAGCAGGCGGCGCAGCACGCGTTCGCCGGTCTGCAGCTCGCTGGCGAGGGAATCCTCGGCGTTGTGCGTGATGCTGGCGTGGATGGCGCCGAAGCTGACCAGCTGCACGACCAGCAGCAGCGCCAGGAAGAGGGCGACGATGCGCCCCTCGAGGCGGCGCAGGTTCAGCCAGGCTGGCCAGCGCATTGCGGTGGCGTTACTCGGCGAGCGTGAGGGCCACGGGGCCCCCGCCCGCCGGCACTTCGAGCTTGACGCTTTGCAGGTTGGTTGACTTCTGGCCGCCATGCCAGGCCTTGGCGACGTGCTCGCCCACCGGCAGGTCAAACGCCACCTGGCCCTTGTCATCGGTGCGCCCGAAGGTCGGCGTGTCCACCACGACGATGTGGGCGCTCATGCGGTCGTGGATGTTGCAGCCCAGCGTGGCGACCCCCGGCTTGTCGAACACGATGGGCTCGGCCGGCGTGCCCGAGTAGAGCTTGATGTCGATGACCTTGATGGGCGAGAACGAGTAGACGTGATGCCGCACGGCGTCGAAGTTCGGGAAACTGACGGCCGTGCCCGTCTGCACGACGAGGAGCTCGGGTGTGAACTGGCGGTCGCGCTGGCCCATCTCGGCCTTGGTGGTGCTGGTCTTGCCAGTGCGGCCCTTGACCTCGATGGCCACCGCGGCGCCGGCCAGCGGCTGGCCGCCTGGCCCGTGCAACTGCACCGTGACGGGCACGGCGTGGGCCGCCAGCGAACTCAGCGCAAGAGCAGTAGGGACGAGTTTGTGAAGAGACGGCGGCATGACGGCAGGTTTACCGCCCCGACGATAGCCCAATCGGGGTCAACGGGCAGCCAGAACTGCCCCAGTTTTTCCGCTGGCGGCCTCGCCAAGCATCAGGGCCAGGCGGCGCAGCGCGGCCCAGGGGTCGCTGGGCCAGTCGGGGTGGCGCAGGCCTTTGACGAGGCCATCGCAGATCTGCGCCGCCTGCACCAGGGCACCAGCCTGGGCAGCGTCCAGCCGCGGCGCGATGCGTTCAATGAGACGCTCCTTGGCGCCCCAGACGCGCGCCTCGCGCAGCGCCAATGGCAGCGGCTTGCCGGCGTCCAGCGCGGCGCGCACGCGGGCCAAAGCCCGCGTGTCCTCAGCCAGCGTCCAGTGCACCAGCACGGCGGCCTCGCCCTCGGCCTCCAGGCCGTCCAGCATGCGCAGCATGCGCGGCACGGCGCCCGACAGCACGGCCTCGCTGAGCTTGAAGACGTCGAAGCGCGCCACGTCCAGCACGGCCGCCTCGATCTGCTCCAGCGTCAGCTCGCCCTTGGGATGCAGCAGGGCGAGCTTCTGCAATTCCTGGTGGGCGGCCAGCAGATTGCCCTCGACGCGGTCGGCGAAGAAGGCCAGGGCTTTCTGCCCATCCTCGCCCTCGGGCACCGACTGCCCCTGCGCGCGCAGGCGTTGGGCCAGCCAGGCGGGCAGCAGGCGTCGCTCCACGAGTTCGACGCGGATGGACGCGCCGTTGCCGTCCAGCGCCATGAACCAGGCGCTGGACAGCTGGGTCTTGTCCAACCGCGGCAGCGTGACCAGGGTCAGCACGTCGTCGGGCGCGGCCTGGGCATAGCGCTGCAAGGCCTCGGAGCCCTCCTTGCCGGGTTTGCCGCTGGGGATGCGGATCTCGATGAACTGGCGCTCGGAGAACAGGCTCATGGCCTGCGCGGCGGCCAGCACCGGCRCCCAGTCGAAATAGGCACCGCTGACGATGAAGATCTGCCGCTCGCCGAAGCCGTTGGCGCGGGCGGCGGCGCGGATCTGGTCCGCCGCCTCCTGCGCGAGCAGCGGCTCGTCGCCGTGCACGGTGTAGATGCGGGCCAGGCCCTTGGCGAGATGGGCGCTGAGGCCCTCGGCGCGCAGCTGCATCAGCCTTGGAGCTTCACGGCGGCGAGGCGGCGCATGACTTGCGCGATCGCGTCGGAGTGCATCGCGCCGTACAGGTTGGCGGCCTCCTGCTCCTTGGCCAGCGCCCAGGTCTCGGTGTAGGTCATGTCGCGGGCCAGGCGCAGCTCCACCTTGGGCACCAGCAGCTCGCCCGCCGCCGTGCGGATCAGGTAGTCGAACTGCAGGCGGAGCTGGAACTCACGCACCTGGCCGACGCTGGTGGACGCGACGACGGTGCGGTCGCGGAACTCGCGGGTGGCTTCCAGCACGACCTGGGCGCGGGCCGGGTCGTCCAGCAGCTGCACCGGTGTGCGCTTGATCTGGCGCTTGAGGCCGGCAGCCAGTGGCGATTCCGGCGGGAAGCCGGTCAGCGCCAGGGTCTGGAAGGAGAGCACGGGCTCGTGGCGCAGCTCGAAGCCGCAGCCGGCGAGGGCTGCGAGGCTGAACAGAGCGATGCGGCGGTCCATCAGACGACGATGTTGACGAGGCGGCCAGGCACGATGACGACCTTCTTCGGGGCCTTGCCCTCGGCGAACTTGGCGAACTCCTCGGTCGCGAGCGCCGCAGCTTCAATGGCCGCCTTGTCGGCTGAGGCCGGCACCTTGACTGCGCCGCGCAGCTTGCCGTTGACCTGCAACATCAGCTCGATCTCGTCCTGCACCAGCGCGGCCTCGTCGACCGTCGGCCAGGGTGCGTCGAGCAAGTCACCGAGTTCGGCCGCGAAGCCGAGGTCTTGCCAGAGCTGGTGGGCAACGTGGGGCGTGGCGGGGTAGAGCACACGCAGCAGCACCGAGAAGCCGTCGCGCACCGCTGCCGCCTGGCCTTCGGCCTTGAAGCCCTCGAGTGCATTGAGCAGCTTCATTGCGCCGGAGACGACGGTGTTGTACTGCATGCGCTCGTAGTCGTAGCTGACCTGCTTGAGCACGTTGTGCACCTCGCGGCGCAGCGCCTTGCCGTCGCCGTTCAGCGCGGCGAAGTCCTGGCCGCCGGACTTGATCGCGTCGGCATTGCGCGCGCCGAAGTTCCACACGCGCTTCAGGAAGCGGTGCGCGCCTTCGACGGCCGCGTCGTTCCATTCCAGCGTCTGCTCCGGGGGGCTGGCGAACATGACGAACAGGCGGGCCGTGTCGGCGCCGTACTGGTCGATCAGCGCCTGCGGGTCCACGCCGTTGTTCTTGGACTTGGACATCGTCGTCATCTCGTACTCGAGCGGCGTGCCGTCCTTCTTCAGCTTGGCGCCGGCGATGCCGCCCTTGTCGTCGTGGATGACGTCGATCTCGTGGTCCCAGTAGTAGTCCTTGCCGCCACCCTCGGGCTTGTGGAAGAACGCGCCCTTCAAGACCATGCCCTGGGTCAGCAGCTTCTCGAACGGCTCGCTGATCGTCACGAGGCCCAGGTCGCGCATCGCCTTGGTCCAGAAGCGGGCGTACAGCAGGTGCAGGATGGCGTGCTCGATGCCGCCGATGTACTGGTTCATCGGCATCCAGTACTTCGTGCCGTCCGCGACCATGGCCTGATCGTTGGTCGGGTCGCAATAGCGCATGAAGTACCAGGACGAATCGACGAAGGTGTCCATCGTGTCCGTCTCGCGCTGGGCCGGCTTGCCGCAGCTCGGGCAGGCGACGTTCAGGAAGGCCGCGTGCTTGTTCAGTGGGTTGCCGCTGCCGTCGGGGATCAGGTCGTCGGGCAGCACGACGGGCAGGTCCTTCTCCGGCACCGGCACCACGCCACACGTCTCGCAATGGATGATGGGAATCGGCGTGCCCCAGTAGCGCTGGCGGCTAACGCCCCAGTCGCGCAGGCGCCAGGTCGTCTTCTTCTCGCCCAGGCCCTTGTCGGCCAGCAGCTCGGCAACCTTGTTGACGGCCTCGACATGGCCGAGCCCATCGAGCACGCCGGAGTTGATGCAGCGCGCCTTTTGCTTGTCGCCGTACCACTCGGCCCACTTCTTGTCGTCGTAGGCCTGGCCGTCAACGTCGATGACCTGCTTGATGGGCAGGCCGTACTTCAGCGCAAACGCGAAGTCGCGCTCATCGTGCGCCGGCACGCCCATGACGGCGCCGTCGCCGTAGCTCATCAGCACGTAGTTGCCGACCCAGACCTCGACCTGCGCACCGGTGATGGGGTGCGTGACGAACAGGCCCGTGGGCACGCCCTTCTTGTCCTGCGTCGCCAGCTCGGCCTCCGTCGTGCCGCCGGCCTTGCATTCCTCGATGAAGCGGGCGACTTCAGGCTTGTCCTTGGCCGCAACGGTCGCCAGCGGATGCTCCGGCGCCACGGCGCAGAAGGTCACGCCCATGATGGTGTCGGCGCGTGTCGTGAACACCCACAGCCGGCCACCGCCGCCTTCGATCGTGTGCGGGAAGGCAAAGCGCACGCCCTGGCTCTTGCCGATCCAGTTCTCCTGCATCAGCCGCACGCGCTCGGGCCAGCCGCTGAGGTAATTGGGGTCAGCCGGATCAGCGACCGCCGACAGCAGCTCCTCGGCGTACTGCGTGATCTTCAGGTAGTAGCCCGGGATCTCACGCTTTTCCACCAGCGCGCCCGAGCGCCAGCCACGGCCGTCGATGACCTGCTCGTTGGCCAGCACCGTCTGGTCCACCGGGTCCCAGTTGACAACTTGAGTGCGGCGCTCGGCGATGCCCTTTTCCAGCATCTTCAGGAACAGCCATTGGTTCCACTTGTAGTAGCTGGGCTGGCAGGTCGCGACCTCGCGGCTCCAGTCGATGGCCAGGCCCATGGCCTGCATCTGGCCCTTCATGTGGGCGATGTTGGAGTAGGTCCACTGCGCGGGCGGCACCTTGCCCTTCATCGCGGCGTTTTCAGCCGGCAGGCCGAAGGCGTCCCAGCCCATGGGCATCAGGACATTGAAGCCCTTCATCCGCAGCTGGCGCGCCAGCATGTCGTTAATCGTGTAGTTGCGCACATGGCCCATGTGCAGCTTGCCCGACGGGTAGGGCAGCATGGAGCAGGCGTAGAAGTGCGGCTTGCTCGCGTCTTCGGTCACGCGGTAGGCATCGCGCTCCGTCCAGTAGGCACGGGCGGCGGCTTCGATCTCGTTCGGGTTGTAGCTGGGCGCTTCGGTCTTGGCGTTCATACGCCAAATTGTATGGGTCGCCCCTCTGGCGACCCTTCGATCACGGTGCTGAAGCGGCGGCCTGGGCGACGAAGGCGATGCGGTTCAATCCCGCGGCCTGCACCCAGCCGATCAGCTCGGCGACCTGGCCATAGGGCACGGCGCGGTCGGCGCGCAGTTGCACTTCCAGTTGCGCATTGGCGCGGCCGAGTTCGGAAATGCGCTTCTGGAAGGCCTCGGGCGGCAGCTCGTCGTCGCCGAGATGCAGCTTGCCGTCCGGCGTGATGGCCACGGCGATGAAGCTCGGCGCATCGCTGGGCGTGGCGGCCTCGCTCTTGGGCAGGTCCAGGCGCAGGGATGCGGTCATCAAGGGCGCGGTGATCATGAAGATGACCAGCAGCACCAGCATGACGTCGATCAGCGGCGTCATGTTGATGTCGCTCATCGGGCGAGCGGCGTCAGGCCTTTCAAGTCGCCCGAAGCTCATGATCAATCGTGGTCCAGCAACTCGCGCAGGTCGTGCGCGAAACCTTCGAGGTCGGCCTCGCAGGCCGCAACCAGCTTGCCGAAGACGTTGTAGGCCAGCACGGCCGGAATGGCCACGGCCAGACCGGCGGCCGTCATGATCAGCGCCTCGCCGACGGGCCCGGAGATCTTGTCGATGGTGATGTTGCCGGCCGCGGAGATGCTGGCCAGCGCGTGATAGATGCCCCAGACGGTGCCGAACAAGCCCACAAAGGGCGCCGTCGCACCAACCGAGGCCAGCAGCACCTGGCCGAACTGGAGCTTGGCCAGCACGGCATGCAGCGCGTCGCGCAGGCGGCGGGTCAGGCGGGATTCACGTTTGCCGGCGGCGTCCAGCGTGGCGCTGCGGGTCTCGGCCGTGGCGGCGTCCAGCAGCGGCAGCAACAGGCCTTCGGTGTCGAAGCTCAGCAGCGCACTGCGGCCCTCAGCAACACCGGCCGCGCCCCAGAAGGCCGGCACCGCGCGCACGAGGCCGCGGCGGGCGCGGCGCAGCAGCCAGGCCTTCCACAGGATCAGCGCCCAGGCGCTGACCGACATGGCCAGCAGCAGCAGCGCCACCGCGCGGCCGACCAGGTCGCTTTGGGCCCAGAAGTCCGCGAAGCCGCCCATATCAGCCGTTGAATCCGAGGACGTCGTTCATGCCGAACAGGCCGGCCTTCTTGCCGCCGGCCAGAAAGCGCGCGCAGCGCAGGCTGCCCTGGGCATAGATGCCGCGGTTGGTGGCCTTGTGGCTGACCTCGATGCGCTCGCCGATGCCGGCGAACAGGACGGTGTGGTCGCCGATGATGTCACCGCCACGCACGGTGGCGAAGCCGATGGTGGACGGGTCGCGCGCGCCCGTGACGCCTTCGCGGCCATACACGGCGCTAGTCTTCAGGTCGCGGCCCAGGGCGTCGGCGACGACCTGGCCCATTTGCAGGGCCGTGCCGCTGGGGGCGTCCACCTTCATGCGGTGGTGGGCCTCGACGATCTCGATGTCATAGCCCTCGTTCAGCGCGCGGGCGGCCATGTCCAGCAGCTTGAGCACGACGTTGACGCCAACGCTCATGTTGGGCGCGAAGACGACGGCGGTGCGCTCGGCGAATCTGGCGATCTCGGCCTTCTGGGCTTCGTCGAAGCCGGTCGTGCCGACCACGGCCTTGACGCCCAGTTCGGCGCAAACAGCCAGATGAGCCAGCGTCGCCTCGGGGCGGGTGAAGTCGATCATCACGTCGGCGCCAGCCAGGCCTGCGCGGACGTCGTCGCCCCTATCCAGCGTGACGTGCAGACTGCAGTCGTCGGCCGCCTCGACGGCCTCGATGAGCATCTTGCCCATGCGCCCGGAGGCGCCCATCACTGCGACCTTGATCACGAGCCCGAACCCGGCTTGGCGTCCAGCGGCGGATAAGTGCGGCCCGGCGCCGGGCCTTCGGCGGCGGCCGTGGGCGCGGCCTCGGTGCTCTTCTTGGGCGGGGGCAGGGCGTCGCGCTCGGCCTCGCTCAATTCCAGCTTCGGGTTCTTGCTGCTCGGCTTGAAGGTGTTGATGGCGGCCACGAAGTCGTTCTCGGCCGGCAGGTCGTCGGGCACATCCAGGGACTTGAGCTTGTCGCCGTCGAACAGGGCCACAACCAGGCGCTGCTGCGGCGCGGCACCCTGGCGGCGGATCGTGAAGACATAGTCCCAGCGCGCCTCGTGGAAGACGTCGGTCAGCAGCGGCGAGCCGAGCAGGTCGCGCACCTGCGCCTTGGGCATGCCGGGCTTGACGCGGGCGACCATCTCCTTGGTCAGCACATTGCCCTGCACGACCTCGACGCGATAGGGCGTCAGCAGGCCCAGCACCTTTTCGCCGGTGACCGACGGCAGGCTTGGCAGGGAATCCCAGGTGGGTAAGTAGGAGCAGCCGCCGAGCAGTGCAAGCAGCGGGAGAGAGGCAAGCAGGGGACGCATCGGGCGGCTGGCTGAAGGGGCAGGAAGGGGACGGGAAGCGCCGGCCGGCAGGCCGGCTGGCTATGATCGGCGGATTCTAGCGGGGCCCTCCCTGGCCTCCTTTGCTCCCCGCCATGCCCTCTTCCGCCAAGAACCAGACCAGCGACATCAAGAACAGCGGCCTCAAGGCGACGCTGCCGCGCATCAAGATCCTCGAGATCTTCCAGCGCGCGGCGCAGCGTCACATGACCGCTGAAGATGTTTACAAGGCTTTGCTTGGCGAGGGCGCCGATATCGGCCTGGCGACGGTCTATCGCGTGCTGCAGCAGTTCGAGCAGGCGGGCCTGTTGAGCCGCAACCATTTTGAGACCGGCAAGGCCGTCTATGAGCTCAACGAGGGCCACCACCACGACCACCTCGTTTGCCTGAACTGCGGCAAAGTCGAGGAGTTCTTCGACCCCGGCATCGAGGAGCGCCAGCACGCCATCGCGGGCGAACGTGGCTTCCAGCTGCAGGAGCATTCGCTGGCGCTGTACGCGACCTGCCTGAAGACGGACTGCCCGAACCGCAGCTGAGCGCTCCCCTCGGGCGAGGGGCTTCAATCCATCGAGCCGTTGTCGATGGCGCGCTGGTGGCGCTCGACGAACTCCTTGTAGGTGTCGATACCGCGCAGCTGCAGGATGGTGTTGCGCACGGCGGCCTCCACCAGCACGGCCAAGTTGCGGCCCGCGTCCACGGCGATGACGACCTTGCGCACCGGCATGCCCAGCACATCCTCATACAGAGGCTCATAGGGCAGGCGCTCGAAGTCGCGCTCCATCGTCTCCTTGCGCACCAGGTGGACGATGAGCTTGAGGCGCATCTTGCGGCGCACCGCCGTCTCGCCAAAGATGGACTTGATGTCGAGCAGGCCGATGCCTCGTACTTCCAGCAGATTGAGCAGCAGCTCCGGGCAGCGGCCTTCGATGGCGGTCTGGGCGATGCGGAAGAAGTCGACCGCGTCGTCGGCGACCAGGCCGTGGCCGCGCGAGATCAGCTCCAGGCCGAGTTCGCTCTTGCCCAGGCCCGATTCGCCGGTCAGCAGCACGCCCAGGCCCAGGATGTCCATGAAGACACCGTGGCGGGTCGTGCGGTTGGCAAACAGCTGGGACAGGTAGCCGCGCACCAGGTCGATGACATGACCGGCGGACTCATTGGTGCGGAACAGCGGAATTTCGGCCCGGTCGCACATGGCGACGAGGCGCGGCGGCGGCAAGCTGTCGTCGGCGACGATGATGACCGGCGGCTCCAGCGTGACGATGCGGGAAATGCGCCGGTCCTGAACGTCGGTGCCTTCCTGGTTCAGATAGGCCACCTCACGACGGCCGACGATCTGGACGCGGTAGGGATGGATGTAGTTCAGGTAGCCGACCAGGTCGGCCGCACTCTGCGCATCGCGCACGGCCGCTTCGTCGAAGCGGCGTTCCGGGTGGGCGTGGCCGGCGATCCACTCCCAGCGCAAGGCCTCGCGGTGCTCTTCGAAAAGCCTTTCCGCGCTGATCGAGGTGGGTTTCAAACCGAGGGTTTACGCGAAGCGTCGAAAAGCGGCATCAAGCGACTGATTTCAGCGGCTCCCAGGCCGCAATCAGCTTGTGCAGGGTGGCGGCGTCCGGCTCGGCCTTGAGCTGCTCGCGCAGTTCGCGGTCGGACAGCATCTCGGCGATCTCGGACAGGATCTCCAGATGACGCTGCGTGGCCGCTTCGGGCACGAGCAGGAAGATCAGCAACCCGACGGGCTCGTCATCCGGCGCATCGAAGCCGATGGGCTGGGCCAGCCGCAGCACCGCAGCCAGCGGGTTCTTCAGGCCCTTGACGCGGCCATGCGGGATGGCGACGCCGTGTCCCAGGCCGGTCGAGCCCAGACGCTCTCGGGCGAAGAGGTTGTCGGTGACCAGCGCCCGGCCCATCTGGTGGTGGTTTTCGAACAGCAAGCCAGCGTGTTCAAAGGCGCGTTTCTTGCTGGACGCATCCACGTTCACCAACACGTTGTCGGCAGGCAGGATGGCGGCGAGACGGTTCATGGGTTGAGGCCAAGCATCGGGGGCGCCGGATAGGCGCGGCCGTGCCGGGCTGGTGGGTCAATCAGAGCGACAGATTATGGAACCCTGCGTCGTTTTGGGGTGGGCGGTAGCCCCTAGAGACGTGGAAAACGCCTCTGACCACCCATGAATGCGGGTTTTTGCGGCACTGCAGCAACAACCGATTGCCGAGAGCAGCCATGGATTGTGCATCGCAAAAACAAAAGCGGCCCGCAGGCCGCCGCGAGATGAGCCAGGGGCTTCAGCGTGCGGGTACCTCGAGGCGCTTGGCCGAGGCGTGGTGATGGTCCTGCACCTTGTCCTTGTGGCGGCAGACCTGACGGTCCAGCTTGTCCATCAATTGATCAATGGCGGCGTACAGATCCTCGTGGGATTGCTCGACAAAGATGTCGCGGCCCTTCACATGCAGGGTCACTTCGGCGCGCTGGCGGCGTTCCTTCTCCTTTTGCTTCTCTACGGTCAGCAGGACGTTGATATCAACGACCTGGTCGAAGTGGCGGGTCACACGGTCCAGCTTGGTGAGCACGTACTCGCGCAGAGCGGGCGTGACTTCGAGATGATGGCCACTGATCGTCAGATTCATAAAGCCTCCTTTCAGAGGAATGGGTCGGAAAACAAACCAGAAAACTGAGAAAAAACAGACGAAGGGGGAGGGAGGAGGAGAGTCTTTCGGGTAGCGGAGGTGGGTGGGAGTGGGGAAATCGACGAGTCCAGTTTGCTCGCGAAGCCGCGGCATGACAAGGGGATGACGGTGACCGTTTGTCGGCTGGAGGGCCTCGTTTTCGCGGCTTCTTTCACGTCTTGAGCGGGTGCAATAATCCGCGGCTATTCACCCTACGGAGCCCTTCTTGGACAGCGATCACCCTCGGTGACCGTCCACTCCCGCTGCCGGCCTTCCTGAGGCCCCGCCCGGAGTGAGACGGTTGACCTGAATCCCGCCACCCCGGACGGCGCTGCGCCGTCGTCCTCCGCCAGTCTGGCCAGCGCTGCCAGGAGACGATGCATGCTGAATGTGTTCACGCTGGACAACGGGCGCCTCAAGGGCGGCCTGTTCCAGGAAGAAATCGAAACCGCCGAGGACCTGGCCCAGTCGCGCCCGGTCTGGGTCGACCTGGAAAGCCCGAGCGCCGAGGAGAAGGGCTGGATCCGCGACCGCTTCGGCCTGACCATCCCCGAGGACATCGTCGACGAGGACCTGGAGGAATCGGCGCGCTTCTACGAGGAAGACAACGGCGAGCTGCACATCCGCTCCGACTTCCTCATCGAGGGCGACGAGGGCCCCGACGGCAAGTCGGCGCGCAATGTGCGCGTGGCCTTCATCCTCTTCAACAACATCCTGTTCTCCATCCACAACGAGGACCTGCCGGTGTTCCGCCTGCTGCGGCTGCGCGCGAGGCGCATTCCGGCCCTGATCGAGGACGCCAAGGATGTGCTGCTCAAGCTCTACGACGCCGACGCCGAGTACTCGGCGGACGTGCTGGAGGGCATCTACGACAAGCTCGAGGCCGTCAGCGTCCGCGTGCTGAAGAGCGACGTGACCGACGCCGCCGCCGGCGAGGTGCTGTCGGCCATTGCGCGCGAGGAAGACTTGAACGGCCGCATTCGCCGCAACGTCATGGACACGCGCCGTGCCGTCAGCTTCATGATGCGCAGCCGCATGCTCAACGCCGAGCAGTTCGAGGAATCGCGCCAGATCCTGCGTGACATCGACTCACTCGACTCACACACCGCTTTCCTCTTCGACAAGATCAACTTCCTGATGGATGCGACCGTCGGCTTCATCAACATCAACCAGAACAAGATCATCAAGATCTTCTCGGTGGCCAGCGTGGCCTTGCTGCCACCGACGCTGATCGCATCGATCTACGGCATGAACTTCAAGAACATGCCGGAACTGGAGTCGAGCTGGGGCTACCCATTCGCCCTCGTGCTGATGCTGTTGTCCGTCGCGGCACCCTTCATCTACTTCCGCCGCAAAGGATGGTTGAAATAGTCCAGGCGCACCTCACACGCAGCTGAAAAAAGGCCTGCGTCGCGTGGACGCAGGCCTTGGTCATAAAAGTGGCCGCAGAACGCCTCGAAGCCAACGAGGGAGGGAGGGAGGAGGAGGAGAACGGCTTCGAGATTGCTGCTCTGAGATCAGAGAGGTTGCGCGACCTAAATTCGTGGTTGAGCGGAGAGTACGAGCCGAGCCAGGGCTCGGGTTTTTACTGGTGTGTAGCCTGAGAGTGGGCACTGAGCGCGAAATTCCAAGGCCGTGTACCGGTTTCCTGTGACGATTGTTGTCCTCGCCGCGGCTGTTTTTCTCTGCCCCGTGTGGCTGCAGCGGAATTACAAACAGTAGGACGTGTAAGTCGCTTTGTCGAATATTTCTGTTGGTGTGCGGGCCGCCCCTCTCGCGCGGCCGGAATCAACTACTGTCCCAGCTTTGTGCAGGGCGAACCATGCGCGATCCGAGATCCAGCGATGAATGATTCGTTCGACGGCATCGGCATCACCGCGGTCGAGCGCGATACCGGCATCCACAAGGAAACGCTGCGCGTCTGGGAGCGCCGCTATGGTTTCCCGTCGCCCAGGCGCGACGCGACCGGCGAGCGCCTGTACCCGCCGGAACAGGTACAGCGGCTGCGGCTCGTGAAGCGGTTGCTGGACGCCGGCCACCGTCCGGGCCGTGTCGTTGCTGCGTCGGTGCAGGAGTTGTCGGCCCTGCTGAAGCCTCCTGCGGCCGTGCCCGTCGCGGGCGCGGCTGTCGAGCCTTTCGAGATCGCCGCCTGTGCCGCCTTGCTGCAAGGCCATGACGTCGAGGGGCTGCGGCGTGCGCTGTCCGAGGTCGTGCTGCGCCGCGGTCTGGGGCGTGGCGTCATCGAGGTCTTCGCGCCTTTGACGACGCGCATTGGCGAGTTGTGGATGAGCGGGGCGCTGCAGATCTTCCAGGAGCACCTCTACAGCGAATCCCTGCAGTTGGTGCTGCGCCAGGCCATGCATGCGCTGCCGCCCCCGACCGGTCGCCAGCCGCGGGTGCTGTTGACAACCCTGCCCGGCGAAAGCCACGCGCTGGGCCTGCTGATGGTCGAGGCCCTGCTGGGCCTGGAGGGCGCCGCCTGCCTGTCACTGGGCGTGCAGACGCCGTTGGCGCAGTTGCCTGCCGCCGCGGCGGCCTGCCGGGTCGATGTCGTCGCGCTGAGCTTCGCCGGCCAGCTGGCCCCCCGAGCCGCGCTGGACGGACTGGCCAGCTTGCGCACACAGCTGCCGGCCGCCGTCGAAATCTGGGCCAGCTGCAGCAGCCGGGCACTCCGTTTGCCGGGCTCTCAGGACGGCGTGCGCTGCCTCGACGGCCTGGCCGCAATCGCGCCGGAGATGGCACGCTGGCGCGAACTTTAGAATCCCGCCTCTAGACGAGGATTTCTCATGCTTTACCCTGAACTGTTCAAGCAACTCGAAGCCGTGCGTTGGAACATGGACCGCGACATCCCGTGGGACAAGTTCGACGCCAGCCTGCTGAGCGACGAACAGGCCCAGACCATCAAGATGAACGCCATCACCGAGTGGTCGGCCCTGCCCGCCACCGAGATGTTCCTGCGCGACAACCGCGAAGACAGTGACTTCTCGGCCTTCATGTCGGTCTGGTTCTTCGAGGAGCAAAAGCACAGCCTGGTGCTGATGGAGTACCTCAAGCGCTTCCGCCCTGATCTCGTGCCCACGGAGGCCGAGTTGCACGAGGTGCGGTTCGACTTCGACCCCGCGCCAGCGCTCGAGACGCTGATGATGCATTTCTGCGGCGAGATCCGCCTGAACCACTGGTACCGCCGCGCGTCCGAGTGGCACAACGAGCCCGTCATCAAGGCCATCTACGAAACCCTGTCGCGCGACGAGGCCCGCCATGGCGGCGCCTATCTGCGCTACATGAAGCGGGCCATGGCCAAGTTCGGCGACGAGGCCCGCGCGGCCTTCGCCAAGGTGGGCGTGCTCATGGCCAGCGCCCGCCGCACGGCCCAGGCCCTGCACCCGACCAATCTGCACGTCAACGCCAAACTCTTCCCGCGCGACACCATCCAGAGCCGCCTGCCCGATCCCGAGTGGCTGGAGCGCTGGCTGGACAAGCAGATCCAGTTCGACTCGGTCTGGGAGAACAAGGTCGTCGAGCGCATCCTGCACAACATGAGCCTGCTGATGGACCGCAGCTTCGCCACCGTGCAGGAGCTCAACCGCTTCCGCAAGGAAGTGGCAGCGCGCATCGTGCCGCCGGCGGCGCCCGACGCTCTGGCCAGTTCACCGACCTGAGGCGTTCAGAAACAAAAAACCGGGGCCAGTTGAACTGACCCCGGTTTGCTTTTGGGCAGGCCGGCCGATCAGGCGCCGCGTGCCCGCTTCATCACCACCAGCGCGAAACCAGCGGCGGCCACGGCGACCCAGCCCAGGAACTGCGGCGAGGCGAGATCGGCCAGCGTGTGGCTCAGGTCCTGCAGCGACCAGGTCCACAGGTTGACATCCGACATCAGGGCCGACTTCAGGCCGTCAGCGTCATTGATCATCGAGTGGCCGAGGCGCTCGTTCCAATCGCTCAGCGCCTGCAGCGGCCAGTCGATGCTGTAGACCTTGTGCAGCACCAGGGTGACAACGAAGCCGCCGACGAAGACCAGCGGCACGCCCAAGCGCTTGAGCCAGGCCGAAGCGGCCATCAGCACGAAGATCATCGGCGCCAGCCACAGCATCAGCGGCACGGTGCCCACGAGGCCACGCAGCAGCAGCGGCGTTGCCGCCGAGACGACCTCGCCCCAGTTCACCGACATGGCCGCGCCCAAGCCCGCCTTGCTGCCCAGCACCGACATCGCGATCGGCAGGCCAAAAAGTGCCCCCACGACGGCGCCACCCAAGGGCGCCAGCCAGGCATGCGCCAGCACAGTCGACGCGACGCTCTCGCTCGGGCGCCCCGGCAGGGACAGCCAGAACTCGATCGAGCGGTCCTGCGCATCACGCCGCGCCAAGCCGGGCAACTGGAACAACGCCACCAGCAGGCAGATGACATACACCGCGCAGGTGCTCAGCAGCAGGATGGCCAGGCCGATCAGCTCCGGGTGTTCCATCGGCAGGCCCTGCACATGGCCGAAGGGCAGCATGGCCAGGAAAAGGATCGGGGGGGCGAAGGCGGCGATCAGCCAGCCGCGCTTGTGCTGCATCCATTCGCGCAGCAGCAGGGTGGGAATGTGGTTGTTCATGGCATTTGCTCCAGTTCAGGCTTGCTTGCCGTTCAGCGCCGGGTTGCGGGTCAGCGCCATGAAGAGGTCGACGAGGCTGGGGCGCACGCGCTGGCCCAGGCTGGTGATGTGCTCGGGCGGGGGGCCATCGAACAGCGAGGTCGTGCGGCCCTGCTCGCGGTAGCGCAGCAGCGGGTGGGCGGCGGCCATCGCGTCGGCGGCGGCCGGGTCGTGGTTCAGCGCCACGAAACGGCGGTCGATGTCCTCCAGGCTGATCGACAGCGCCACGCGGCCTTCGTCCAGCATGATCACGTCGGACAGCAGCGCCTCGACCTCCTCGACCTGGTGCGTCGAGATCAGCACGCTGCGTTCGCCGTCGCACCACTCGTCGATGAGCATCTCGTAGAAGCTCTTGCGCGACACCACGTCCAGGCCCAGCGTCGGCTCGTCCAGGATCATCAGCTTGGCGTCGATGGCGGCGATCAGTGCCAGGTGCGTCTGGGCCACCATGCCCTTGGACAGGCTCTTGATCTTGTCGCCCTCGCTGACGCTGGTGCGCTTGAGCAAGGTGCGGGCGCGCTCGGCCGAGAACTTGGGCTGCAGCCGGCTCATCAGCGTGATCAGCTCGTGCACGCGGGCCCAGCGCGGCAGCACGGCCACGTCGGGGATGTAGCTGAGCTCGGTCAGCAGCTGCTGGCGGTTCCTGGTCGGCTCCAGCCCCAGCACGCTCAGCTCGCCCTGCACCGGCAGCAGGCCGACCATCGCCTTCATGAGGGAGGTCTTGCCGGCACCGTTGTGGCCCAGCAGTCCGACGACGCGGCCCTTGGGCACCGCGACGGACACGTCGTTCAGCGCCGTCTTCTTGCCGTAGCGCAGCGTGATGTTCTTGGCTTCGATGAGGTTCATGTCGACTCCCAGTTCAGATCCTTGGCGGTCAGGCCCAGCCGCTTGAGCTTGGCGCGCAGGGCCGGCCAGTCCTTCTGCAGGAACTGCTCGCGCTCCTGGCGCAGCAAGCGCTCGCGGGCGCCGCTCATCACATACATGCCCAGGCCGCGGCGCGACTCGATCAGGCCGTGCTCGCTGAGCGCCTGCAGCGCCCGCGTGACGGTGAGCGGGTTGATGACGTACTGGCTGGCGAGCTGTCGCACCGACGGCAGCGCCTCGCCTTCCGGGGGGCTGCCGTCAAGCAGCTGCACGGCCAGTCGGTCGGCGAGCTGCTGGTAGATCGGTGCCTGGTCTGTCCAGGTGGGAGTCATGGGAGCTCCGAGGTGTGTTGCTGATGTAGCACACCATATCTCCGACCCCGGGGGAGGCCTAGCGGGGGGCGACAGACTGCAGATTTGGGGGGATGGGCTGCTCGACGCACAGCAATTGGCCTGGTTGGTACCGAGGGCCCTGCGCCGGCCGCAGTCCAGCCGCAAGCACGAAGGGAAGGTGGAGGTGAGCGCGAGCGACACGAGGTGGTGCTCAGACGGCTTTGAGATCAAGTGCGAGTCCGGCGAGACCGTGACCGCGACCTTCGCCAAGGACAGCTGCGACTGGGAGGTCATGGCGTGGCGCGCTTGGCCTGGCAAAGGCCTGCCACGCGAGCCAGTGCACGAGATGCTCAACGAGATTGCACGCTAGAGCCAGATCCGCGCATGCCGCATGCTCTATTTCTTCGCGAAAGTGACGTGCTCACCCTCTTGATCTACCGTCTCCGGGACCCGCGAGCCGAGTCCCTTCAGACTGGGCGACATCTCCACAACGAGTGACGACCCCTGTGGTGTTCACTCGGGTTCCGCAGCCCCGCCGAGCACCGCAGGAGCTTGGGGATCGCTGCATAACCAGTCCAAGTTTTTGGCCGTACCCCCAGTGGCTCAGTTTTCGGTCGGCGACAACAACACTAGATAACATCATGTCATGCGCTGCGCCCGCTGGTGGTTTGCGGCATCAAAGGAGCAGCCAAGTGTCGGTGCCCGCCAGCATCTTCCTAAGCCATAGTCACAAGGACAAGCCGTTCGTTCGGCGACTGGCTGCAGATCTTCAAGCCCACGGTGTCCGTGTCTGGGTGGATGAAGCGGAGATGATGATTGGCGATTCCCTGGTAGCCAAGATCGGGGAAGCGCTTGAAACGATGAGCTTTGTCGGAGCCGTACTGTCGGTTCACTCGGTGAAGTCGCCTTGGGTCACTCGCGAACTCGACATCGCCATCAATCACGAGATTGCCGGACGCCGAGTCAAGGTGCTCCCGCTGGTTATTGACGACTGCTCGTTGCCGACCTTCCTCGCCGGGAAGCTCTACGGAGACTTCAGGGACTTCGCCCGGTACCAAGATTCCTTCGAGCACCTGATGCAGCGGTTGCGCGCGCCAGCCGCTGCTCCTTCACCAACTGCAGACATAAGCCAGCGAACTTCGACGGGGCCTCGCAAGGTAGGAGATGCGCCGTCCGAAATAGGGCTGGTCACAGCGCTCAACCAGATGCGCCGTTTGAGCATGGGTCGGCTTGGGATTGCCACGTTGGTGGGCGTCATCGGACTGGCTGCGGTCGTTGGCGTGATGAAGTCAGGCTCTCCGGTGCGGCAGAAACTTCCTGGCGAAGATAAGACGCCGGGCTTAGCGTCGGCTGCTTCGGCCGTGCCCGTGCCATCGTCTCCGCCGGCGGCATTTCCTGAGCCGCGAAGACAGGCACGCGCGGAACCATCACCTAGCGAACCTTCGAATCGCACAGAGGCTTCGACCGACGTTGCACCCTCAGCCACTTCCGAGACAAAGCGCCAACTGCCCGTTTCGCCTACGAAGCTTACCGAAATGCCACCCGCATTTGCTGACGCTCCAAGACTTGTTGTGCTGCCCAAGGGCAGCTACATGATGGGGAGCCCCCAGACTGAGCGAGGCCGGAGCGGTGGGTCGGAGACCTCGCCGACAAGGGTCGACATTCGCCACATCATGGCCGTCGGTGCTACTGAGGTCACCGTGGGTCAGTTCAAGAGGTTCATGGATGCCCGCCCGCAACACAAGGTTCTGTCGGCAGCCTGCGGTGCCTGGAGTGAATCACTCGGAAATTGGAGCAATGTAGGGTTCGAGCAGAGTGCAGATCATCCAGTTGTTTGTGTCAGCTATGACTTAGTTCAACAATACATCGGCTGGCTGAACGATGAAGCTGGCATTCGCCAAGATGCAATTGATCGCTTTAGATTGCCCCATGAGTTCGAATGGGAATATGCAGCTCGTGCGGTCACAAGTGCCAGCGATCAGCATTGGCGCTTTTACTGGGGTGATGACCATGAGCCTCAAGAATGGTGTAAGTACGCCAACGCTCGGAGCTCAATTCAGAGCATGAAATTCTGTCCCCGACACCGAGGGACGACAGAAGTTCGCCACTTACTCCCCAACGCTTTTGGACTTTTCGATATGGCAGGAAATGCACGTGAATGGACTCGGGATTGCTTGAAACTTACAAAATTTCAGCCTAAAGCCAGTCGAGAGGGTATGCCATCGACTATCTACATTGCCACCAATAGCGCATCTGCAAGCAGTGGCGTTTGTCAAGAAAACGGGAAATCACGAATGGTGCGAGGCGGGAGTTGGGACGGCGTCGTCAATATGCTTCGCTCTGCCTCTCGTAGCTATGTGGATCGGGACACTGCACGAAACGACCTCGGTTTCCGCGTCGTACGAACTCTCTCAACTCAATGACGCCAAACCTGCTGCCTACGTCAACAGTGAGCGGGTTGATGCGGCGCCTGCGCCTGCGCCTGCCTGCGGGCGCTTCCCTGGGGCCGAAAGTTCAAAGTTGAGTGCAACGGAAAGCCGAAAGTTCAGCCTTGAGTGAGACACGGGTTCAAAGCGTGCTGACTCGTCCAGCGGCAAGTGATTGATCAGGGCCAATTTTCAGTTTTGGGTTGAGCACAAACCGACAGCGACATACTCATCGAAGCGCGGGATGGCGTGGTCTACGTCAACGGTCGGCGGGTTGATCCGGCTTCCGCATCGGCCAGCGCCGCTTCCTCTGGTGGCCGCGTTGACGGTGCCGGAAGTTCAGAGTTGAGTGAAACAAAAAACCGATAGTTCAGACTTGAGTGAGACACGGGTCAAAGCCTGCTGACCCGTCCAGAGTCAAGTGGTTGATCAGCGCCGGTTTTCAGTTTTGGGTTGAACGCAAACCGACACTGAAGGCTGAACTCTGCCAAAACGTAGGGCGAGCGGGTGGTCGTTCGGGGTTAAGGTGGCGCCGGGCGGTTTGGGCCGGGAAAGGTCGACCAGGCGGGCAATTGGGCGTCGGGCAGTAGTTCGTGAACCGCTCGCGTGGCTTGGTCGATAGCTGAATGGGCATAGGCATAGGCACCGGCATCACTGTTGGCAATCACTACGCGGCCCCATCCTTTCCGAGCCGTTGACGCCGGCAGCGGTCCCGCGGGCCAATATGCATCCCACGGCCGCATGTACTCGTAGCTGTAGCCGTGTGACCAGCGATTGATGGTGATCGCCTCGATGTCCCGCGTTGCATCGAAACCATGCGCTCCCAATGCGCGCTGCAGCAACTCCCGGATGCGCGCTTCCAGGTCCTCGAAGGACCAGCCCATCAACTGCGCCCGGCCTGCCGCGGCCTGGCTCCGCGCAGGGCTGCCATCACCGATCACAACCACCTTCGAAAGATGCATCAGGATCGGCTCATCGGGCGATTGCGGGAATTTCAGTGACCCCATGCTGACCGGGAAATCGAGCGTCGCCTCTTCCCAGAACCCGCCCGGCACGCTGAACGAGCGCACGCCGGCGTTGGCCCAGGCCCTCCAGTTCGAGAGCAGTACCGTCGCATACAGCAGTGGGACCTTCACCTGGTCGTTCATCGCCTGCACCTGTACCTGCGGGATCTCGTCGGTCATCCGTGCGATGACACGGTGCCAGCAGGCCAGGATGACGTTTCGTGTGCGCACGGCCCTCAGCCTGCCAAGGCTATCGACGTAGCGGATCTCCACCCACTCGGCCGCTGACGGGGTTCCCAGATGGCGCAGTCCGACTGCTGTGGCGCGCAGCCGGAAACGGATGGCGGCATTCGGCTCATCCAGAGCCGCCTCGTCGAGCCGCGCGCTGCTGAGCGTCTCCATTCCATGTCCGGGCAGCAGCGCCGGCCGCATCGCGCGCAGCAGGGCCCGGACCACACCGGTGTTTCCGTCGGGGAAGTGGTAGATGTATTTGTCCTGGCCGATCTTGAGCTGCCGCCCGCTGGGACTGTTGCGCGGGTCGACGGCGTCGCCCAGGTCCAGCCCGTCGAAGCCCGGGAGGCCAGCGGCCCAGGCGTCCAATGCCGAGGTGGCGTCGATGCCGACGCCGAAGTAGGCCGTCGTCGCCGATTGGAAATAGGCCAGCACCGCTGGGTCGACCTTCCACAGCCGGGACAGGAACGCCTTGTAGGTGATGCGCGCAAGCCGGTCGCGGCGCTGCGCCCGGCGCAGGTGTGCCATCGGGTTGAAGGCATCGGACGCCATCACGCGGGCCAGGTCAGCCTTTGCGCGATCCGGCATCGGCGTGCGTGCCAGCCAGCTCTCGGGAGCTTCATCCTTATCGCGCAGCACGAGATGCTCTTCGCCCCAGACTTCCCGGCCGAAAAACACGCCCTCGCGGTTCAAGCCCTGGCGCGTCGCCCAGCCTTCGTCGAAGAACTCGCTCTCGAAGCGCGATAGCTCGATCCCGACGTCCTTCAGCAACCCATGCACCGCAGGTGAAAACAGGCTCGGTGTGTCCAGCGACTGCGAGCCGCCGTAGCCGACCAGGGTCTTGCCGGAGCGCGAGACGAACTCGTTGCGCCGTGCATGGCCGCCTACCTGGTCCAGGGCGTCGAGCACCAGGATACGCACAGGCCGTCCGACATGTCGCGCATACAGATAGGCGCCGCTCAGGCCGCTGATGCCGCCGCCGACGACGACCAAGTCTTCTGTCGCCTCGTCGAGCTCAACGACTGCATCGCGGTAGAGCCCGGGCGAGTCGCGCATCCGGTGCGCTACGGCAGCCAGTTCTAGCGTCTGGCCCTGAGGTCCGGCCTGCGCGGCGGCTGGCGGGGAGGCCAGTGCCATCAGGGTGCCATTGAGGAAGTCGCGGCGGGAGATGGGGTTCATCGGCGTTTGTGAATTTCAAAGGGCTGCGGAAATAGGCCATCTAGCCTGACGACGCACGCCGGTGCATCCTCTCCCGGCAGGATGTACGTTGCGCCTCCGCGCGCCCACCCCAGCTATTCTGCGGCGGCCGCGAGAAGCGCAAGGAGGCGACGGCGTGAATCAGACGACAACATCCAGCGAACCGGCAGCGGGTGGCGCGTACAAGGCTTTTCTCAGTTACAGCCATCGCGACAAACGCAAAGGCGTCAAGCTGCATAGCGCGCTGGAGAGCTATCTGCTACCCAAACGCCTGCTCAAGCCGGGCGCAAGCAAGGAGGATGGCAAGGTCCTGTTCCCCATCTTTCGTGATCGCGACGAATTGCCGGCCGACGCCAATTTGACGCAAAAGATCACTGAGGCGCTGGGGCAATCTCCCGCTTTGATCGTCGTCTGCTCGCCGCACAGCGCGAAGAGCAAATGGGTCAACGAGGAAATCCTGAGCTTCAAACGGCTGGGGCGGGAGGGCCGCATCTTCCCGTTCATCATCGAGGGCGAGCCATATGCCAGCACCACACCGGGCAGCAACCCGGCGCTGGAATGCTTTCCCCCAGCCCTGCGCTTCATGCTTGGGCCCGATGGCGAACTGAGCAGCACGCCTGCAGAGCCTCTTGCGGCCGACGCGCAGCGCGAGGGCGATGGCTGGCAGAACGCGATGCTGAAAGTGATCGCGGGCTTGCTGAGAATCCCTTACGACACCCTCAAGCAGCGCGAACTTGAACGGCAGCGTCTGCGCCGACTGACGCAGGCTGCCATCGGTGGCATGGTCACGGCGGGAGTGCTCGGCATCATCGTCTACTTCCTGATCGGCCAGAACAAGGATGCCAACTCGGCGCAGTTCGTCGCCGAAGCGAGGTCGCAGTTAGCGCAGCGCGACTATGCCCGCGCTGAGATCGCCGCAGCCAAGGCGCTGACCTATCGGGACCTGACGGCCACGCGCGAACTGCTGCTGACCGCGCGGCTGGGTGGCGTGCATTTCCAGGCCGGCTCGCAGGGCGCGCTGGCCTCAGACCAGAACATCTTCAGCCGCGACGGGCAACTGGTCGCCTCCGCGCTACATGACCGGCAGGCCGGCGCGGTGGTGGTGAAGGTGGACTCATCCAATGCCGATTCCAAGGCGGCATGGCGCATCACGCTGCCGCCCGCCGCGGGCACGCCCGACGCGATGGCCTTTAGCGAGGCCGACGCCGGGTCGGCGCGGCAGCTTGCCATCGCCTGGCCCGAACAGGATGGCACGGTCTTTCGTGTCGGCATCTGGAAGCTGGTCCCGGGTCAGGCGGCACCGATGCAGTTCCGCGAACTCACCGGCGGCCCCCGCGCGCCCGGGCGCCACAGTAAGCGCATCCCGTCCATCGCGTTCAGCCGGGCGGTGAACCGGCCCTGGATCGCCACTGGGGGCGAGGACGGCAAGCTGTGCCTTTGGGATCTGGCACAGGAACGACCCCGATTGATCTGGGAACAGGCGGACACCCACGATCCGGACGTGCACGGCATTGCCTTCAGCGCCGACGCTTCGCGCCTGGCCTCGGGCGGCGGTGACTACCGAGTGAAGGTCTGGGATACGGCTGCCATGACGAAAGGGGATGCGGTGGATCAACCGTATCGCGAGCACGCCATCAAGCCGGTCTTCGACATGGGTGGTCACTACGACTCGGTGTTCGTTGTCGCCTTCAGCCCCGACGGCAAGCGGTTAGCCTCCGGCGGCTACGACCGCACCATCCGGATCTGGGACTTCGCGATCACCCGGCCCGACAAGAAGAAGCGCCCTCAGCCGCAGACAGTGGCCACGCTGGCAGGACATGAAGGCACCGTCTTCGCACTGTCGTTCAGCGACGACGGCAAGCTGCTCAGTTCCGGCGCAAGCGATGGCTCGGCAGGGCTCTGGGATGCTGGCGCCGGCCGACTGCTTAACGCCTTCAAGCCGGACCATGGCATCGTGCGTTCGGTGACCTCTGCCCGCTTTGAAGAGGGCGTGTACATCGGCAGCGAGGGCGGCTGGAGCCACTGGCTGGTAAACGGCAGTTCTCTAGTGACGCGGCTGTGGAACGGAGGCGCGACCGTGAATGCCATCGCGTTTGATGCCACTGGCGATCTGATGGCGAGCAGTGGCAGTGGTGATGAAGGCCGCGTACGCGTCTGGGATCGTGCCAATCGCCAGGTCCAGTTGCTCGATCCGCAGTCGAAGGAAGAGGCGACCAATGGCATTGCCTTCAGCCCGGATGGCCGCTGGGTCGCCGCTGCTGGCGGCAACGACCAGAACAACCTCATCCATGTCTGGGATCGCAAAGCGCCGCAGTGGTCGCTGGTGGCCGACTCCGGCAAGACGATGACGCACGGGGGCGCGATCTGGGGCCTGTGTTTCAGCCCAGGCAGCCAGTGGCTGGCCTCCAGCAATATGAGCCCTGACGTGCAGATCAAGCGCTGGAACGTGGCCGACTGGTCATTGAAGGATGAGACAAAGCCGGGGCAATTGCAGGACAGCGTCTACGCACTGGCGTGTGACGCTGCAGGGAACCGCCTCGTCTCTGGCGATTCCAAGGCCCGCGTCGTCGTGCTGGATGCCGAGCACCTGACGACTAAGGCGCAGACCGTCAACGTGACAAAGGGCGAGGTCAACGTCTGGAGCCTGGCGCTGGCCGATGCGCCGCACGCGATTTTGTCGGGCAATTCCGACGGCCGCGTGTACCGCTGGATACCCAAGGATCCCGGCTGGAAGGGCGAGCCTCAGGGTGACAAGCAAAGCACGTCCGACGAGGACGCCAAGGTGAACCCCACAATTAACAGCATCGGCTACGACGCCAAGCACCACTGGGTGGCGGCCGGCGGCGTCGGCCCCAGCGTCGAGATCTATGAGGTGGGCGACTTGCACAAGCGCGTGCGCAGCCTGCGCGGACACCAGGGCACGATCTGGTGGGTGACCTTCGACAACCAGGGCACCCGGCTGGCCTATGGTGGCCTGGACGGGATCATCCGCGTGGTGAACCTCGACAGCATGCTGAGCCTGGACACCGAGCCGCCCTCGCTGCTGTACAGCCAATCGCAGGCGAGTACCGGGCTGACGGTCAACAAAGCGAACAGGCTCGTCGAGCAGCACCAGCCCTAGGCGGAACTCAGCCCGGCTGCTCCGGCGCCACTTCCCGGCGCCGGTGGTCCTCGAGCCAGTCGGAATTCTCGGCGAGCGCTTCGCGGCCGAGTTCCCTCAGCAGGGTCTGGTAGGCCGCGTCGTCCGTGCTGCACTCGCGGCCCTGGGCCACATCAATGGCCTGCGCGAAGAGCTTACCCATCGCGGAGTAGGCCAGCGCATGCGCCTCGAAGGCGAACTTCTCGCTGACCAGGTGCACGGTTGCGCCCAGGGCCAGGAGCAGCACGATGGCCGTGACAAAGCTGCCGTGCACATGCTCGAACTTTAGCCATTCGTTCCAGCTCTCCAGGCTATGCAGCGGTGCGCCGCTCACGAACTGCCATAGCTGCAGAAGCAGCGGCGTGATCAGCACGAAGGTCAGGAAAAAGGCGACGCCGACGAGCACATTGCGCAGGCGCTGGTTCCGCTTGTGCGCATGGTGGTTTTGCATCGCCTTGCCGGTCGCGCCGTCCGGCCCCGAGAAATAGTCGCGCTGGTCGCACAGCCACGCCTTCTCGATCAGGTCGCGCTGCGGCTTGCCTGCCTGCTTCAGCGCCACCGCGATGGACCATAAAGCCGGGCCGCGCAAGGCGAACGAGATCCAGCTCATTTCGTCGCGCTGCTTACGCATGTACTGGTCGGACACCGCGCTGGGAATCCCGCCCAGCGCCCAGAACACCTGCACCCGCATCGCCTCGGCCACCGCGCGGTAGTCCTGGAAGCGGTTTTGCCACTTCCTTTCCTTGACCAATCCGCTGTGGAACCCATAGGCCCCCCACAGGATGCCGAGTTGAATGACGAGCAGCCACGCGGCCTCGAGAAAAACATGAGCGAAGAGCTCGAAACAAATCACGCTGACCATCAGCCAGAACGCGTACCCGAAGACAACGCCCAACCTGGCCACACGTCGTTGGCGAAACAGGCTATCTGCCCAATGCCGCATGCGCTGAACAACGCTCACCGTGGTGGGCGCATCGCCCAGCAGCTTGTGCTGGTAGAACTGCGCCGCCGTATCCGCAGCCGCCTGGCGCCGCCGCAGGAAGTCCAGATAAGGATCAGTGTCGGCGGCGCGGTCGATGCGCAGATAGCTCATCTGCCTTTTAAGAATGGCGAGGTAGTGCTCGTTGAAGCAGCGTTCGCGTTCATTGAGATGCAGGATCTCTTTGAAGAACTGCGAGGTCGCGCTGGCCGTCTTCTCGTCGCGGGCGTCTCCCAGTAATTCGTTGATGATGCTTGCACGATCGCTCAGCGCCGGAGCGTCCAGCAGCGACCAACTGCCGGCCGGCCGAGGCGGGCTGCCTTCCCCCGAGCGCGGCGCCATGATGTGCAGCACGGGGCCGCCGCTGGCCATGTCCAGGTGCGAGCTGGCGCCACGGAACAGCGGGCTGCGGCGAAAACCCATAGCCATGCGTTCGCCCTGGCTGTGCATTTCGATCACGTGCGCCGTGCCGCCACGCCTCGCCTGCCGCGCCGCGACGTCGTCCCTGGGCCAAACGACGCCATCCCACATCGCGATCAACAGATGGCTGAAGCGCGACAGCACTGCGCCCAGTTGTTCGTATTGCAGCTTGTCGGCGTCAGCGGCCGTGTCGCCAGGTTCGGCGGGTATCGGCGGCAACTCCACCCGCAGCGCCGATGCTTGCCAATGCCGGTGCAGGCTGGCCTTGGCATCGTCCGTCGACAGCGTGGCCTCAAAATCCGCGAGTCGCATCGGCAGTACGGCGATGTGCGCGATCTTTAGCTCGCCGGCCACTTCCGCCGCCAACTGGTCCGCGCCTTCGGCTAGGCCAGTGGCAACGTAGAGATTGCCGTCCAGGCGGTCCTGCAGCCGCTTTAACGCATCCAACAGGCTGGATCGCACCGAGCTGGCGCCTTCGGGGTCGATCAATCGGTGGCCGCTTATGCCAACGATGATCGGGAAGCCTCGGGTGGAATCGGGGATCGTCATCATCGGATGCGTTCACCAGGTTGAGCCGCGGCTGAGTGTAAACATGGGCTGTGCAACTCCCGGCTCATCGTCGAGCGAATTGACGCGTTGGAAAGACGACGCAGGAGGTCCACACACCTTCGTCATGAAGCATTCGACTGCGGCCGGCTGACGCGTGGATCGTGAGCGCCTCTTCTGGCCGGTGTAGGTGGTAGCCGCCCTTGTGACGAGACATTCGCGTCCTGCCCCAGTGGGCGGCGCCTCAAGCCATCCTGCGCAAGATGGCCAACGCGGCCTGCCGGCCCGTGGAGGCCGCGCCCTGCATGTAGCCCTGCCAAACCACCGAACAGTGCTCGCCCACGAAGTAAATTTCGCGGTCGGGCGTGGCCTCGTCGCCCGCGAGGCTCGTGCGCTGACCGGGTCGGTAGGTCGAGTATGAGCCCTGGGCCCAGGGCTCGGAGGGCCAGTGCACGCGGACGGCGCAGCCAGTGCAGGCGGCCTCGAAACCGGGCCACAGAGCCTCAGCCTCGGCGTTCAGGCGACGCACTTGTGCTTCGGTGCTTCCCTGCCCGATATCCAGCCCGTTGCGCCCGCCTAGAAAATAGGTGAACACGCCTTGCTCGCCAGGACGCAGGCGGCTGCCGTCCCAGCCGCACTGCAGCACGCCGTCGGTGATGACGTCGCCGCTGCTGCCCTTCTCGCGCCACAGTCGCCTTCGCGTGCCCACCATAACCTTGCTGTTGGTGCCGTAGGCCAGTTCACGGATGGCCCGCGCCTTGGCCTCGGAGAACACGCCAGGCGCCTCCACCTGGCGCAGCATCGTGAACGGCAGGGCCAGCACGACAGCATCCGCCTCATAGGACACGACGCGGCCCGCAGTCTCGAATTCCAGCAGCAGTGATGATCCCCGCCGTGCCACGCGCACCAGACGATGCCCCGTCAAGGCCGGGGCCTTCAAGCTGCCGACCAGCCCCTGGACGATGCAGTCCAGTCCCTCTGCCACCTTCCAGCGCTCGTCGCTGCTGCCGAACAAAGAGAACCCGTCGCGGGCCGTCACGCCGATCCGCTGCAGCAGGTTGATGCTGGACTGGTCCCAGCTGTCCAGCCCGTTGAGGGTGGTGTAGCCACTACAGATGCGCTGGCGCAGCCAGCCGTCCAGCCCGATGCGGTCCAGGTAGTCGTCGATCGAGAGCCGGTCGAAGCCGACGTCCAACTCGGTGTGGCGCCTGCGGCCCACGCGCGTGCTGAGGCTCGCGGCATCGCGCGCGATGCGCTGCACGAAAGGCTGGAAGGCGCGAGCCGCCTCGTCGCGCGAGTGTGACCGGCCGCCGACGTGGATCAACGCCGCCAACCCGGCTTCGCTGCGAGCCTCGGTGTCGATGGGCGTGCAGCCGAAGCTGCGCGCCAGCGCGATCATGTCCGCATGGGTAGTGTCCACCAGTTCGCCACCCAGCTCCGTCACCACGCCCGGCGCCAGCTGACCATGGTCGGTGCGGATGCGCCCTCCGACGGTCTCCGCAGCGTCGAATACCCTAGGCCTACAGCCGCCCAGCGTGAGCAGGTGGGCCGCCACAAGCCCAGCGATCCCCGCCCCCACCACCGCCACGCGCGGCGGTGCCCCAGCCACCCGGGGAACGCCTGCACCGCCATACAGCGCGATCAACTCGCGCACCCGCTTGTAGTTCGGCCACTGGGCCGCCGGCGCCTGCTGGGGCGACGCCCGCGCGGCGCTCATTTGTCTATTCGCCATCGTCCGTCTTCAGCAATCCGGGCTTGTCACGAGTGCCGATGATTGTGATCCTGATTCGCGCGCCAAGCCTTCACGGCCGCGGCTCGGCACGCCTGCGCTGCACTCGTCCTGCCGCTGCTGCTCGATGCCCTCCAGGAGCTCGCCGGCCCACGCTCATAGAAGCGCTCACCGGCTTCCGTCGTCTAGGCTGTGGAGAAATGTCGTGCGGCGCCTCAAAGCTATCAGCCGCGCGGCCCAGCCGGCCGACGTGCATACGCTCAAGGTTCGCTACTTCGTGGTGAGGCCGAACTGGGACCAAAAGTCCTGAACTGCTGGGGCGACGGTGATGAGCAAGTGTCGTGAAGCGAGGAGCAGAGCTGCTCGATTGGGCGTGCTCTATAGCCTCTCGCTTGGTATGCTGGCCGCACGTGGCCAAGTTCAAACTTCGGTGAAACGTTTTCCCGTAAGTTCAGACTTCGCTGAAACGCCAGGTCAGCCTGTGCTGAAGTTGTCGGCCTTAAGTCATTGACTTAGCGGCGGTGCGATTTCTAAGGTCGAAAGAGAACCAACACAGCCTTCGAGCAGTTGCAAGTTAAGCACGCCCCTCATGAGATTGATTGATCGCTTTGGATACACGCCTCTGATAGATCAATCGTGACGTAGCCCCCAGGCCGGCGCGGCGCGGCTGGCGCGCAGTGATTGGCCGAGCACCGTCAGTACCGCGATGACCGTGGCAAGCAATGTCGCGCCGACGAAGTAAAGCGGCGAGAGTTCGATCCGGTCGTCGAAACCGGCCAGCCACGCCCGCATCGCCACGAATGCCAATGGCCATGCGAGCAGGTTCGCGATCAGCACGGGCCGCAGGAACTGGCCGACGAGGAGCTTTGCGATATCGGCCGACGACGCCCCCAGCGTCTTTCGAATGCCGATCTCCTTCACCCGCCGCTGGGTATTGAACGATGCGAGGCCCCATAGCCCGAAGCAGCCGATCATGACCGCCAGCGCCGCGCCGATGCCAAACAGGTGAGTGGCGCGATCGTCGGCTTCGTAGAACTGGGCCAGCCGCCGGTCCGCGGTGGCGGCCACGAACGGCACCTGCGGCGCGAGGCGCAGCCAGACCTGCCGCGCGGCGGCCAAGGTCACCTGCGGATCGCCGGTGAACCGGACCGCGGCGACGGGCTTTGCAGGACCCTCTCGGTAGTACTGATAGCTGGTGGTGTCGTCCGGTGCGCGCGGCGAGAAGAATCGCAACTGGTCGATGACGCCGATGATCGTGCGCGGCATCGCGCCGCCGACGGTCTTGCCAATCGCCTCCTGTGGCGATGCGAAACCGAGCCGCTTCGCGGTCTCGAGATTGATGACGATGTTGCGGCCGAGCTTCCATTTCTGCCAGTCGCTGGCGTCGTCTGCGGCATGCGCGTCATCGAACAGCCGGCCCGCCAGCAGGCGCGGCGCATAGGCCTCGAAGAACCCCGGGCCGACGCTGATCACGCGGATCGTCAAGCCCGGCGCCGGGCGGCCCGGCATGTCGATGGCGTCGAGCGCGGCATTGCCATCGACGCCCGCACCCACGTTCGCGCTGCCGACGGCGCGGACCCCGGGCAGCTCGCGCAATGCTGCAAGGATCGCGCGGGCCTGCGGTGGGCTGACGCCGGTTTCCGCGAGCGAGGGCACCATCAGCAGGCCTTCGCGCTGGAAGCCGAGATCGGCGTTGCGCATGTGACGGGTCTGTGCGACCAGCACTGCCGTGCCGATGACGAAGGCAGTCGCGAGTGCGAATTGCAAGACGACCAGCGCCTCACGCACGCGGACGCCGGCGCGGCCGCCACCCGGTGCTCGCGCCGAGGCGAGCACCGTCGCCGTGGGAAAACGTGAAAGGAGCAAGGCCGGGTAGAAGCCTGCCGCCAGCCCGATCGGCAGCGTGGCCGCCGCCAGGGCCGGCACGACCAGCGAATAGGGCATGGTGAGCGACAGCCCGCCAGCAGCATTGACCCACGGCAGGCTCAACTCCGCAAGGATCAACCCGGCCAACGCAGCAATGGCGACCGTCAGCACCGCTTCGCCCAGGAACTGGCCGACCAGTGCACGCCGGTCCGCACCCAGCACCTTGCGCATCGCCACTTCGCGCGCGCGCACCCCGGCCCGGGCGGTCGCGAGGTTGACGTAGTTGACGATGGCGATCAGCAGGGCGATCAGCCCGACGATGCCCAGCGCCACCACCGTCATCTTGCGGCCCGCGCTTTCGGATCCCTGCGGCTGCAGGTGAATGTCAGACAAAGGCAGCAACGGCAAGGACAGGAACCGTGACGGCTGCGGTCCCATGCTCGTGGCTCGGCGATCGATCATGGCTGGCAGCGTTTGAGCCAGCGCCAGCCGCTGCGCCGCCGTGTCAAAGCGCAGGAAAGTGGAGACCGACGCCGTCCCCCACATGTACCACTGCCATTGGCCCGCAGGCGCACCCTTGGGCAGGGGGATGAGGATCGACAACTGCAGTTCGCTATTCGCCGGCAGATCTTCGAAAACGCCGGCAATCCGGTAGGCGGCGGGCCAGTCGATCGAGACGGTCAGTGTCTGGCCGACCGGATCAGTGCTGCCGAAATACTTGCGGGCGGCCGACCGGCTGATGAGCGCGCTGGTCGGATCGTTGAGCGCGCTGCCGCTGCCCTTGAGCATCGGCAGGGCGAACACATCGAAGAACGATGGATCAACTTGCGCCACGTCTTCCTTGATCGCTTCGGCGCCGCGTTGCACGCTCCCGCCATCCTTGCCGCCGCGGATGCGCGTCCCCACGACACCCGGATGTTCCTCACGCAGTTGTTCCAGCAAGCCTCCCATCGTCATCGAATAGGCGCCGCTGAATGGACTGCCGGGCAGGTCAATGCGCGTCTGCACCAGGTAGATCTGCCCATGGCCTGGCAGCCATCTCTCGTAACTGGTCTCGAACCGGACGTAGAGCGACAGCACCAGGAACACAGCGATACCCACAGCCAGCCCGCCGATGTTGAGCGCAGCGTAGAGCTTGTGGCGAGTCAGCGAGCGGTAGAGCGACAGCAGCGCGAAGCGGTTCATGAGCGCGGTCCTCAGATCGAGCGGGCCGCGGAGGCCACGATACGGCCGTCAAGCATGTCGATGCGGCGCTTCGCCACGTCGGCGTGGCTGGGCGAATGCGTGACCATGACGATGGTGGCGCCCTCCGCGTTCAGGCCGGCGAGGATGCTCATCACCTGCTCGCCATTGACGGTGTCAAGGTTGCCGGTCGGCTCGTCAGCGAGGATCAACTTGGGATCGCCGACTATCGCGCGAGCGATCGCGGCGCGTTGCTGCTGGCCGCCGGACAGTTGATGCGGGAAGTGGCGCGCGCGGTGGCCGATGCCGACCTTGTCTATCGCCGCCGCCACCCGTGCGCGCCGGTCGCCAACATCGGCCCGGTAAGCGAGGCCGAGCGCGACGTTCTCCTCGATCGTCAGCTCGTCGATCAGGTTGAAGCTTTGGAAGACGAAGCCCAGCGTCGCGGCGCGGAACTTCGCCAGCTCCTTCTCATTGAGCGCGGCGAGGTCGCGATCACCGAACAGGTAGCGGCCAGCGGTCGGGCGGTCGACGGTGCCAAGGGTGTTGAGCAGCGTTGATTTGCCGCAGCCCGATGGCCCCATGATGGCGACGAACTCGCCGGCTTCGACGTGGAGGTCGATGTCGTGGAGCGCGGTCGTCTCCACCTCGTCAGAGACGTAGCGGCGCTGGATCTTCTCGAGACGGATCACGGCTTGCCCTTCAGCGGATGTTGAGAACGTCGCCCCTCATGGAGGCGGTGTGGGAGGTGACGATGCGGTCGCCGGGTTTCAGGCCGGACAGGATTTCGACCTGCTCAGGGTTGCGACGGCCCGTTTTCACGGCGCGGCGGCGGGCGTGTTCGCCATCGGCGTCGAACACGAAGACCGACGTGCCGCCGCCGGCGTCGAGCCAGCCACCCACCGGCGCGATCAGGGCGGGTGCGGTGCTGCCGAGCGTGATGCGGATGTCGAGTGTCTGACCGCGATTGAGGCCAGCGGGTGGCATGCCTTCGACCGCGAGTTCGATGCGGAAGCGGCCGTCCTTCACCGCAGGCAGCACTTTCGAGACGGTCAGCGAGAGGCTCTCTGCGCTCGCCCGCTGGCCGACGGCGATGCGTCCAAGATAGTATTCATCGACGTCCGCGGTCAGCTTCCACGAGCCTTCGCTGTCGACCTGCCCCGCCGCATCGCCGGGGCGCAGCGTCTGGCCGGGTTGGATCGTGAAGTTGATCAACCGCCCGGCGTTGGGCGCGCGGATGGTCAACGTATCCAGGCCAGCACGGACCGCGGCCAAACTGCGCTCCAACTGCCCGCGCGTGTCATCCAGCCGTGCGCCCTGGGTCGCGGTGATGCGCGCCTCGTCGTCGTTGCCTGCTTGCAGTTGGTTGAGCCGTTTCTGCTGATAGGCGGCCTCCTCTGCATAGCTCTTCACTCCCGCCGCGGACACGAACCCGTCCTCGTGCAGCTGCTGGCGGGTCGACAGCTCGCGCCGCGCCTTCAGAAGGTCGTAGGTGGCCTGCGCAATCTGGGCCGCGCGATCCAGCCGGTTGCGCGCAATGCCCAGGTTCTCGCCCGCGACACCGCCCAACTGGCTGGCGATTTGCGCCTCACGCGTCAACACGTCGAGCCGCAACGCAGGATTGGCGAGGGTCGCCAGAGCCTGTCCCTCAGCCACCGTCGCGCCGTCCTGGACCAGCAGCTTCTCGACATGCCCCCCGGTCAGAACGCCGACGAGCGTCGTCACCTTCGGGGCGACCGTGGCACGCACCGGCAGGTAGTCGGCAAAGGGCGCGCGGACGACCGCGCCGCTTTCGATGTCAGCGGCGGCGATGTCGGTCGACCCGCTGGCGGGCAGGAAGCGCCAGACCAGCGCCGTTGCAAGCACCAGCGTCGCCGCCATCAGCGTTGCACGGTGGCGCCACCACGGCGTCGCGGCGCGTTCGACGCGGCTGTCCATGCCCACGCCGGTGATTGATGCAGGCGGCATATTTGCGTGCACGAGCCGTTCGGTCATCATGCTGACAGTGTGGTTGCAGAAGGCCTGAAGGACTAAAACGTGATGCCGCAACAACTTAGCGAGGATCCGCAGGAAGCCCTCCGTCCGGCGGTGGACACACTGTCCGGAAGTGGACGGTCGAAAAGCCTGTCAATCCTGCTGGTGGATGACAACCCGGCCGTTGCAGAGGCGATGGAGATCGCGTTCCGTATCGCCGGGCATCGACTGGACAACGCGAACGGGCCGGAGGCCGCGTATTCACGCCTGGCCCAGTCCCGCTACGACGCGGTGCTGCTGGACATGAACTTTGCCGCGGGCCGGTCAGACGGCGCGGAAGGCTTGGAATGCCTCGATCGGATCGTCGCCGACGATCCAGCGACGTGCGCCGTCGTCATCACCGCGCACAGCGGCATCCGCATCGCAGTGGCGGCAATGCAAGCCGGCGCCCGGGACTTCGTGATGAAGCCTTGGCGCAACGCGGAGTTGGTTGCCAAGGTCGAAGCCGCGGTCGCGCGCAACCGGCCGATGGCGGCGGTGCAGGCCGCTGCGACACAGGAGCTGGCCCGGCTGCTCGGTGACAGCGCGGCGATGCAGCGGCTGCGCGATCTCGTGCGCCGCTTCGGTCCGACTGGCGCGGGCGTCACCATCACGGGGCCGGCGGGGAGCGGCCGCACGCTTACCGCGCTGGCGATGCACGCCCACTCGCCCGATGCCGCGACACCCCTGCTGCGCATCGACCTTCGCGACGATGCCGCATGGGATCGGCTCGACGGCGCGTCGCGTACCGTTTTGTTGCGCCATCCTGACCGGCTGGATGCGGTGGCGCAGGCACGTCTGCTCGACCGTCTGCCTTCAGCGGTGAGATGCATCGCGATTGCGGAAAGCGTGGCGTCGCTGACACCTGCGTTGCAGCGTCGCCTGGCGACGGTCGAGATCGCGGTGCCGCCGCTGGCCGCGCGTGGAAAAGACGCGGTCTTGCTCGCGCGGCACTTCACCCGCGTCGCCGCCGAGCGATTCGCACGTCCCGCGGCAAGGCTGAGCGAAGCAGCCGAGGCGGCGGTGCAAGCGGGCGGGTGGCCCGACGAGGTCCGCGGCCTGGCGCTTGCGATTGAGCGTGCGGTGCTCCTGGCCGAGGACGGCACGATCACCGCCGCGGCGCTCGCGCCGCCCGTGCCCGTGCCCGTCGCTGAAACGCCCACGGGTGGATTCGACCTGATCGACGCCGAACGCGCCGTCATCGCAGCGGCGTTGCGTGAGCATCGCCATAACGTCACCCATGCCGCCACCGCGCTGGGCTTGAGCCGCGGTGCGCTGTACCGCCGCATGGCGCGCCATGGGCTCTAGGCATGGCTTGCGGGCGGCACTCCATGCGATCGGGTTCGTCGCATGCGGCGTCGCCGCGGGCACGGCAGTGCACCAGGGATATTGGGGGTTGCTCGTCGGGGCGACGCTGGCTGCCGTGTGGCTCGGCGCGCTTGACTGGGGGCGAGCCGCAAGGCCACGATCGACGCCCAACGCTGTCACCGCAGCGCCGGATGCGGCCACGCCTCGCCTGCTGCTGGACGTCGCGCCGACGCCGATACTGGCGATCGAGAGGGGCTGCGCCCGTGCGCTCAACCGCGCCGCGCGCCGGTTGTTCGCCACCGACGACCGTGTCCTGCCGGTGCCCCTTGAACTGTTGGACCGCGATGCCCGCCACCTGCGCCATGAAGCGCGAAGCTGGCGCATCGATCGCATCATGCTGGGCAGCGGCATGGTCGTCGCGCTCATCGACATCGAACAGGAAGAACGCGCGGCAGAGGCGCGCGCGAGCGCCGAACTGATTCAGGTCCTCGGCCATGAGCTGCTCAACGGCCTGGCCCCGATCGCTTCTCTGGCCGAGAGCGGGCTGGCGGCGGTTGGGCAGCCCAACGCCGACCTGACGCTGCTGCGGGAAATCCTCGCCACATTGGCGCGCCGCGCGGAAGGCCTGCAGCGCTTCGCCGAGGCCTATCGCGCGCTGGCCCGTCTGCCCGATCCCTTGCTGCTCCCGGTGGCGGTGCGGCCGATGTTGGGCGATCTGGCGCGGCTGTTCGCCGGCCGTTGGCCGGGCATTGCGTTGACTGTCGAAGCCCCGGACGACCTGCGTTGGCCGCTGGATCGCGACCAGATCAGCCAGGCGCTGTGGGCCTTGCTCCAGAACGCGGCGGAGGCGGTGCCGGACCGCAACGACGGGCAAGTGACGCTGGCGGCCCGCATTGCCGACGGTGGCCTCGCGATCGAAGTCAGCGACAACGGCCCGGGCATCCCGCCCGAAGCAGCCGCGCGCGTCTTTCGCCCATTCCACACCACCAAGCCCGAAGGCACGGGCATAGGCCTCAGCCTCGCCCGCCAGATTGCGCAGGCGCACGGCGGCACGCTGACGCTCGGCACCGGAGCCGCCGTCACGTCGTTTCGGCTTCTGCTTCCCGGCCGCGACAGCCCCCCATCGCCAGGTTGATGGGGGCTTTCGTGCAGAAGCCTGAGTCGGGCGCAGTAGACATGCGCGCAAGGCATGGGTGGCTGATCGGGCCGAGTCTTGATCAGTTGCGGCGAATTCCCTGACTGAACACGCATCAGATGTCGGCGCCCGAGAAATATGTTGCTATCAAAACATGATGTTATATATTTAACCAAATGAAGTGGCTGCTCCTCATCCTCTCGCTGCCGACCGAGAACACCGCCGCCCGCATGCGCGTCTGGCGAGCGCTCAAGGGCTGCGGCGCGGCGGTGCTGCGCGACGGCGTCTACCTGCTGCCGCACTCCGAGGCGCATGAGGCGGCGCTGGGTGGCATTGCCGACGACCTGCGCCAGAACGACGGTACGGCTCATCTGCTGGGCACGGAGTCTGGCGACGCAAATTTCCCTGCGCTGTTCAACCGCAGCGCCGAGTTCGCGGCCCTGCTGGGTGATATCGCCGACGGTCGCAAGCGGCTCAGCGCCGAGCAGGCGATGGAGTCGGTCAAGCTGGCTCGCAAGCTGCGCAAAGCCTTCGACCAACTCGTCGCCATCGACTTCTTTCCCGGTGAGGCCCAACGCCAGGCCCGCGAAGCACTGGAAGAATTCGAGGACCAGGCCAGCCGGCTGCTGTCGCCGGATGAGCCTCAACCCGCCGTGCGAACCATCACGCCACTGGATCGGGCCGACTACCAGGGGCGGATCTGGGCCACGCGCGCCCGGCCGTGGGTGGACCGGATGGCCTGCGCCTGGCTGATCCGCCGCTTCATCGATCCCGAAGCCCGCATCCTGTGGCTCAAGTCGCCGGCCGACTGCCCGAAGAGGGCGCTCGGCTTCGACTTCGACGGCGCGACCTTCACCCACGTCGGCGCGCGCGTGACCTTCGAGGCGCTGCTCGCCAGCTTCGGCCTGGAGACGCCTGCGTTGCTGCGCCTGGGCCTGCTGGTGCACAGCCTGGACATCGGCGGCGTGCAGCCGCCGGAGGCCGCGGGCGTCGAGCGCGTGCTGGCCGGCATGCGCGAGGCCATCACCGATGACGACCAGTTGATGCAAGTCAGCGCCGGGGTCTTCGAGGGCCTGCTGACTGCCTTTCAGAACGCCGAGGACAAGCCATGAACGCCATCCCCCAGGACCTTCCTCTTGACCCAGCCAGCCTGAACGGCGTGTCCGCGCATGGCTGCTGACCACCCACCCACGCTGGCGTTGCTCTATCCAGGAGACCGTGCGGCCCGCGACCGCAATGACCCGGACGAGAGTCGCTTTGCCGCGCTGTTCGAGGCCTTTGCCGCCACCGGCATTGCGGCCGAGCCGGCCGTCTATCACGACGACTTCGCCGATGAAGTCGCTACCCAGCTGAAGCGAGTGGATGGCCTGCTGGTCTGGTGCAACCCCATCGAGGCGGGCCGCCGCCGTGACCGGCTCGATGCAATGCTGCGCGAGCTGGCCGCGGGCGGCGTCTTCGTCAGCACGCATCCCGAGGCCCTGCTCAAGCTCGGCACCAAGGACGTTCTTGTCGACGTCCGCGACCTGCCCTTCGGCAGCGATGCGGTCCGCGTCGACAGCCTGGCGCAACTGGTCGACGAGTTGCCGCGTCGGTTGATCGGTGGGGCGCGTGTGCTCAAGCAGCACCGCGGGCAAAGTGGCAATGGCGTCTGGCGTGTCGAGGCCACCGGCTCCGCGCTTTTGAAGGTGCGCCACGCGCAACGGGGCAGCGAGGAGGAATTGCTCAGCCTGCACGAGCTGCAGCAGCGGCTGGCGCCTTATTTCGAGCCGGAGAACGGCGGCCACATGATCGACCAAGCCTGGCAGCCGCGTCTCGTCGACGGCATGGTGAGGGCCTACCTCGTCGAGGACCGCGTTGCCGGTTTCGGGCACCAGGCGGTCAATGCGCTCCATCCCGCGAAGGACGGTGGGCCGCCACCTGCCACCAGCCCGCGGCTTTATCACCCGGCGGACCTGCCGCAGTTCCAGGCGCTGCGGCAGCACCTGGAGTCCGGATGGATAGACCTGCTGCGCGAGCGCGTCGGTGTCAACCGAGACCAGCTGCCCATGCTGTGGGACTGCGACTTCCTTTTCGGCGAGCAGCCGGGCAGCTACGTGCTCTGCGAGATCAACGTCAGCAGCGTGTCGCCGTTTCCACCGTCGGCCGTCGCGCCGCTCGTGAAAGCGGTCAAGGCGCGCCTGGGGCGTTGACTTCAGTGGTCATGCCCGTGATGGGCGTCCGGCACATGCGCATGGCTGTGGCGCCTGGGCGCGTGCCGGTGCCGATGGCTGTGTGCGCCCGCGGGCATCGGATCGTGGTGATGGTCGTGGTGCCCGTCGTCATGCCGATGCGCGTGCTCGTGCTGCAGCTCCTCGTGCTCATGCTCATGGTCGTGCGACTCGGCCAGGTGCAGCGCCACACCCAGCAGCATCAGCAGGCCCCCGGCGGCCATGCCCCAGCCGGCTGAGCGGTCTCCCAACCCGAAGGCCAGCGCGGCGCCGATGAAGGGCGCGAAAGCGAACACCGAGCCCGTGCGCGCCGCACCGAACTCGCGCTGGGCCAGCAGGTAAAAGCGCAGGCTCAGGCCATAACCGGTCGCGCCAATGCCCATCAACCCTGCTGCTGCGCCAAGGCTGGGCATCGCCTCGCCCGCGACGAAGGCCAGCACCGTCGTTGCCGCGGCGCCCAGCGCAGCCTTGGCGAGCACGACCTGGCCGGGATCACGTTCAGCCAGCGCGTGCGACAAGGTGTTGTCCGTGCCCCAAGCGGCCGTCGCCGCGAGCACGGCAAGCAGCCCGACCCATTGGCCACTTGACGCCAGGCCCTGGTCCAGGATGAGCAGCACGCCGCCCGCGAGCAGCAACAGCATCGCCGCCCAGACGCGCCGGTCCATGGTCTCGCCATAGAGCCTCCAGGCCAGCACGGCCGTGAAGAGGGCCTCCAGTGTCAGCATCAGCGACGCGCCGGTGCCGCTGGTGCGCTGCAACCCCCAGGCCAGCGCCACCGGGCCGATCACCGCGCCGAAGAGAGCGACGGCCAGCAGACGTGGCAGGTCCGAGCGGAGCACGCGCGCCTCCTTCTCCGCCTCCTGACGCAGCAGCGCGCCGACGAGACCGGCGCCGGCATACAGCAGCGCCGCCGTCGTGAACGGCCCCAGTCCTTGGCCGAGCTTCTGCACGAGGGGCGTGCTGACGCCGAACAGCGCGGCTGCCAGCAGGGCCAGCAGGCCGCCGCGCAGCGCAGGGAGGTTCAGGTGCAGAGGCATGTCCCGCGTCGCTCTCAGGGTTGGCCGCCGTGCCGGACCAGGCGCTTGTGAAAACCCGTGATCGTGACGGTCACCGTGACCGGCTGCTGGCTGCGGTTCTTCCAGAACCAGCCATGCGTGCCTGCGAACGGCGCCACGAAGGTGCCGGCGCCCTGGCGCTGGCCGGCTTCGATGTCGTAGCTGGTGTACTCGTCCTTCGAGCCGGCCCGCTCGCCATGCAGGTCCACGGCCACGTCGCCACTGGCGGACCAGTGGAAGACCATGCCCTGGCCGGCGTCGAGCTCCGCCTGGACCTCGGCGCCCTTGCCCGGGGCCAGCGTCACCGTCACGCTCTCCGTGCGCGGCGCCGAGGCGCTCGGCTTGACCGCCGGCGCATCGAAGCTCTGGCCCGCCTGCTTGCCGAACACCGCCTCGGCCCTGGCTGCCAGCGTCCCGTTGTCGCGGGCCGCATCGGCCGCCCAGAGTGGCATGCCAGTGGCGAGCAGGACGCCCAGAGCAATCAGTCGTTTCGTCATGACGGCACGTTACTTGATGGCGTGCGGCGCTTTGGAGTGTGCGGCGCCGCATGGCCTCGATCAACGTCTAGAAAGCCTCCTGCGCGCCCGCCGAGGGCTCTTCATCCCGCAACAGCCGCATCAAGGGGCGCTCACCCACCAGCCAGAAGATGACCGGCGTCAGCACCGTGTCCAGCAGCGTCGAGCTGACCAGGCCACCGAAGATGACGACGGCCACGGGGTGCAGGATCTCCTTGCCCGGCTCGTCGCCGGCCAGCAGCAGCGGCGTCAGCGCGAAAGCAGCGACGAGGGCCGTCATCAGCACCGGCGTCAGCCGCTCCAGAGAACCGCGCACGATCATGGGCTGGCCGAAGTGCTCGCCCTCGAAGCGGCACAGGTTGATGTAGTGGCTGACCTTGAGGATGCCGTTGCGCGTGGTAATGCCGGCCAGCGTGATGAAGCCCACCATGGTTGCCACCGACAGCGTCACGCCGGCCAGCCACATCGCGATGACGGCGCCGACCAGTGCCAGCGGGATGTTGGCCATGATGATGCCTGCCAGCACCGCCGAGCGGTAGCGCGTGTAGAGCACGAGGAACATCATCGCCAGCGACACCAGCGACAGGCCGATGATGAGCTGCGTGGCCTGCTCCTGGGCCTGGAACTGGCCCTCCAGGCTGACAAATGCGCCGGTGGGCAGCGCCGTCTTGGCGATGACCTGGCGGATGTCGCCGATGACGCGGCCCATGTCGCGGCCGTCCGTGTTGGCGTAGACGACGATGCGCCGGCGGCCGTTCTCGCGGCCGATCTGGTTGGGTCCGTCGGACTCTTCCACGGTGGCGATGCTGGACAGCGGCAACCGCCCGGCGGGCGTGTCGATCAGCGTGCGCGCGAGGTCCTGCGGGCCACGCTGGTCGTCAGGCAAGCGCAGCACCAGGTCGTAGCGGCGCTGGCCGTCGACGATCTGCGCTCCGTGGGCACCGTCCGTCAGGGCTTGCAGTACGCGCACGGCTTCGCCCGGCGACAGCCCGGCCTGGGCGACCTTGCGCTGATCCAGCCGCACGGCGATTTGCGGGATCAGCACCTGCTTTTCGACGGTGAGGTCCACCAGGCCCGGCACGCTGCTCAGCCCCGCCCGCATCTGCTCGGCCAGGCCGCGCAGCGTGTCGGTGTCGTCGCCATAGATCTTCACGGCGATCTGCGCCCGTACGCCCGACAGCAGATGGTCCAGCCGGTGCGAGATGGGTTGGCCGATGGCGACCTGGGCGGGCAGCGACGCGAGCTGGGCGCGCATGCTGGCCATCACCGCGTCGCGGTCGACGGGCTTGCCGCCGCGCCGCAGGTCCACGTCGATCTCGGACGAGTGCACGCCCTCGGCATGCTCGTCCAGTTCGGCGCGTCCGRTGCGGCGGCCGACCTGGGTCACCTCGGGCACCTGGCCGATCAGCCTCTCGGCCAGCGCGCCCATGCGGTTGGCCTCGGCCAGCGACGTGCCGGGGTTGAACATCAGCGACAACACCAGGGAGCCCTCGTTGAAGGCCGGCAGGAAGGCGCGCGGAAAGAACGGCACGCTGGCCGCGGCGGCAGCCACGGCGATTGCCGCCGAGACGATCAGCAGCTGCGCGCGCGGGAAGGACCACGTCAGCACGCGCTCGTCCCAGCGCTTGAGCCGCGCGACCAGCGGGCTGTCGCCGTGCGCCAGCCGTTTCATGCGGGGCAGCAGGAAGGCGCTCAGCACCGGCGTGACCGTCATGGACACGAGCATCGAAGCGAGGATGGACACGATGTAGGCAATGCCCAGCGGCGTGAACAACCGCCCCTCGATGCCCGGCAGCGCGAACAGCGGCACGAAGACGAGCACGACGATCAGCGTCGCGTAGACGATGCCGGTGCGCACTTCGACGCTGGCGGCCCGCACGACCTCCAGCACCGGCTTCGGGTGGGCCAGCGCCCGGTTCTCGCGCAGGCGGCGCTGGATGTTCTCGACGTCCACCACCGCGTCATCCACCAGCTCGCCGATGGCGATCGCCAGGCCGCCGAGCGTCATCACGTTGATGGATTGGTCGAGCAGGCGGAACACGAGTGCCGTCACCGCCAGCGACAGCGGGATCGCGATCAGCGAGATCAACGTCGTGCGCACCGACAGCAGGAAGGCGAACAGCACGATGGCCACCATGATGGCGCCGTCGCGCAGCGCGCCGGTGACGTTGCTGATCGAGGCCTCGATGAAGTCGGCCTGGCGGAACAGGACCTTGGGCGCGCTCAGGCCCTTGGGCAGGCCGGGCTCGAGCTCGCCCAGGGCCGTCTCGATCTGCTTGGTCAGCTGCACCGTGTCGGCGTCCGGCTGCTTCTGCACGCTGACGATGACGGCCGGTGCGCCCTTGTAGCCGGCGTCGCCGCGCTTGAAGCCGGCGGCGAAGCGCGCGTTGGCTACCTGCTCCAGCAGGATGGCGCGGCCGTCCTTCCAGGCGACGGCGATGCCCTGCAGGTCCTCGATGCGATGGGTGCGGCCGAGGTGACGAATCAGGTACTCGCGGCTGTTCAGGTCGACGAAGCCGCCACCCGCGTTGCTCGCAAAGCCGCGCAGCGCCTGCTCCACCTGCGTCAGCGACACGCCGAGCTGGGCCATGCGCACCGTGTCGGGCTCGACGCGCAGCGTGCGCACTTCGCCACCGATGGGAATGACCTGGGCCACGCCGTGGATGGCCAGCAGCCGAGGCCGCAACACGAAGTCCGCGTACTCGCGTGCCTGCATCGGCGTCGCCTGTCCGGCGCCCAGCGGCAACGCGATCAGCATGACCTCGCCCATGATGGACGAGACAGGGCCCATGACCGGCGCGATGTCGCCCGGCAGCTGGCCGCGCAGTTGCGCCAGCCGCTCGGCCACCTGCTGGCGGTTGCGGTAGACATCGGTGCCCCAGTCGAACTCGGCGTAGACGAGTGACAGGCCCACGCCCGACGTCGAGCGGACGCGTGTGATGCCCGGCATGCCGTTCAGCGCCGTCTCGATGGGGAAGCTGACGAGCTGCTCCACCTCCTCGGGCGCCATGCCGCCGGCCTCGGTCAGCACGGTGACCAGGGGTTTGTTCAGGTCGGGAAAAACATCGACCGGCGTGCGCCAGGCGGTGAAGCCGCCGTAGGCCATCAGCAGTGCGGCAATGGCCAGAACGAAGAGCCGGTTGCGCAGGCTGGTGTGGACGATCCAGTTGAACATGGCCGGCCCTTCAGCGGATCTGCGCGATGAGCGCCGCGCCCACGACGACGACGCGGTTGTCCGCCGCAAGGCCTCGCGTGACGAGCACGGTTTTGGCGTCCAGCGGCTTCACCTGCACTGGCTGAGGCATGTAGCGCTCGGCGCCGGTCTTGATCCAGACGACGGTCTCGTTGACCGGGCTGCGCACGACGGCCTCGGCCGGCAGCACGACACCCTTGACCTTGTCCTTCATCGAGACGATCACCCCGACCGTCTGGCCGACGGCGAGCGATGTCGCTTCCCCGGTCTTGTCCGCCTGGGCGCGGAAGCTCAGCGGCAAGCTGCCGTCGCGCAGTGCACGGGGCACGCCAGCGAGCTGCAGCTTCACGCCGGTGATATCCGCCAGCTCGGCGCCGGCAATGCGCTGGCCCAGCGTCACGTCGGGCGTCTGTGCCTCGACCATCAGCCGTGCCGGGTCGACGATGTCGATGAGCACGTCACGTGCGTCGATGACCTGGCCGGCCATCAGCTCGGAGCGGGCGATGACGCCCGACACCGGCGCGCGCAGCGGCTCGCGTTGGTCGAGGCTCGCGGCGATGCTGCGCTCGCGGGCGGCCAGGGACTCGGCCTCCAGCCGCGCCGCCTCGATCTCCTTGCGCGGCACCGTGCCCTCCAGCCCTTCCAGCCGCTTCAGGCGCTGCTCGGCGAGCTGGCGGCCGGCGCGCAACTCGGCGCGCTGGGCCTCCTGGTTGGCCTGAGCGAAAGGCTCGGCGTGGTGGTGCAGCCAGGCGAGCACCTCGCCCTGTCGCACGGCCTGGCCGGGCACTGGCAGGCCTCTGGGCCCGGGCTCGATACGGCCGCCATGGCTGGCCTGTACGCGGCCACTGGCGTTGGGGTCCTGCACCACACGGCCGGGCAGCTCCAGCGTCGCGGCGGCTTCGGTCTCGGGTGCGATCTGCGTGCGCAGCCCCAAGCGGCGCTGGGCCAGCTTGGGGACGTTGACACTGCCGTCGGGCAGGCGCACGAGGCCAGAGGCGCTGATCGGGCCGTCCTGGTCGAGGTGTTCGCCATTCGGCCCATGGGCGCCGGGGCCGGCCAGGCCAGCCGTGGCGGCCAGCAGCAGTCCAAGGGTCAGCAGCGGGCGCTTCATGCCTGGCCTCCGGTCCCCGTCTTGGCGCCGGAGCGGCGGCGCCATGCGGCCACGGCGATCAGCACCGCCGCGATGACGCCCATCCATGTCCACAGCTTGCGTGAGCCGCTGGCGTGGTCGTGCCCGTGGTCATCGCCGGGCTCGTGCGCGTGCGGCGCCTGCGCCGCGGCCTGGGCTTGGTCGGTGGTGACCTTGAGGGTCGCGTCCAGCAGGTCCGACTCGTTGCCGTGGATGACGGTGATGACGATGGCGTGGTCACCGGGCTTGCCGAGCAGCTTCAGCATCGCCTCGTCGGCGACTGCGTAGTCGCCGATGTCGTCATGGAAGGGAGCCTTGGCCTTGAGGCCGCCGGACTCGATTTCGACCTGCGCCTTGAGCACCGGCTCGTTGGTCGCGAAGCGATCGATCAGCATCGAGAACTCGCCGCCGGCGAGCGTGGCGACCAGCTCGAACTGCTCGCTCCTGGCTTCGATGCGCGGGCGGCTGCCGGCAGGCGCGGTGGTGGCGGCCGGGCCGTCGAGATGTTCGCCGTTGGGTCCGTGGGCGCCGGGGCCGGCCGCAGCGCCCAGGCTCACGGCCAGCGCAGCGGCGCCGAGGGCGCGCAGCAGGGAAAGGGAGGTCATGGAAGCAATCCTTGGGCTTGTTGGAGTCGCGCCTGGGCCAGGCGCAGATGGGCTTGCTGGCGTTCACTGGCGGCCTCGGCCTGCGCGGCGGCGCTCAGCGCCCGCAGCAGTTCGGGCAGCGGCGATTCGCCCGCCTTGAAAGCCTTGTCGATGTGGCCCGCCCGCTCGCGCAGCAGCGTGGCGCGCTGCGTTTCGAGGCGGGCCTGGGCTTGAGCACCTTGCAGCTGGCTGCGTGCCAGCTCCAGCTCGGCCGCGAGGCGGTCGCGGCTGCGCTGCTGCTGGGTCAGGGCCATGTCGACCTCGGACAGTGCGCTGGCGATGCGCGGCTGGGCGTGCGTCTCGGTGCCAAATGCAGCAAAAGGCAGGCGCAGCGCGACGCCAATGCCGTTCAGTGCCGGGTTGCCCTGGCCGGGGCGTTCCTGGCGCAGGTTGACGCCCAGCTCGGGGCCATCGCCGCGCTGGGCCTGTGCCAGGGCGAGCTGGCGCTGGGCACGCTCGACGGCACGTGTGGTGAGCTGCAGTTCGGGGTGGGCCTCATCCAGGTTGAAGGTCGCCCCTGCAGGCGGGGGCTCGGACTGCGCGGCGACGGCGAGGCCTGTCAGCAATTGCCATTGCGTCTGCTGGGCGCGCAGCTTCTGCGCAGCCTCGGCTTCCAGAGCCTGGCTGGACAGCCACTCGGCCCGGGCCGCCATCGCGTCGGCAGGCGCGAGGTCGCCGGCCTTGACGCGGCGGTCGACGTCTTCGGCCAGGCGACCGAGCAACTGGCCTTGCAGCGCGGCCAGGCGCTGCTCCGCCTCCAGGCCGCTCAGCTGGCCAAGGGCTTCGCGCACCTGGCCGGCCACGTGCAGGCGGGCGGCCCGCTCGGCGGCGGCACTCCAGTCGAGGCCGGCTTGGGCGGCCTGGCCGGCGGTTGCGCGGGCGCCGATGCGCCACAGCGGCAGGGCGATGCCGACCTCGGTTTCGCGCTGGCCGCTGGCGCCATTGCCGCGGCCTTCACGCTGGGACAGCTGCAGCGCTGGCGGCGCGGCGAGCCAGCTGGCGGCGACGGCCTGCTCGGCGCGAGCCTGGCGCTGCTGGCCTTGCGACTGCGTCACCTCGGCGGAGCGCTGCCAGGCGGCGTCAATCGCCTGGGCCAGGCTGGGGCGGCTGGCCGCGAGCGCTGCGGAATTCGATAGGGGTTGGGCGGCACAGGCGAGCGCGCTGGCAGCAAGGGCGCTGCCGGCGAGCCATGGCGCCAACCATGGAGGGATTTTCACGAGGGTCCTGATGCGAAAGCGGCGGCGACCCGCATGGGGCCAGCCCAGGGCTGGTCATGCGCAAGAGGTCACCGCCAGAGCGACAGACGGCCGCGCGTCAGCACGCGCGGGTCGCGGGCGGGATCAGGACTGGGCTTTGGGTGGCCGCTCGGGGCCGGCAAGGCAGGGCGGTGGAGGGGGCGTCGCCGCGGTCTGCACCGGCATCGCCGGCGGCAGTTGTGGCAAGTGCAGGTCAACACGGGTCATCAGGACCGGTGAATGCAAACCGCAGTCGCTGGCCAGATGATGGGCCGAGGCGAGCGACTGGTCCTCGTGGACGCCGCTGGCGTCGCCGTGACCATCGTGATGATGCCCCTGGCCCTCGAGGTGCATCAACGCATGCTGCTGCTCTTCCTGGCCCGCCATCCCCACGGCAACGCCTGCATGGGCCAGCGCTTGCCAGCACATGCACAGCATCAGCAGGAAGGTCGTCAGGCCGTGGCGCATGGTCGTCAGTCTAGCGGAGCGACCATTTGAGGCGCATGGCGCGGCCGCCTACTGGGGCCAGTTAACCAATCATTGCGATTCGGGCACTGGCACGAGCGCAGTCCGCCGGCGCCGCACGCCGAGAACCACGCCCAGCCCCAACATCGTGAGCGCCCAGGTCGCCGACTCAGGCACGGCGCTAGGAATGCCTTCGAAGTGGTAGAGCGCGGCCAGCGCCGGGTCGTCGATCGTGAACGAAGGGTCAACGAAGGCCTTCGACCAGCCTGCCGGCCCGCCGGGGCCGCCCGAGCCGGAATCGGCACGGAGGTAGACATCAAAGACGGCATTGACCTTGAAGTTGGTGACCTGATCGAACGAGAAGCTGTTGCCACTCACTCCGTTGAGGTTGATGCCGGCGAGCAAAATCGCGCCAGCGCCGCCGCTGTCGTAGTTCACGGAGAAGGAGGCCGATGCCTGCGTACTTCCTTCGCCGTCGACCAAGCCGTGGGCGAGGACGTGCACCGGCACTACCGTTGCCGCGGCCGGGCCGCTCAGCATGACCTGGTAATGAATCGTCGTGGTCGCTCCAGCACCACCGCCGACGGTGAATCCGAGGACGGGCGAGTACGCAGCCACGGAGAGGGAATAGGCATAAGCCGAGCCCCCCTGGGCTGAATCGGTGATCGAGGTGGCGACGTTGCCATCCACGTTCACCCCGTAGCTTGCAGGCGCAAAGGTCGTCCCGTGGTCGATGTCATTCAGGCGATTGAGCGGATTGAAATTGTCAGCGGCCGCGTGACCCACATAGGTGACGACGCCGAGCGCATGCGCCGCGCCAAACGGCAAAACCGCGCAAGCGCAAAGAAGCGCGCTGAGCAACGTTCGTGAGCGAGTCATGATGTTCCTTGGCTGACGGAGACGAAAAACCTGACAACGGAATCGGGTGAACGGTCCGCCGGCAAGGAGAACATGTTTCCGGTCCGGTGGGACGCCCCGGGCAGTTGCCAATCTAGGGGGCGTGCAGGGCAACGGGCAACGCGTCGTCGGTCAGCCTGGAACATTCATTTCGGAGCGACGCGCCAGATCTCGCCGGTCACATCGTCATCCACGAGCAGCGAGCCGTCCTTCTGCACGGCGACCGAGCTGGGCCGGCCCCAGACTTCGGTGTCGCTGGCGACGAAACCCGTCACGAAGTCCTGATAGCGGCCCGTCGGCACGCCCTCCTTCATGAACACCCGGACCACTTTCGAACCCGTGCGCGTCTGCCGGTTCCAGGAGCCGTGAAAGGCGACGAACAGGTCGCCGTCGTAGGCCTTCGCGAACGCCGCAGGGGCGGCCGGCGGCGCCTCGTACATGACCATGCCCAGTGGCGCTGCGTGTGCCGTCAGCAGCAGATCGGGCGCTGTCACCTTGTCGCGAAGGTCGGGTCGATGGCCGGCGAGACGGGGGTCTTCATGAGCGCCGATGTAGAACCAGGGCCAGCCATAGAAGGCGCCTTCCTTCACCCGGGTCAGGTAGTCCGGCGGCAGGTTGTCGCCCAGCAGATCGCGCTCGTTGACGCTGCACAGCAGGTTCCCGGTGCGTGGGTAGAGGTACATGCCGACGCAGTTGCGCAGCCCCGCGGCATAGGTGCGCCGGTTCTTGCCATCGGCATCGAACGCCAGCACCACGGCGCGGCCTTCCTCCTCACCCCAGGCTGCACCCAGGCCGTGCCTGGCTTCCCAGCCGGCAAGCGGCTCGGGAGGCGTCTTGCCGATGCCCTCGGCGACGTTGGTCGCCGAGCCGATGGACAGGAACATCGTGCGTCCGTCGGCAGAGAACACCAGCGTCCGGGACGAGTGCGCGCCGACGGCCTGGGACAGCTTGGGAACGACCACTTCGGGCTCACCGCCGGCCACAAGGTCGCCGTTGCGGTACGGATATCGGACGACGGAATTGACGAAGGCCACGTAGAGGTACCGCGGGTCGGAGCCTGTCGGCCAGAAAGCCAGGCCGAAGGGGCGGTCCATGCCCGACGCAAAGGTGCTCACCACATCGGCGGTCTCGCCCGTGGACGACCGGAACACCTTGACCAGCCGTTTCGTCGTGGACGAGATGAAGATGTCCCCGTTGGGTGCCTTGACCATGACGCGGCCGCGATCAGGGTCCCTGGCCCACAAGCTGACCTTGAAGCCCTCGGGAACCAACGGCAACGTGCCTTCCGGGCGTGGCACCGTGCGGGGCCCGTTGCTTGCGCTTTCGGTGGCGAAGGGCGTGGGCAGGTCGGCCACCTTCCACTCGTGGATCCGCCCCGGTCGATCAGCACTCCAGCTGCCCACGTCTGCACCAGGGACCGCCGGCTTGCTGGCCGCAGTGCTCACCGCCACCGTGGTCGCCGGGCCTGAAAGCTTGTCGAGATAGGCCAGCAGCGCCTGGCGTTGTGCCTTGTCCGCCATGCTGATCGGCATGGTGGTGCCGGGTGCGTAGGCCGAGGGGTCGGCGACGAACCTGTCCAGTTCCACCTTCGTCCAGACCTTGCCCTTCGCACCCAGCGTGGACAGCGCCGCCGAGTAGCCGAAGCCCTGCGCTTCACCCACTTTGCGGCCGACGATGCCATGCAGGCCGGGGCCCATCAGCGCGCGCCTGTCCGGTGTCGCGGTGTGGCACATGGCGCAGTTGCTGTCGAACAGTCGTTGGCCCAGAGCGATGTCTTGCGCCTGAGATGATGCCGTGGCCGCCAGGGCGAGCAGGCCGCAAGCCGCGGCCCGCATGAAGTGAAGGGGGTTCAATGGGTCTCCTGTGATCGTTGTGCAACCGGGCAGCGTCATGCGGCCGTCAGAACCGCAGCTGCAACCGGCCGCCGTAGCGTCCCGTCGCCAGGGCCGGCTCACCCGCCGGCCCGGTCAGGTCAGCGGCCTGGCCCTTGGCGCCCATGGCGGGGATGGCGTGCAGGAAGCCGATGTCGCTGGCTGGGAAATCCACGCTGGTGGTCGGGAAGTCTGCCAGCCTCGCGCCCAGCTGCAGATAGCCCGCTCCTTCGTTGACGATGGTGAGGTCCCCGGCGGGCGAGGTCAGGCGCAGCCAGCGTGGGTCTGCGAAATAGCCGGCGGGCGATGCGATGTCGTACACACCCAGCGCCGGCCCGCGCAGGCGGTTTTGCCAGACCGGGCTGGGCCCGCGCATGAGCGCGCGGGGATGGCTGGCCTCAACAAGCGGCCGATCGAAGCCGATGCCGTGGTACAGCGCGGGTCCTTGGAGCTGGTAGCCGTAGTCCAGCGTAAGCACGCCGTCCTCGCCGAGCGTCCAGCGCACGCGGTCCAGCCCGCCGCCGCCAGGCGCTTCCAGCCAGGCGCCTTGCGGCCCGGTGCCTGCGGTCACGACGACCTGAGCCGTCGGCACGGCGAAGCGGTCTGCTTCGAAGGCCAGCCGCAGAGACACCACCGAGGGCGTGCGCCGCACGCCCGCCAGGCGGGTCACGCGCAGTGCCTTCACGGCCTGCGGCGGGAAGATGTAGGACTGCCCGTCGCGCGCCACCCGTGCGCCGTCAAAGACGGTCTTCCAACGCTGGCCATCGGCGGACAGATCCAGCCTGAAGCTCGCCCAGCCATCGGTCTCGGTGATGCCGAGGTCGATGGTTGCAACATTGGCCATCGTCGGCGTGGGGAACTCGTAGACGCCGTCGGCCGTGGCGGCCGGCTCCAGCCATGCCGGCTCGGCGGCCTGCCTGGGCCGGGCAACGACCAGGCGTGGCCCGTTGGACAAGGGTTGCGCCTTGCCGCCCCTTGCCAGTTCGAGCAGCAGGCCGGTACGGGCATCAAAGCGCGCGGACATGGCGCCGGCCTGCAGCCGGATGCTGTCGCCCTCTCTCACCGCCGCGGGCGTGCCGGCACGCTGGCTTGCGAGGCGGGAAGGCCGGGCCGGCGCTGCCCAGACCCAGGTCCACAGATGCTGGTCGCCTTGCATTGCCGTCAGGCGCAGCGCATCCGCCTCGCGCCAGGCCGCGGGCAGCGGCAGCTTCAATTCACCCGCGGCATGCGGGGCCACGGCCGGCCCGGCGAGGTCGCCCTGGGCCAGCACGCGGGCGTCCGGGCTGCGGTCCTGCGGTTGGGCGAACCGAATCCATTCCCACTGGAAGCGCACCGCCGCCAGCGTCGTGAAATCGAACGCGTTGCTCAGCTTGAGCACGCCGTTGAATTGATCGTCCAGCACTGGCGGTGCGATCTGCACCGGCGACCAGATCTCCTTGACCGTGTAGTAGCTGGGCTCCTTCTCGTGCCGGGGGCCGACGATGCCGTCCGGCGCGTAGCTGCCGAAGACGTCGATGCGCCCGCCCTGGTCGGTGCGCACGAGGCCTTCATCCGCCAGGTTCCAAAGGAAGCCGCCCGCGCCGCGCGGCGAGGCGCTCATGGCTCGCCAGTAGTCGTCCAGGCCGGCACCCAGGCCGCCGTCGAACAGGCCGTGCAGGAACTCGGTGGGCATCACCAGCAGCGGGCCGGCCAGCCGGCGCTGCAGGTCCGGGTAGCGCGGGTAGTGCTTGGTGTCGATGCCGCCAAAAGCCTCCCAGGGGTGAATCAGCGGCCGTGCCTGCGGGTCGTAGAGGGCGAAGTCGCCGTCCAGCTCGCGGTTCCAGCCGCCTTCGTTGCCGTTGGACCAGAACAGGATGCTCGGGTGGTTGACGTCGCGCTCCACCAGCTCGCGCACGAGCTTGCGGCCCACCTCTGTGTCATGGGCCTTCTGCCAGCCGCTCAGCTCGTTGATGACGTACAGCCCCAGCTCGTCGGCCGCCTCCAGAAAGGCCTTCTCGGGCGCGTAGTGGGCCACGCGCATGGCGTTCATGTTCATGGACCGAATGAGGTGCGCGTCCTCATAGGCCTGGGCGCGCGACACGGCGCGGCCCGTCTCCGGGCGGAAGCTGTGGCGGTTCACGCCCTTGAGCATGATGCGCTGGCCGTTGAGGTACAGGCCCCGGCCCTCGCGCACCTCGAAGGTCCGGAAGCCGAAGCGCTCCGTGACCTGGTGGACGGCCTTGTCGCCTTCGAACAGCGTGAGCTGCAGGAAGTACAGGTGCGGCGTTTCGGCGGACCAGAGCAGCGGCTGGTCGATCCGCCCCTGGACGCGCACGCGCCCGGCGCCGCCGGTGGGAAGTGCGGCGGAGAAGGGTTGGCCCACGGCCGTGCCGTCGCGGGTGGTGACCTGGGCCGCCAGCCGGGTCACCGTGCGCGGCGCCCGCAGCGTCACGTCGGCCGTGAGCTCGCCGCTGGCCTGGGCGTTGATGGCCACGTGCGCGATGGACTGCAGCGGCGACGCCTCCAGCCACACCGGCCGGTAGATGCCACCGAACACCCAGTAGTCGCCATGGCGCTCGGCGATGTCGGTGGCCGTGGCGGCCGAGGCTTCGCTGACTTGCACCTCGATCTCGTTGTCCTCGCCCGGCTTGAGCCAGCGGGTGATGTCGTGGCTGAAGCGGTTGAACCCGCCCTGGTGGATGGACCCGGTGACATTGCCGTTGATCTTCACGAGGGTGTCGGTCATCACCGCATCGAAGACCACGCGGACCGTGCGGCCCTGCCACTCGGCCGGCATGCTGAAGCGGCGTCGGTAGGTCGCCTTGTCCGCCGCCCGCGGGCCTTTGTCGTAGCCGTACTGGTAGTGGCCAAAGCCTTGCTGTTGCCAGTTGGACGGCACCTTGATGCGCGCCTGCTCGCCCGCGCGCTGCCCGCCGTCGATGACGAAGTCCCAGTCCACCGCGTCATCCGGGCCGGTGCCCGACAGCATCAGCGTCTCGGTGCGCGGCGCGTCCGCGGCCAGCGCCAGCGGCGCCAGCAGGCCGCAGACGAGCAGGCCGGCCAGCCACTTCAGTGCTGCAAGCTTGACGTTCACCGGGTGTACTTGCGCCTACTCGATGACGAGCAGCGACACACCCTGCCGTGGCAGTGTGAAGCTCAGCGTCGCACTGCCATTGGCCACCGCCAGCGCCGGCAGCGCGGCCGGCGCCATCACCGAGGCGGCTTCCAGCTGGGCGTACTGCTTCGCGTCCGGCGCCTGAGGCGCGCCCATCGCCTGCCAGGCCGTGAACGCATTCGCGTGGGCCTTGTCGACGCGCCACTGCGTCACCGACCGCGTCGCCTGCCCGCCCAGGCCCGCCAGCTTCAAGCTGACCGCCGCATCCGGGCCGCTGGCATCGTCGTCGTGATAGTGCCAGGTCATCACGGCAATCTTGCCGTCGGGCGTGCGGGTGGCCAGCACGCCCACATCCGGGCGGCCGCGGACCCCGTTCGCCACGATGTCCTCCAGCGCCACTTCGGCGTCGCTGGTGGCGCGCAGCTGCGTTGGCCCCAGCTTGGCGAACATGCGGAAGATGTTGAGAACCGGCAGGTCAACGCCATTCGTCGCCAGTTGGCGATAGCCCGCAAACCAGGGCTGGTCTTCGAACGTGAAGGCCCAGGTCAGAGCGCCTTCCAGGTTCACCTGGTGGCGGTCGGCGAGCTGCCAGATGCGCTTGTAGCTGGCCGCCGTGTAGCTGGAGTACATGGTGCCGTTGCGGTAGGCGTTCTGCGGGCCTGGGCAGGCGGCGCAGCCTTCGGGGTCGTTCTCGCCGATGACGATGGGCTTGTCCTTCAGCTCGGGCACCGCGGCGATCTTCTGGAAGCCGTTGGCGATGCCGCTCAACTGGGGCGCCATGCCCATGCGCACATGCCCGTCGACGAACCGCGGGCTGCCCTTGGCGTGGAAGGCGAGGAAATCGGTCGGCGTGCCGATCTGCCCCGTCGCATGGTTGCGGCCGCTGACGACATGCTTGAGGAAGGCGTCCATGAACGCCCCCCCGGAGCCCGCAACGTCGGGGCCACCCACGCGAGCCTCGGGCAGTGCCCGGCGCACGGCGTCGATGGCGTAGTCATGCAGCTTGTTGAACTCTTCCTGCGTGCCGGTCCAGTAGGCCGGGCCGTTGGGCTCGTTCCAGACTTCGAAGTACCAGCGCAGCACTTCCTCGCGGCCGTAGCGCTCCACGCAGTGCCTGGTCCACTGGAAGACCAGCTCGGCCCACTTGGCGTAATCCTTCGGCGGGGCGTTCCAGGCGCCGGCGATCAGGTCGTAGGCGAAGCCGGGGCGCCAGCTGTGCTGGTACGGCGTGCCCGGCTTGGCGCTCGACAAGGCCTGCGGCATGAAGCCAATCTGCAGGTAGGGCCGCACGCCGCGTTCGAGGTAGCTGTCGATGATGCGGTCGGTGACGGCCCAGTCGTAGACCGGCTTGCCGTCACGGTCCTCGGTGTAGGCATTCGTGCTGCCCCACTTGAACGCCGGCGTGCCGTCACCCGTGTTCAGCAGGTTGTGCGCGCGGAAGTACACGCTCCCCGGCCGCAGGTCGCCCAGGTGCTTCATCAACTTGCGGCCGTCCTTCATGGTCGCGTAGTTGGGCTCGTCCGCGCCGAAGAAGCGCCAGATGGGCTTGAGCTCGCTCATGGAGCGACCGGCATCCACCTCGATATGGACGGGGAAGGGTTCGATCGGTTGAGCCTGCGTGGTAGCGGCGATCAAGCCGGCCATGACGATGGCGACGGGCCGGGGCAGTGGCTGGAGCTTCATGGCATGAATGGCGTGAAACGAGAGGTCGAAGGGCTCGGACCGCGATCATGACGACATCCACCGCGTGTGCCGCTCGCAATTCCTGGCCGAGTGTAGGAAGGGCCTTCGCTGCGCCGCAAGCGCCCGGCCATTCACTCAAGAACGTGAGCGCGTGCCGTCTGTGGTGCCAGCCCCCTTGGCCCTGGCCCGCGATGTGCTCTGCCTTTTCCTGGCCGCAGGCAGCGTCGCGTTGTACTTGAGGGACAGCTCGATCCAGTAGTCCAGTGCCGCCTTCGTTTGCACGGTCGTCGAGGCGACGAACACATAGCCTGGGTAGGGGCGCCCCTTCATGACCACCGTCTCGACACCGTCACGCTGGAGCGCCATCTCGTGCAGCGCCGGGTCGATGCGGCACATCAGCCGCTCGGGCCTCGCCGTCACGCACAGGTGGTCGCGCACCATGAAGCCGGCGCTGCCGAACATGCGCTTCTCACGCACGTCGGCGACACCGGCCAGCGCGTGGCGAACGCGGTCTACCAGGTCGTCGCTGATCGGGGACGTGTTCACGGAGATTCCTGATGTCGACTTGACGGCGCCAGTATCTGACAGGGGTGGCACCGGGAGCGCCAATTGCCGCCCACGACCAACGTCCTCCCGGGAGCTTCAGCTGCCTGTTCGTGAGACTGCCTTCATCCTCCATGTCGATGACAACCTGGACAACCTTGCTTCGACGAAGCTGATCCTGGATCGTCCCGGCATAGAGGTGGTATCCGCCGAGTCCGCTGCGGTGGCGGTGGAACGGTTGACGCAGCACGACTTTGCGCTGGCGCTGGTCGACGTCAACATGCCCGACGTCAATGGCTTCCAGCTTGCCGAGTCCATGCGCGATGAGGCGCGTTCCCGCGAAGTTCCCATCATTTTTCTGACGGGCGACGGCGGCGACGCAGCGCGGACTTTCCGTGGCTACGAGGCCGGTGCCGTCGACTTCCTGGTCAAGCCGGTGCACCCTCAGGTGCTGGAAAGCAAGGTCGGTGCGTTTGTCGCCCTCTATCTGCAGCGCAAGTTGCTGCGCGATCAGAAGGACGACTGCGAGCGCCTGTTGAGAGCCAACCAGCGGATGGCTTCGGAGCTGGAACGTGCGCACGAGCTGGCGGTTCAGGCAGCTTTTACCGACGATTTGACCGGCACGCCGAACCGCCGGCACATCCTGAAACTCGCTCAGAGCGCCCTGAACGACCCGCGCAGGCATTCCCAGCCGGTGAGCCTTGCGCTGCTGGACCTGGACCACTTCAAGAGAGTCAACGACACGCGTGGCCACGCCGTCGGGGACGCCGTGCTGCGCCACTTCTGCGATCACACCCAGGCCCATCTGCGATCCGGCCAGGCCATGGGCCGCATCGGCGGCGAGGAATTCCTCCTGCTGCTCCCGGGCACCGAGATGGCGGAGGCCTGCACCGCGCTCGAGCGGGTGCGCCACACGCTGGAGCCGCATGCCGGCATTGCCTACACCTTCTCGGCTGGCGTCGCGCAGGCCCGCCCGGACGAGGCGCTGGATGCCGTGCTGGAGCGTGCCGACCGGGCGCTCTACGTTTCCAAGGAGCACGGCCGGGACTGCACGTCCAGCGAATTGATGGATTTCTGAGCGCCATGAACGTGGATTACGCCGAGCGGCGCGAGCGCATGGTGGCCACACAGCTGGCCGCCCGCGGCATCCGCGCCGACGCGGTGTTGCGGGCGATGCGCACCGTGCCGCGCGAGGCTTTCGTCGAGGCGGGCTTTGAGGACGTCGCCTACCAGGACGCAGCAATGCCCATCGCCCAGGGCCAGACCATCTCCCAGCCTTTCATCGTCGCGCTGATGATCGAGGCCGCCGAAGTGAAGGCGGGCGACGCGGTACTGGAGATCGGCGCGGGCTCGGGCTATGCGGCTGCCGTGCTGAGCCGCATCGCCGCGCACGTGTCGGCAATCGAGCGCAGCGAAGTGCTCGCCCGTCGTGCGCATGAGCGCCTGGCGGCGCTCGGCTACGACAACGTGGAGATCATCACCGGCGACGGCAGCGGCGGCTGGCCCGGCGGGGGGAGCTTCGATGCCATCCTTGTCGCCGCATCGGGCCCGGACGTGCCGCCCGGGCTCAAGGCCCAGCTCGCGCCCGGCGGCCGCCTGGTCATCCCGGTCGGTAAAACCCGAGGCCAGACCCTCGTCAAGGTGAGGCGCCTGGCGAACGGCCACTTCGACCAGCAAGCGCTCGCCGACGTGGCCTTCGTGCCATTGATCGGCGCACAGGGCTGGGCCGAGGAGGAGGCCAGGTCATGAGCACCGCCCCGGGCAAGCTCGCTGCTCGCTTCCCGGCCCGACCCCTACCGCCTTCGGCCCCTGAGCCGGTCTTCCGGAGCGGCGCATGCGTCCCAAGCTCGATCAGCTGCGTCTGGCCGCCGCCGAGTGGCCGGCCAAGTAGGGCACGGTGACGACGCGGCCGCCCCAGCCGCGCACCAACGGTGTCTCAGGCAGTTGTTCCGCCGCGTGGTCGCTGCCCTTCACGTACACGTCGGGCCGCACCGCCTGCAGCAGCGCCGCTGGCGTGGCCTCTTCGAACCACGTCACCCAGTTCACGCAGGACAGGGCCGCGATGACGTGGGCGCGCTCATGCAGCGTGCAGCAGGGACGCTCACCCGGCTTGCCCAGGTCGTGGGCGGAGGCGTCGCTGTTCAGCGCAACCACCAGCACATTGCCCTGGCGGCGTGCCGCCTCCAGGCAGCTGACGTGGCCGACATGCAGCAGGTCGAACACGCCGTTGGTGAACACCAACGGCCGCTCCAGCCATGGCAGCCGCTCGATCAACTGCTCGGGTGCCAGGCATTTGAAGGCGCCGTTCCAGTTGCTCTGCACCTTGCATCTCCTGCCGGTTGAAGCCCCCGGTCATGTTCCGGGCAAGGCGCTGCGCGTTGGCGCAGAGGAGGTCCCGTGCGCCAGCGCATTGGCCGGCCTCGACGCCGTCGATGGAGACGCCGAATTCCACCTGCAGTCTGTGCAGCAGAACTTGCCGCAGCTGCGCAAACTGCGCTCGCGTGAACGGGCCGCTCCGTTGGGGGGCGATGACGAGGGCCGCGCCCGCGCGCTGCCGCCGCGCCAGTCGACCATGGCGAGCTGGACGGCGATGGCAGGCGCCGGTGCCGTCAACGCCGCCTTCGCAGCGTCGGCGGTGAGGAAGCGGCTGGCGGTTGGTGCTGGGCTCAAGGGGCTTTTGCGCAGGGTGCGGAAGGCCCAACGATTGGCAAATGCCGCTCCCACCGGCCGCGAGGGCCGATGCTGCCCGAGCGGCTGCACCTGATGCCGCAGGCGGGCCACCATGGCGGCCAGACCGTCGGCAACCTGCTCAAGCCGCTTGCCGTGCCCTTGCTCTGTTCTGCGGCCAGTCGACGGGTGTGAGCCGGTCACCGGCAAGCAGGAGCTGCGGCACTTGCTGGAACAGCCAGCGACCCGCCTGGCAGCGAAACGACCACGTCAGGTCGAATCGCTCGGACGGCCAGTTCTCCGGCACTTCATCGACTGTCGTGATCGCCTTGGCAAGTTTGGGGAGATCGTCGTGCCGCCAGCAAACCAGCACCGGCGCATCCAGCGACCGCAAGTGCCACGCGAGCTTGTCCACCGGATCGTGGTCCGACCAGCGTTCGTCGACGGCAACCCCGAGGCGGTCGGCCAGGCCTTCCACGGTGTCATAGGGGCGGGTCGACGGATGCCTTGCCGTTGGCCGGGCCGCAAGGATGTGCTGCGGGCGCTCCAGCACCTGCGGATGCAGACGTTCAGCCAGTGCCGAGAAGTACGGAACCAGCGCGCCGGCGCGGCGCCAGCCTTGAACGCTGAGCGAGTTGGGATCGTCGCGGCCGGATTCATCCACGCCGCCGTCCTCGCCGTGTGGCTTCTCGGCGTGGCGAATCAGCATGATGCATTTCGACATGGCTGAACTTCAACTGCTGCATCGCAGCATGCGCCAAGCCAGCGGTGGCATGTGTAGGACGGAATGCCGCATGGTTGGCAAGCCTGCAAGGCGGTTCAACGAGGCAGGAGGCACCGCGCGTGGGTACGTGATTTGCCGTCGAAGCAGGGCGGCGCCATCGACCGCTACACAGCTACGGAGACCACCATGAACACTGACAACACCACCGGCCCCACCATCGCTGCCTCGAAGGTTGAAGGCACCGAGGTCTACAACCTGCAGGGCGACAAGCTCGGCTCCATCGACGACCTGGTCATCGACAAGGCCTCCGGGCAGGTGCGCTACGCCGCCCTGGAGTTCGGCGGCTTCCTGGGCATGGGCACCGATCTCTACCCCATGCCCTGGTCCAAGCTGAAGTACGACACCGCCAAGGACGGCTATGTGGTGAACCTCGACAAGTCGCAGCTGGAAGGCGCGCCGCGCTATGCCCGCTACAGCGAGCCGGCATACACGCGCGACTACGGTCGCAAGGTCTACGACTACTACGGCGAGACCTGGGTTTGATCTCGACAGGGCGGTTCGTACCGCCCTTGCCGAAGACAAGCTCTGAATTCACCGGCTCCGGTGCCCGCCGGAGTCTTTCCAAACCATCAGCCAGCAGGAACTCCCATGCCCACCAGCGCAACGAAGACCTCAGCCAAATCCACCAAGAGCACGGCCAGGAAACCCGCCAGCCCGACGACACGCGATTCGACACCGGACGCGATCGATCTGCTGACCGCCGATCACCGGGAGGTGAAGTCCCTGTTCCGGGCCTATGACAAGCTTGTCAAGGCCGATGGCGATGCCGGCGAGAAACAAGCCATCGCGCTGCAGATCTGCGTCATGCTGACCGCGCACGCCACGGCTGAGGAAGAGCTCTTCTATCCGGCCGCGCGGGACGTGCTGGGCGACGACGCCGACCTGGTCGACGAAGCCGACATCGAGCACGCCAGCGCCAAGGAGCTCATCGCGCAGATCGAAGCCGGCTCGCCCGATGACGATCACTACGACGCCAAGGTGAAGGTGCTTGGCGAGTACATCGACCATCACGTCAAGGAAGAGGAAGGCGAGATGTTCCCCAAGATCCGCAAGTCCGACCTCGACCTGGATACCTTGGGTGAAGCCATCGCCGGGCGCAAGGCGGAGTTGATGGGGCAGGACGCTGAGCCGCACTGACGGCGTCGTTCAATCCAAGGAGAAGCCATGAGTGAGGCCATCGCCGACGTTCACCGGGGTGTGCGGTTCACGGTGGAGGCGGTGCCTCGCAGCGGCGGCTTCGAAGGACGCTTCGCGATCCTTGACGTGGCCGCCGCTGGCCAGGTTGGCACGGATGACAGCTACCGCCCGACAACCGACAACCTGTGGGCTACGGAGCAGGAAGCATTGACCTATGCCACCGAGGCCGCTCACCACGCCATTGAGGGGATACCGGCGTTCGACAAGGGAACGCCGGGGTTGTAGTGCGAGCACGTCGTTGCTGCCGTGGTTGACGCCTCGACGCTGCCGGACTTCCCCCGCGGGCCGAACTGTTCGCAAGACGGCGCGACGCGCCTGGCTATATCTGCACGCGTGTGCCCAGTTCGACCACCGCGTTGTCCGGCAACCGGAAGAACCTGGCGACCCCGCTGGAGTTGCGGCTCAATGCTGCAAACAGGCGCTCACGCCAGTTCGCCATGCCGCCACCGGGAGTCGGCACCACCGTCTCGCGGCTGAGGAAGTAGCTGGTCTCGAAGGGCTCGATGCGCAGGCCCTTGGCCTCGCACAGCGCCAGTGCCAGGGGAACGTCGGGCTCCTCCATGAACCCGTAGTGGACGAGCACGCGCCAGAAGCCTGGCGCCAATGACGTCAATTCGAGGCGGTCGGCTGCGTCGACCATCGGACGGTCGTGGAACATGACGTTCAGGATGACGTTCGTTTCGTGCAGGACCTGGTTGTGCTTGAGGTTGTGCAACAGGGCCTGCGGCACGAGGTTCGGGTCGGCGACGGCATAGACCGCAGTGCGCCGTGCACGATGGGCTTCGCCCAGGGCGAGGCTCTCAATGAAGGGCTGGAGTTCGATGCCCTCGCTGCGCAGGCCAGCCATCAGCAGCTGACGGCCGCGCGCCCAGGTACTCATCAAGACAAACAGCATCAGGCCCAGCGCCAGTGGAAACCATCCGCCGTCGAAGAACTTGATGGCGCAGCCGGCCACCAGCAGCATGTCCACGGCCAGGAAGAACACCGTGGCGCCGATCGCCAGCGGCGCGGGGAGCTTCCAGCCGTCGCGAATGACGAAGAAGGTCAGCACGGTCGTGATCAGCATCGTCAGCGTCACCGCGATGCCGTAGGCCCCCGCCAGCGCCGATGAGCTGCCAAACATCAGCACCGCACCGATGACGCCGGCCAGCAGTGCCCAATTGACCGCCGGCACGTAGATCTGCCCGGACTCGCTGGCGGAGGTATGGCGCAAGGTGAGGCGCGGCAGGAAGCCGAGCAGGATGGCCTGCTTGGTCATCGAGTAGGCCCCGGAAATCACGGCCTGCGAGGCGATCACGGCGGCCATCGCAGCGAGGCCGACCATGGGCAGCACCAAGGCGCTGGGGAAGAGGCGGAAGAACGGGTTCTCGATGGCAGTGGCGTCTCCGATCAGCAGCGCGCCCTGGCCCAGGTAGTTGAGCGCCAGCGCGGGAAACACCAGCCCCGTCCAGGCCAGGCGGATCGGCCTCACGCCGAAATGGCCCATGTCGGCGTAGAGGGCCTCGGCACCCGTCAATGCCAGCACGATGGCCCCGACTGCAGCGAACAGATGCCATCCCCGCGTGCTGAGGAAGGCCCAGGCCTCCAGCGGGTTGAGTGCAGCCAGGATCTGGGGATGCTGGGTGATGTGCACGATGCCGATGGCGCCGAGCACGGCGAACCACAGCACGATCACCGGCCCGAACACCTTGCCCACCGCTGCGGTGCCATGGCGTTGCACCAGAAACAGACCCACCAGGATGGCCACCGAGATCGGCAGCACATAGGGCTTCAAGGTCGGCGTCACGACCTCCAGGCCTTCGATGGCGCCCATCACCGAGATCGCGGGCGTGATGACGCTGTCGCCATAGAACAGCGTCGCCCCGAACAGGCCCAGCAACAGCAGCGCGCCGCGCAGCCTGGGCCGCTGCTGCACGGCATGGGCGGCCAGGGCCGTCAACGCGAGTGCGCCGCCTTCACCGCGGTTGTCGGCGCGCAGGATCAGGATCACGTACTTGAGCGTGACGACGAACATCAGCGCCCAGACGATCACCGAGACCGCGCCCACCAGGTTGTGGGTGTCCAGCGTGACGCCGGTAGCGGGCAGGAATACTTCCTTGAGCGTGTAGAGGGGGCTGGTGCCGATGTCGCCATAGACGACACCGATTGCGCCGAGCGTCAGTGCGGCCAGGCCGCTGCGTTGGGTCTCAAGGCTCATGAACGGGAAACTGGGTGGGATGGAGCCAGTTTCCCGTAGGCGGTGTAAAGAACGTATAAAGATCGCGGCAGCCCGCTGCCGGCGTGTGCACCATGCGCCAACCAGGCTGGCGAGAGTTCAGCCTTGGCGCAACACCGGAAGGTCGCGGGCTGTACCGTTCACTCGGCCTTGAGGACTATCCGGCGGAGATGTGGCGGCGGCGATGCTGAGGTATTCGGAGGGAACGGGGGCTTCGGTCGACGCTGGCAGCCTGACCCGGATCAGCGTGCCCTGATTCGGCGCCGAGGTCACCGACAAGCTGCCGTGCTCGGCTTCGACCCTGAATCTCATGCCCAGCAGGCCGTAGCTCGAGTTCGTCGCAGCGTTGGCATCGAAGCCGACGCCGTCGTCCCGCACCGTCAGTTCGGCCTGCCCCTGGATGATGCCCAGGTTCAGCCACAGCTGGCGCGCGCGCGCATATTTGCTGACGTTGGTGATGGCTTCCTGAACGACGCGATAGACGACGAGTTCGGCGGCCTCGGCGAGCCGCACGGGCGCCAGCTCGCAATGCACCAGCACGCCGGAGCGCTTCGCGAAATCGCCGGCCAGGATGTCCAGCGTGACGGCCAGGCCCAGAGTGTCGAGGGTGGACGGGCGCAGGTTCTCGATGATGTCCTGCTTCAGCGCGATGCCGCTGTTGAGCTTCTCGATCAGCCGCGTCAGCGGCTCCAGCGCTTCGGGTGCGAGGCTCGCGACGCGGGTCTTGATGCGCGCGGCATCAAGCTTGGCGGATGTCAGCAGCGAGCCCATCTCGTCGTGCAGGTCGCGCGCCAGCCGGGCCCGCTCCTGCTCGCGCGCCGTTTCGATGTGATGCGCCAGCTTGACGAGCTGCGCGGTGCGGCGCGCCACCTCGACCTCCAGCCGCTCACGCTCGATCTGCACCAGGCGCTGGCGTTCCTGCTTTTCGCGCTCGCGCTGGTCTTCCAGCGCGAGCCCCTGGCGCAGGTACAGGAACAACGCAGCGAGGCTGGCCACGCTCAGCAGCGCCACGCCCAGGCGGTTGAGCAGCAGCGTGCGGTGGATGTCGGTCTGCTGATCGGTGGGGGCGGCGCGCAGTTCCTCCAGCCTGGCGGTGCCGGCGCGCAGGGCGCTGAGTTCACCCAGCACGTCTTCAGACTGCCAGTAGGAACTCTCGCCCACCAGCACCACGGTCAACGCTGCGGCGCAGGCCAGGGGAACCAGGATGGGATGCCGGGCTAGAACCGAGAGAATCTTCACGGCCACGTTATCCGTCCGTCGAGATGGCGTCGGTGCAGTGGTAGGGCAGCTGCAGGCGTCCGTCGGCACCGGCCACGGCCTGGATGTTGATGACCGGGGCGCCGGAGTTGACCGTGCCGAAGATGGTGGCGAAGGCGACGTCGGCGGCATCGCGCCCGGTGCCAAAGCGCACGAAGCCCATCGGGATCGCGGTGCCTGAAGGGTCGAAGATGTACCAGCGGTCGCCGACGTAGGCCTCCACGTAGGCATGGAAGTCGGTCGGCCCGAGCGCGGGGTCGGCACCATAGTCGATGCCCGTGGCGAAGCGCGCCGGGATGTTGATGGCGCGGCACAACGCGATCATCAGGTGGGCAAAGTCGCGGCACACGCCCACCTGATCGAGCAGGGTGTCGATGGCGGAGGTGTTGGAGTCCGAGGTGTTGGACGTGAAGGTCGTGCGCTCCAGCACCCAGTCGCGGATGGCCTGCACGCGGCCGTAGCCCTGCCAGCGCTGGCCGAACTCGCGCATGGCCATGCGGTGCAGCCGGTCGGACTGGCAGTAGCGGCTCGGGTAGATATAGCCCAGCACCTCGGCGGGCAGCCGCGCGACGGGCACCTCGCCCACGTCACCCGGCGGGGCGAAGTGATGCATCAGGTCGACCGTGGCGCGGTAGGCCACCTTCAGCGGCCCGGCCTGGGCCTGCAGGCGCAGGTAGCGGTTGCGGGTGACCGGCTCCGTCTCGACGCGGGCCAGCAAGGGCTGGCTCAGCGTCAGCGACTCCGCCACCACCAGCTGGCGGGGGGTGCTGGCCGCGTGGATGTTGAAGATGAAATCACAGCCCGGGTCGGCAATGACGTAGTCGAGTTCAAGCGCGATCTCGAGGCGGATCATGTTTGGCACGCAGGAGTGCGACCTGCTGCCAGCAATGCGGATCCAGAACGGGACGTCATGAGGGGCTCCAAAGTAGCCCGACCTTACACCCCCCGGCCGGGCATACCTCTGTTGCCGGGAGGGGATAGGCGGTTGGACCCGCCGTGGGGCAGCTCAGTTCAAGCGCAGGCGGCTGCCTTGCGGCCCGTTTGCCACGACCCTGCCGATCTCCGCCGCCGCACCGAACCCATGGCGGCGAAACACGTCCAGCACGGCGTCAACCGCGCTGGCGTCGCAAGACACCAGCAGGCCGCCGCTGGTCTGGGGGTCGCTCAACAGCGCCTGATCGATGGCCGGGAAGCCCTGCGGCAGCTGCACGTCCGAGCCGTAGCCGGCCCAGTTGCGCCCCGAGGCGCCGGTGACCATGCCGCGCTCGGCGAGTTCGCGCACCTGCGCCAGCAAGGGCACCCGCGCCCAGTCGAGTTCGACACTGGCCTGGGCGCCGCGCGCCAGTTCCAGCGCATGGCCGGCCAGGCCAAAACCCGTCACATCGGTCATCGCGTGCACGCCCTCCAGCGCCGCCAAGTCCGGCCCCGGGGTGTTGAGCTGCGTCGTGGTGGCGATCATCTGCGCATAGCCGTCGGCTGAGAGCGATTCCTTCTTGAGGGCCGCCGACAGGATGCCCACGCCCAGCGGCTTGCCCAGCACGAGCCGGTCGCCGGGGCGTGCGTCCGCATTGCGCTTGACGCGCTGGGGGTGCACCACGCCCAGCGCGACCAGCCCGTAGATCGGCTCGACCGAATCGATGGTGTGGCCGCCTGCGATCGGGATGCCGGCGGCGGCGCAGACCGATTCACCGCCCGCCAGGATCCTGGCGATCACGTCGACCGGCAGCACGTTGATGGGCATGCCCACCAGGGCCAGCGCCATGATGGGTTTGCCACCCATGGCGTAGACGTCGCTGATGGCGTTGGTCGCCGCGATGCGACCGAAGTCGAAGGGGTCGTCGACGATGGGCATGAAGAAGTCGGTGGTGGCGATCAGCGCGATCTCGTCGGTCAGCTGGTAGACCGCCGCGTCGTCGGCGGTCTCTATGCCCACCAGCAGTTCCGGCGGCGCCGGAAAGTGGCGCGTGCTCTTCAGGATCTCGCTCAGCACGCCCGGGGCGATCTTGCAGCCGCAGCCGCCACCGTGGGATAGCGAGGTCAGGCGGGGCACGGAAGAGGAGGGGATCATGTTTCCAACCTAGGGCAGTGAAGCGATGCGACGGGCCAGGGCCTGGATGCCGGCATCCGACAGATCCTCGCATTGCAGGCGCTGGGCGTCGGGCAGGCCCGCCAGATGGCGGCCCTGCGAACGGGCATACAGAGGGTCGTAGTGCCGGGCCATCAGGGCTTCGAAGAGCGGCGGCAGGGCGCCTTCCAGCGCCCAGGCCTGCCACTCGGCCAGCACTTCCTTGGGCAGCAGTTCGCGCAGCGTGCCTAGCTTGTCGGCCAGGCCCTGCGGGTCGTCGCCCAGCCAGGCGTAGTCGCGCAGCAGGTAGTCGAGCCGCGCCTGGGCAGAGGCGTCGATCTCGACGACGGGGCTCTCGCGCAGGCGCTGCAGCAGCGGCTCCGGCACCGTGATGCGGCCGATGCGCCGGCTCTCCGCTTCGACCCAGACGCGCCGGCTCAGGTCCAGGCCGGCCAGGGCCTGCATCAACTGCGTCTCGAAACCCTTCTGCGACGGCTGCGGCCGGCCGGGCATGGCGCCCAGCACCGAACCCCGGTGGGCCGCCAGATCTTCGAGGTCGAGGACTTGCTCTCCTTGAGCGGCGAGCGCCTGCAGCACCCGCGTCTTGGCGCTGCCGGTGGGGCCGCACAGCACGCGCAGGTCGAGCCGCGGCGCCAGCAGCGCAATCTGCTCGATGACATGGGCGCGCCAGGCCTTGTAGCCGCCCTTGAGCTGCTGTGCATCCCAGCCCACCAGCCTCAGCCAGTTGACGAAGCTGCCGCTGCGCATGCCGCCGCGCCAGCAATAGACCAGCGGCCGCCATTCCCTGGGCTTGTCCCTGAACAACTGGTCCAGGTGGCTTGCGATGTTGCGCGCCACCATGGCCCCACCGATCTTGCGCGCCTCGAAGGCCGAGACCTGGACATAGGTGGTGCCGACGATGCGACGCTCCTCGTCATCCAGCACGGGGCAGTTGATGGCGCCGGGAATGTGGTCGAGGGCGTATTCGGCCGGCGAGCGCACGTCGATGAGGACGGTGAACTCGCCCAGGTCATTGACGGTGGTGGGCTTGTGACTCATTGCTGCTAGGTTAAGGCAACCCCACGCGGCCCCGGGGATTCAAGCGCGGCCAGAATCCGCGGCGCATCTCTCCAGAGGAAAACGGATGGCCTGGATCATTCTCGTCATCGCCGGCCTGTTCGAGGTCGGCTGGGCCATCGGCCTGAAATACACCGACGGCTTCACCAAGCCCTGGCCCAGCGTGGCAACGGCGGCCTGCATGGTGGCCAGCCTCTGGTTGCTGGGCATCGCGATGAAGTCGCTGCCAGTGGGCACGGCCTATGGCGTCTGGGTGGGCGTCGGTGCGGTCGGCACCGTGATCCTGGGCATCTTCCTGCTCGGCGAGCCGGCCAACCCGGCGCGGCTGTTCAGCATCGCACTGATCGTGGCCGGCATCGCCGGGCTCAAGCTGTCGTCGCCGGGCTAGTCAACGAAGAACTCGCCGCCCGCCGCGTGATACCTGCCGTGAAAGACCTGATGGCCGGGGCCGCGCTGGTGGGCCGCGGCTTGCGCCTCGGCGGCGTGCGCATGGATGCTGACGAAATCGCCGGGAAGCTCCTGCTTCACCCGCAGCACCATCCAGCCTGTGACCCAGCCGGTGTTTCCGGCGTCAGTTTGCAAGGGTTCCATGGTTTCTCCTCCAGTCAATGCCGCTTGAAGTACTGCACCTCGCGCTCGTGTTTTTCGGCCTGTTCGCGTGTGTCAAACGTGCCCAGGTTCCTGCGCTTGCCGGTCTGTGGATCGGGCTTGCGAGAGTAAAGGCGGTACTGGCCGCTGCCGAGCTTGCGAATCACGGTCGGCTCCTTGGTGGCGAAGGCCCAGTTTTCGCCGCGTTGCGGTTCTTGTGTGTAGGACGGCGCGAGAGCGTGCTGACCGAGCGCTCCCGCGGCTGTGGCATCAGCGCGGCAGCGGCTCGACGGCGGCCAGATGGCCCAGCTCGTCGCGCGCCCGCTCGCGGGCCTCGGCCAGGCGCGCGGTCAGCCAGCCGACGGCAAACCAGGCGGCAGGGTCGGCGGTCACCAGGGCCTGGTAGCGATCGCGCGCGACAACGAGGTCGTTGATCTCACCCAGTGCCTGCTGGGCCGCGGCCAGGGCCTGCAGATGACGGGTGGCGCGTTTGTGCGGCAGCAGCGGAGCGAAGAACTCGAGCGCATAGCGCTGGCGCTTGGCGTGCTTGCGCAGCGCATGCAGGGCCGTGGGCTCGAGCTCGTCGAAGCGGCGGCAGCCGTCCACCAGCCTCTTGTGCCAGCGGCGCAGCCGCTTGCGCGCCAGGCGCTGCAGCGCATCCTGCGGCTCGGCGAGGGGCTGAAGGCCGGCGCGCCACGAGATCCAGGCCAGCAGCTGGTGCTGCGTCTCGTCGCTGCGGATCAGCGCGGCGAGGTCGGGCGGGGCGCTGTCGGCGGGAAGGGACAGCGGCGGCGCGCCGGCCTGCTTGAGTTCGGCGACGACGCCGCTGCCCAGCACATCGCTGTCGCGCGCCTTGCCGAGTTCCGCGAACAGCCGGCGCAGGCCATCCACCAACTCGGCCGGTGGCTCGGCCACCCAGCCACGGAAGGCCCGCAGCGCGCTACGCAGGCGGCGGATGCCGACGCGGGCCTGGTGCACATGCTCGGCGCGCAGCTCGGGGGCGCCGTCGGTCAGGCCGATGAGATTGCGGCTGATGTGGGCCAGGCATTCATCGAACACCGCACCGAATGCGTCCAGTGCGCCCGCGTCCTGGTCGTAGCGCGGCGACTTGGCCTTGCGCAGCGGTGGATGGAGCGAACCGGCCACGAGGTGATGGCCTCGCTCGGCCTTGTTGCGCGGGTCGTAGACGAGGCCGAAGCGCCGCCGCCAACGCTCGACCAGCCCCAGCATTGCCACCGGCGAGCCCGACACCAGTTCGAACTCGATCTCGCGGAACTTCTGCACTGCGGTGCCGGCCGTCAGCCGGCCCTCGTCCAGCGCGATGTCGACGACAGCGCCGCGTGTGCGCACGCGGCGCATCAGGCGGCGCTGCTGGATCTGGAAGCGTTCCAGGGCATCCTGGCCCTCGGCCTTGGCCTGTGCCAGCAACTCGATCAATTGCTGGCCAGGCGCCGTCGCGGCATGGGCTTGCGGGTCGGGGCTGGCGTCGGGGCGAGTGACCTCGTGCTCGAAGCGCTCCAGCGCACCACCGCGCGCGGCCTTCAGCCCTTGCACCCAGCGCCGGCCTTCACGGCGCATGCGCCAAGCCAGCCCGGCGCGAGCGAGGCGCCGGTCGGGCGTGTCGAAATAGGCGTCGATCAGCGAGACGCGCCGCGCCGCGCCGCGTGCGCCAAGCTCGGCCGCCAGCGCCGCGCGGGACGACGCCGGCACGAGGAACTTCAGTTCGATCTCGATGTGCGCGGCGGTCAAGGCAGGGGCGTGTTCAGGCTCGATTGGCCGCCAGTGAGCGGTCCTGGTCGGCCTTGCGGTCGGCCGCCACCTTGATGGCATGCGGGCGCTCGCCGATCAGCTTGGCATAGGGCTTCCAGTCCACACCGCCGGCCTGCAGCAGGTCTTCGCCATAGATGATCTTGGTCGCCATGCCCACCAATGGCAGGCTGACCCAGCCGGCGCAGTCGGCCAGCGTGAAGCTGTCACCGGCCAGATAGGGGCCGAACCTGGCCAGGCGCTTGAAGGCGGCGATGTTCTCGGGCAGCACGCGGGCCACGCGCTTCTTGGTGCCGTCGCTGACCTCGCCGCCGAAGAAGGCCTCGGCATACAGCTCGCGCGCGACCAGCTCCAGGTGCAGCTCGACGTAGGTGATGAGCTCGCGCACCTTGGCCGCCTCGTAGGGATGGGCGGGGATCAGCCGGGGCGTCTCGGGATAGGCCGCCTCCAGGTATTCCACGATGGCCTGGCTTTCGCACAGCGGGCCATGCGGCGTCTTGATGAAGGGCACCTTGCCCAGCGGCGAGCAGCTCAGCACGTCCTCGGCATGGGAATGCGTCTTGATGTATTCCTCGCTGAAGGGGATGTCCTTTTCCAGCAGGGCCAGCTTGACCTTGTTGTAGTAGTTCGAGAGCGGGATGCCGCAGAGGGTGATCATGGGGAGGTCTCCTGGTGAATGCCGCAGTCTATGCAGAGCGGCGCTGCGGCTCTAGCGCGGTGGCGACAGCGGGAAGGGCTTGCTCAGCACTTCCCTATCGATTCACCAGCACGATGCCCACCGCCAACGCCGCCAGGGCCGCGACGAGGCGGGCGCTGATGCCCTCGCCCAGCAGCAGGGCGCCCGCCAGCAGGCCGAACAGCGGCGTGCTCAAGGTGAAGACGGACAGCTTGGTGGCCGCGTAATGGCGGATCAGCCAGAACCAGACCAGATAGCTGGCAAAGGTGACGATGATGGCCTGGAAGCCGAACAGACCCAACAGGCGCGGTGACCAGTGCAGGGGCAGGGGTTCGCCGGCGACCAGAGCCGCGGCGCACAGCGTCAGGGCTGAAACGCCGAGCTGGTAGAGCAGGGTCTTCTCGGCCGGCGCCGAACTCAGCTTGGTGGCGCGGATGGCCAGCGTCGTGCCGCCCCACAGCACGGCGGCCGCCACGCCGAGGGCGTCGCCCCACCATTGCATCGGCGTGCCCGGCGCCGAGAAGCCTTCCGCGAACGCGAAAGCCATGGCGCCGAAGGCCAGCACCAGACCCAGCCACTGCCGCGCCGACAGCGCCTCACCGCGCGCGATCCACGGCATGCCCAGGGCGACGACGAAGGGCGCCAGATAGATGAAGACCACCATGCGCGAGGCGCTGGTGTATTGCAAGCCGACAAAGATGCAGCCGAACTCGGCCGCAAACAGCAGGCCGGCCAGCAGGCCGCCGCCCAAGCTGCCGTCACGCTCGAACAGGCGGATGCCGCGCGACATCGACCACAGCCACACCAGCAGGCCCGCCACAGCCGAGCGCAGCCCCGCCTGCCAGAGCGGCGAGATCTCGGTCAGTGCGGCCTTGGCGGCCACCTGGTTGATGCCCCACAGGAAGCAGCACAACAGCAGCAATGAAACGGCGCGGGGATCGAGATGGGTCTGGCGGCTGATCGGAGAGCTCATGGCCCCTATGCTGCCAGCATGTTCAAGGTGACCATCATTGGCGGGGGAATCATGGGCGCCGCCACGGCCTGCTTCCTGGCCCGCGACCATGGCGCGGCGGTGACCGTCGTCGAGCGCGATGCCTCCTATGCGCAGGCTTCCAGCTCGCTGTCGCTGAGTTCCATCCGCCAGCAGTTCTCGCAGCCCGTCAACATGGCCCTGTCCAGATGGAGCATCGACTTCCTGCGCCGCGCGGCGGACGAGCTGGCGACGGCGGACGACAGGCCCGCCATCGGCCTGGTCGAGCCGGGCTATCTGTATCTCGCGACCGGGGCTGGCGCGGCGACGCTGCGCGAAATCCATGCGGTGCAGCGCGCCGAGGGCGTTGACGTTGCACTGCTCGACCCGGCCGAACTCGCAGCCCGCTTTCCATGGCTGGCCGTCGACGATCTCGCGCTCGGATCGTTGGGACTGAGCGGCGAAGGCTGGTTCGACGGCCCGGCTCTGCATCGTGCCTTCCGGCGCAAGGCCAAGGCCTGCGGTGTGCGCTTTGTCGAAGCGGAGGCGGTGGGCTTCGACGCCACTGGCGACCACGTCACCGCGGTGCGCTGCTCAGACGGCTCGCGTGTGGGTGGCGAAGCCTTTGTCATCACGGCCGGCGCCTGGAGTGCGCCGCTGGGCGCGGCCCTCGGCTTCACGCTGCCGGTCAGCGCCAAGAAGCGCGATGTCTTCGTGCTGGAAACGCCGGCCACCTTGCCCGGCTGCCCCTTGGTCATCGACCCCAGCGGCTTCTGGTTCCGCACGGAGGGTTCATTGATCCTGGCCGGTGGCCCGCCGCGCGGGGACGACGCCGACGAAGCGCCGCTGCACGACATCGACCATGGCCTCTTCGATGAACTGTTGTGGCCGACGCTGGCCGCCCGCGTGCCGGCGCTCGAGGCGCTGCGCGTGCGCTCGGCCTGGGCCGGCTACTACGAGATGAACGCCTTCGACCACAACGGCCTGGCCGGCCGATTGCCGGGTTATGCGAATGCCTTCACGGCCTGCGGCTTCTCGGGCCACGGCATGCAGCAGTCGCCGGCGGTAGGCCATTCGATGGCCCGGCTGATCGCGGGTCTGGATGCGCCTTTGATCGATGCATTGACGCCGCAGCGGCTGCTGGACGGACGGCCTCTGATCGAGGCCAACGTCATCTAGCGCCGGGCTACCTGTTGCGCACGCGCTTCTTGGCGGGCGGCTGGGTCAGCACATAGCGCGTCGCCGTCAGCTTGTCCGACACCGCGCTGGTCTTGTTGTCCACATAGCCCCAGTTGCGCATGGCCAGGCGCACCTCGGTGTCCGACGGGCTGGCTTCCGGGCCCTTGGGGTGCACGACCCAGACCGTCTTGCAGATCATGTCGGCATGGAACTCCGCCATGCGCGGAAGTTCGGACGGGTTGCTCAGCACGGCCACCAGCATGCGCGCCTCGCGCAGATTGGTGGTGATGCCGCCGGCCAGGGCCTCGGCCAGGGCCGGGTCCAGCGTGCCGACGGTGGGGCCGATCAGCAGCGCGGGGTTCTCGGGGCTGACGCCGAGCTTGGCGGCCAGCGTGGGCGGCGGCGTCTGCAGCTTCTTCAGCCAGCGTCCGGCTTCCTTCTCGCCCAGCACGAGCGCGACGGCTTCCTCGCCCACTTCGAACAGCAGCTCCTCGCCGGCCAGGCGCAGGTTCTGCAGCGCGGTGATCTCCCACTTGCGCTTGATGGCGCCTCGCAGCACGACGGTGGTCGATTCAAGCAGGGCGGTGACCTCTTCGGTCTCGTTGCCGACGCGGGCGATACAACTGGCTTCACGTCCCATGGGGCGTCCTCAGGTTTTTGGGTCAGATCGTTGCATTGTCAGTCGCCAGGCGAGGGCGCCGGCGACCGCGCCCGTGAGGTGGGCGAAGGGGGCGACGGGGAAGTCGAAGCCGGGGGTGATGCGCAGCACGGGGCCGAGCGGATGCTCGAGCGCGAGTTTGATGACGAGGCCGAGGGCTATTGCCGCGCCCACGAGGCGTTCGCGGCCACTGCGCGCGACGAGGGCCAGCGCGGCAATGGCCGCCAGCGCGTGCAGTTCGCCAGACAGGCCGGCGTAGTGCAGCAGCTCGGGGCGCAGCAACAGGCCTGCTTGAGTCAGCGGCAGGGCGATGAGGCCGGCGAGGGCTTCAGGTTTGCCGAGGGTGGCACGCCAGCCGAGCAGGGCGAGGACGGCGCAGCCGGCGAGGTTGGCGGCGAGGTGGATGGGGGTCCAGTGGACGAAGGCGGCGGTGAGGGCGCGCCAAGGTTGTGATGTGACCAGCGTGGGCTGCCAGTCAAGCAGATCACGTGGCAGCGGCCAGACAAGCAGGGATAGCGCGGCAAAGGCGCCTAAGAGCGTCAGCCAACTCCATGTGCGGGTCATTGGCCAGGCCCATGCCGGGATTTCGCCCCGGCGGGCGACCTACTTTCTGTCCCGCCAGAAAGTAGGCAAAGAGCTCCCCCCGACCGCCCCGCCCTACGCTGCGCTTCGGGTTCCCTGCGCTGCTCAGGCCTTGAGGGCCCGTGCGGAACTCCCTTCGCTACGCTGCGGTCAGACAACCGCACGGAGTCAGAGCTTGAAGTGCGCTTCGCGCACGCCCTCAAGGCCTTGCGCTGCTCGGCGGGGCTAAAGGGGGTAAGAGGAATACATCCACCGAACGGCTTTCGGGTTTGGCTGTTGGCTGTTTCGGGGCCTCCCCTTCTAAACCGCCGAGAAGCACAGAAGCCCGAGGCGCGTGCGCAGCACGCTTCAAGAACTGACTCCGCGACGTTGTGTGAACGCAGCGTAGCGAAGTGAGTTCGGCGCGGGCCTCGGGCTTCGAGCATCGCAGGGGACCCCGCAGGGGCGGTTTTGCAGGGGAGAGCTCTTTGCCTACTTTCTGGCGGCGCAGAAAGTAGGTCGCCCGCGGGGGCGAAATCCCCGCTGGGCCTGGCCATCAACCGAAAACAGCGGCCCACAACGCCTGCACGGCATCGCGATGAGGCTGCAGCGCCACGGCAGCCTCAGCATCCAACGCTGTCGACTGCTCATCCAGCCTCGCCTTGTGCTGTACCCGCCGCAACTCGCGGTAGGCATTGGCCGCGCCGACGCCCACGCCGGCCGGCAGCAGGCCGACGGATTCCGCGATGCGCAGCAGCGCGATGTTGCCGAGGTCGTCCTGCAACTGCGGATGCGCCGCCGAATGTGCCAGCACGAGGAACTGCACGGCGAACTCGGCATCCATCATGCCGCCCTCGCTGTGCTTCACATCGAAGAGGCTCTCACGCACCGGCCGCGCTGCGCGCACCTTCTCGCGCATGGCCTGCACCTCGCGCTTGAGCGCCTCGGCATCGCGCGGCGCCGTCAGCACCTGGCGGCGCACGCTCTCGCAGCGATCGGCCAGCTCAGCATTGCCGGCGCAAAAACGCGCCCGGGTGATGGCCTGGTGTTCCCAGGTCCACGCCGTGTTGCTGCCCCGGCCGGTCTGGTAGGCCTCGAAGTGCGCCAGCGACGTGACCAGCAGCCCCGAATTGCCATTCGGCCGCAGGGCGGTGTCGATGTCGAACAACTCGCCGGCAGCGGTGCGCAGCGTCAGCCAGGTGATGAGGCGGCGCACGAAGGCACCGTAGATCTCGGCTGCGTTCTCGTCCTCGTCGTCGAAGACGAAGACGACGTCCAGGTCGCCGCCATAGCCCAGCTCCTTGCCACCCAGCTTGCCGTAGGCGATGACGGCCAGGCGCGGCTGCGGGCGATGCGCCTTGCCAAAACGCGCCCAGGCCCAGGTAATGGCGATCTGCAGCACCGCGTCGGCAAGCAGGCTAAGGTCGTCGGCCACCTGCTCGACCGTGATGCGGCCCTCGACGTCGCGCACCAGCGTGCGAAAGACTTCCGCATGGTGGGCGCGGCGCAGCGTGTCCAGCAGGGCCTCTTCGTCGGCCTCGCCGCTGCGCTCCCAGCCCTGCTCGCGCTCCAGCAGGTCGGTGATGAAGGCCTCGCGGTCGAAGCGGGCGGTCAGCAGCAGCGGGTCGGCGAGTTCGTCGATGACGCCGGGGTGCTGCATCAGGTAGCGCATGGGCCAGCGCGCCAGGCCCAGCAGGCGCAGCAGGCGTTGCTGCACGGCCGGGCGCTCGACGAGCAGGGCCAGGTAACTCTCGCGGCGCAGCAGCGGGCCGACCCAGTCGACAAAGCGCAGCGCCGCGTCCAGCGAGCATTCGTCGGCCGCCACGGCTTGCGCTGCGCGGTGGAAGAGCTTGGCCAGGCGCTGGCGCGATTCCTCGCGCAGGCCCTGCACGCGTGGCGTGTCGGCCAGGGCGCGCACGGCCGTGGCCAGCTCCGGCGGCAGGCCGGCCAGGAAGTCCTCGCCATCGACGGCGGGCTTGGGCCCGCCGCACTGGCCGCCCTTGCAGCCGCCCTTGGGCTTGCCGCCTTCGTGCAGCAGCGCGTCGAACTCGGTCGCCACCAGCTCGCGCACCTCGCCGAGCATTTCAAACAGCTCGCAGGCCTCGCGCGAACATTTCAATCCGAGCGACGCGGCAATCCACGCCAGGTCGGCATCGCCCTGCGGCAGGCAATGGGTCTGCTGGTCGTCCAGGAACTGGATGCGGTGCTCGACGCGGCGCAGGAAGACATAGGCCTCGCTGAGTTTGTGCGCCGTCTCGGCCTTCATCAGCCCGCCGGCGGCCAGCTGGGCCAGCGCCTTGACGGTGGAGCGGGTGCGGATCTCCGGGAACTGGCCGCCGCGCACCACCTGCAGCAGCTGCACGATGAACTCGATCTCGCGGATGCCGCCGCGCGACAGCTTGACGTCGTTGGCGCGCTCGGGCCGGCCGGCCGCGCGGGCCTTGGCCTCGCTGCGGATCTTGCCGTGCAGCTGGCGCAGGCCTTCGAAGACGCCGTAGTCCAGGTAGCGGCGGTAGACAAAGGGCGTGACGAGGTTGCGCAACTGCAGGGTGCGGGCGTCGCCCGGCGCGCCCATGCCCGACAGCGGCGCGACAACGCGGCTCTTCAGCCAGGCAAAGCGCTCCCACTCGCGGCCCTGCACGAGGAAATACTCCTCCAGCATGCCCAGGCTGACGACCGGCGGGCCGCTCTTGCCGTTGGGGCGCAGCGCCAGGTCGACGCGAAAGACCTGGCCGTCGTCGGTCACGTCGCCGATCAGCGTGTAGAGCCGTTTGGCCACGCTGGAGAAGTATTCGTGGGCACTGACAGGCCGTGAACCTTGCGTCTGGCCGTCGTCTTCGTAAACGTAGATGAGGTCGATGTCGGACGAGACATTCAGCTCGCGGGCGCCGAGCTTGCCCATGCCCAGCACCCAGAAGGCGATGTCGCCGCCCTCCGCGGTGCGCGGCTCGCCGTGGATTGCATCCAGCTCGGTGCGCGCGTCGGCCAGCGCCTTGTCCAGCGTCACCTCGGCCAGGTGCGTCATGGCCAGCGTGACATCCTCCACGGTGGCGCCCTGTTCGATGTCCAGCACCGCCAGGCGCTCCAGCACCAGGTGGCGAGCGACGCGCAGGGCGCTGGCCAGCGGGCGGTTCGTGCCCAATGTCTCGATCAGTGCGGCGATGACGGCCCGGTCGGGCAGGCCCGGTTGCAGCAGCGCCAGCTCGGCCGCATAGCGGCGGCGAACCCGCTGCACATAGCGGCTGTGCTCAGCAAAAACGGGAAACAGTGCGCTCATGACCCTGTGCTAGATTGCCTGCCGGCCGGTTCTTCTCCACGTGCCCCAAGACAACGTGTCTGACTTCCTCTCGGCCGCCCTCCACCGCTGCACCCGCGCCTCGCGCTGGCCCTTGCGCCTGTGCTGGCACAGCCTGCGCTGGGCGTTGCTGGTCCTGGCCCTTTTGTGGGCTTTGGGGGTGATGGCCTGGGCTGTATTGCACTGGGCCATTCTCCCGCACGCCAATGACTGGCGCCCCTGGCTGGAAAAGGAAGCCTCAAAGGCTTTGGGGGTAGAGCTGCGCATCGGCCGCATCAGCGTCGAATCCAGTGGCTGGCTGCCGCGCATGGAATTGGGTGATGTGCAGGTGCTGGACGCTGCCGGCCGGCCGGCCCTGCGCCTGCCGCGCGTCGCGGCCGTGCTGTCGGCCCAGTCCCTGCTCGCGCTGGAGCCGCGCTTCTCGCAGCTGCTGGTCGACGCCCCCGAGCTCATCATCCGCCGCGACGCCCAAGGCCGCATCTTCATCGCCGGGCTGGGCCTGGACGAGGCCGAGAAGACCGACGCCGGCACCACCGAAGCCGGCATGGACTGGCTGTTCAGCCAGCCCGAGCTGGCCATCGTCAACGGCCGGGTGCGCTGGGTGGACGAGAAGCGTGCCGACACCCGGCCGCTGGAGCTGTCGGCGCTGAACTTCGTCATGCGCAACGGCCTGCGCCGCCACGACCTGCGCCTGGACGCCACGCCGCCCGCCGACTGGGGTCGGCGCTTCACGCTGCGTGGCCAGTTCACTCAGAGCCTGCTGAAGCGCCCGGGCGAATTCCAGCATTGGAGCGGCCAGCTCTATGCCGAGCTGCCGCGCGCCGACCTGAGCCAGCTCAAGCGCCATGTCGACCTGCCTTTCCAGCTCAGCGAGGGCGACGGTGCCGTGCGCGCCTGGGGCCAGATCAAGGACGGCCAGCCGGTGGCGGCGACGCTGGACCTGGCATTGCGCTCGGTACGCCTGAGACTGCTGGAATCGGCGCCCGAGCTGGACCTGGACCACATCGAAGGCCGGCTGGACCTGGCCCGCGCCAAGGGCGCGTTGAGCGTTCAGGCACGGCAGCTCGGCTTTGTCAGCCGGGACAACGACGGCAGCGTCGTGGTCTGGCCGCGCTCGGACTGGGGCGTGGCCCTGCAGCTCGGCAAGGCCGACGAGGTGCTGGGTGGCGAGGTCAACGCCCAGCGCCTGGACTTCGCGCTGATGGCCCAGATCGCCCAGCGCCTGCCTCTTGGCGAGCGCGCACACCAACTGCTCGACGAGCTGGAGCCGCGCGGCGTGCTGACGGCCCTCAGCGGCCAATGGCAGGGCGCACTGGACGCGCCGCGCAGCTACCGTGTCAAGGCGCAGATCGACGGCCTGGCCGTGGCCGCCAAGGCCGGCGCGCAGGAGGACCACCTCGGCCGCCCCGGCCTGCACGGCGCCAGCCTGGAACTCGACGCCAACGAACGTGGCGGCATCGCCAAGCTGGCCGTGCACCAGGGCGAGGTCGAGTTGCCGGGCCTGTTCGAGGACCCGCACCTGCCGATCACGCGTCTGTCCACACAGCTGACCTGGAAGCTGCCCCAGCCCGACAGCCAAGCCAAGGGCAAGACGCTCGGCGAGGTCGAGCTGAAGCTGCACGAGCTGCAACTGCAGACGCCCGATCTGAGCGGCGAGTTCGATGTCACCTGGCGGCGCGCGGCCGGTGCCACCACGCCGGGCTTCCTGGACCTCAGCGGCCGCGTGCAGCGCGTGGAGGCCACGCGCGTGGCCCGCTACATCCCGCAGCGCCTGCCAGCCACGCGCAGCTATGTGTCGCGTGCCATCCTCGGCGGCGAGGCGCGCAACGTCAGCGTGCGGCTCAAGGGCGAACTGAGCGACTTCCCTTTCGCGGCCCCCAGATCCCCCGGCATCTTCCGTGTGGCCACTCAGGCCCAGAACGTCACGCTGGCCTATGTGCCGCCTAGCGACAACGGCGGCAACTGGCCGGCCATGGAGGGCGTGGATGCCGAGCTGATCTTCGAGCGCGCCGGCATGGAGATCAAGGATGGCCATGCCAAGGTGCTGGGCTATGAACTCAGTGGTGTCAACGGTGGTATCAAGGACCTGCACCATGCCCGCGTGCTGCAGCTGGACGGCAACGGCCGCGGCGCCGGCGCCGACCTGCTGCGCTTCGTGCGCGCTTCGCCGCTGGACGAATGGCTGGGCCATGCGCTGAGCACCACGACGGCCCAGGGCCCGGTCGGGCTCAAGCTCGGCATCACCATCCCGCTGGACGACACCCACCAGACGGCGGTCAAAGGCCAGCTCCAGCTCGGTGGCGTCGACCTCAAGCTGCGCCCCGAGCTGCCGGCGCTCAGCGGCGCACGTGGCCGTGTCGACTTCGACCGCAAGGGCCTGCAGCTGACCGGCATGACGGCCCGCCTGCTCGGCGGCGACGCCGGCATCGAGGGCGGTACCCAGCGCGACGGCGGCATGCGCTTCGCCGTGCAGGGCCAGGCCACGGCCGAGGGCCTGCGCCGCGCCACGGAGCTGGGCGCCGTCACCCGCCTGGCGCAGGCGGCCAGCGGCCAGGCGGCCTACCGCTTTCAGCTCGCTATTCCCCGGGACGGCCAGAGCGAACTCAGCGTCACCAGCAATCTGCAGGGCCTGGCCCTGGACCTGCCCGCGCCCGGCCACAAGGAGGCCGATGCGGTGCTGCCGCTGCGCCTGTTGATGACGCCAACCGCCGCCGGTCGCGACGAGCTGCGCCTCGAAGTCGGCACCCCCGCAGCGCCGCTGTTGCAGGCCCAGCTGCAGCGCGATATCTCCGGCCCCAGCTCCCAGGTGCTGCGTGGCGCCCTGGCCGTGCAGGACAAGTTGCCGGCCTTGCCGGCCACCGGCGTGTTGCTGCAGGTCAATGTCGCGGCCCTGGACCTGGACGCCTGGCAGCAGCGCCTGGGCGGGTTGGCGGGTGGTGGCAGCGGTGGCAGCGGCGGCGAGGGTGCTGACGACGCGGGCCTGCTGCCCAGCCAGATCTCGCTGCGCAGCCAGGCGCTGAAGGTCGGTGGCCGCCAGCTTGGCCGCGCGTCCGCGGTGGTGGCGCGCGAGGGCGCCAATTGGCGCGTCAACATCGACGCCGAGCAGCTCTCCGGCCGCATCGACCTGAAGGGCGTCAAGGGCGGCCAGATCGACGCCGTGCAGGCACGGCTGACCCGGCTGTCGCTGCCGCGCCAGGAAGCCGAGTCGGTCAGCGAGCTCATCGATCCGGGCAAGACCGACGCGGGAAGCGGCCCGCTGCCGTCGCTGGACATCGCGGTCGACGACTTCGAGCTGCGCGGCAAGCGTCTGGGCCGGCTGGAGGTGCTGGCCCACGCGCCGGCCGCCGCGCGTGACTGGAAGCTGGAGAAGCTGCAGATCCACTCTCCCGAGGCGACGCTGATGGCCACCGGCCACTGGGGTGGCGACGGCAACGCCCGGCGCCGCACCCAGCTCGACTGGAAGCTCGACATCGCCGACGCCGGCAAGCTGCTGGAGCGCCTCGGCCAAGGCCAGAAGGACGCCCCCGTGCTGCGCGGCGGCAAGGGCGTGCTGGCCGGCCAGGTCGGCTGGGACGGCTCGCCGCTGGCCCCGCACTACGCCAGCATGGCGGGCGCCTTGAACATCCAGCTCGACACGGGCACTTTCCTGAAGGCCGAGCCCGGCGTCGGGCGGCTGCTGGGCGTGCTGAGCCTGCAATCATTGCCGCGCCGCTTCCTGCTGGACTTCCGCGACGTCTTTGCCGAGGGCTTCACATTCGACGGCGTGACCGGCGACGTCAAGATCACCGCCGGCGTGGCCCGCAGCGACAACATCCGCATCCGCGGCCTGCAGGCGGCCGTGCTGGTGGACGGCAGCACCGACCTGGCGGCCGAGACGCAGAAGCTGCGCGTCGTCGTGGTGCCCGAGGTGTCGGCCGGCGGTGCATCGCTGGCTTATGCGGCCATCAACCCGGCCATTGCGCTCGGTGCCTTCCTGGCCCAGCTCATCCTCAGCCGCCCGGTGGCCGCGGCCAACACGCGCGAGTTCCACATCACCGGGACCTGGGACGATCCCAAGGTGGAGAAGGTCGAAGCGTTGCCGGCCAAGGCGGCGAGCGCGCCCTAATCCAGCGCCTTCAGCTGCAGCCGCAGCCCCGTGTAGCCGCGCAGCTGCATCAGCGCGGTCTTCAGCCCGGGTTCGGCCATGAAGAGGGTGTCGAAGCTGCCGTCGGCCGCCGCCAGGTTCAATCCGCGCAGCAGCCGCTCGGCCAATTGCGGCTTGTCGCGCGCCACGAAGAAGTACAGCGGCTGCTTGTATTGCAGCGCCACACCCGGCAGTTCGGCGAAGCCCTGATCGGCGAATTGCAGCAGCTCGGCGTCGATCTCTTCGCGGCTGCGTGGGATGAAATCGAAGCGGCCGGCCTTGAGCATGCGGAACAGCAGCTCGGATTTGGTTGCCGTCTCGACGATGAAGCCATTGACGCGCAGGATCTGCGCGTCGCTCCAGTAGGTGCCCGCGCCAGCGCGAAAGCGGCGCAGCGCCTCCAGCGTGCGCACCGATCGCAGGGTGGAGAGGTCGGCGGCCCGCACGAGCAGGAAGCGCAGCTCGTTGATGCCCTTGAGCAGGTTGAAGCGCACCGGCAGTGCCTGCGCCTCGCGCTCGGGTGTCGTCGTGCTCCACATCAGGTCCAGCAGGCCGTCCTGCAGCATTTGGCGCATGCGCGGCCGTGGCAGGTCTGGTGCCGCGTGAACCAGGACGGGCGCCGGCTCGCCGTCGCCCGTCTTGCTCAGGGCCAGCTTCAACGCCTCGATGAAGAAGTCACCGTGGGCGCTGTAGGCATTGGGGTCGGGCAGTCGCAGCGTCAGCGGCGTGCCGGCACCATGGGCTGGCGACAGCGCGGCGGGTAGCGCGGCGGCGAGGGGAAGCGCCAGCAGTTGGCGCCGCAGGCGGGAGGGAAGCTGCATGTCCGCTCGATTCTCATGCCGCAGCCCCTGGGGCGTCATGCCGGCGGGCGTGACTTCTGCCGCGCAGTCCTGAACGTGATCGACCAGCGCAGGGCGTCCACCGGCGCCACGCTGTGCTGCCAGCCCCAGCGTGCCGCGCCTTGCAGCGCGTAGAGGGAGCGCGGTTCAACGTTCAGCTTGATGATGTCCTCGCGCTTCGGGTTTTGTGGCGGATAGGGCCTGAAACGCAGCAGCGCCTCACTGCCCAGCGACACGCCAAAGACGTCCTCGAAATCCGGCACGTCGCGGTGCCAGCCCAGCGGCGTGCCGGGCGCGTACTCGGCCACGAGGACATGCACCAGGGTTTGTGCGGCGACACCGGCCCAGCGGGCGACCCGCTCGCGCAGCGGCTGCAGCTCGGCGATAAGGGGTGACGACGGCCGCAGTTCGTTGCTGTCGTAATCGAACTGGCCGCCGAAGCTGACGACGCGGCGGCGTGCGGTATAGCTCTTGTACTTCGCTTCCTGCAGCGGCAGCGCCTGCACGATGGCGATGAGGGTCGCTTCTTCGCTGGCGGACAGAAAGCCTGCGTCGTAGCGCAAGCCGGCGGGCAGTGCGCCCGGCGACGGCGCAAGATCGTCGAACAGTCCGGCCTGGCTCATCGAGGTCAGTTCAGGCCGGTGTGTAGGCTTTCAAGTCTGCGGCGGTGAGGGCGGCCTCCTGGCGCACCCAAGCCGCGAAGCGCTTCACGACGGGCAGGGCTGCGGCGTCCTCGCGGATGACCAGCAGGTTGGCGCGTGGCGACGGCAGCAGCAGCGCGTGCGCCTGCGCCAGCGTGCCCACGCGCAGCCGCGGCAGCGCCAGCGACAGACGCGTGACCGCCACACCCAGGCCGGCCTCGGCCGCGTCCAGCGTGACGCCGGCATCGTTGAAGGCCGGCCCTTCGGGTTGTGCGGAGACACCGGCCGCGGCTTGCCACAGCGGCGCGTCGCCGGTCACATGGCTGAGCATCTGCGCTGCAGGCCAGCGCATGGCATCCGGCCCGAGCGCGTGGGCCACCGCTGGCGCGGCGACCGCCAGCAGGCTGTCCTCGAACAGCAGCTCGCCGCCGTCCTCGGGCCGGCCATGGCGCAGCGCCACCAGGGCCACACGTGGCGCCGGGCGCACCAGCGCGTAGTCGGTCTGCACGATGAGGCGCACCGCCGGCGCGGCCGCGATGAAGCCGTGCAACCGCGGCAGCAGCCAGGCGCGAGCGAGAGAACCGAGAGTGGCGATCTGCAGCGTCGTGCGTGCCTCTTCTGGCTCGGGGTAGACCGCCTCGTGCAGGGCCGCGAGCGGCCCGCCCAGGCGCGCCAGCAGCTCGCGGCCCTCGGCCGTCAGCCGCATCTGGTTGCCCACGCGCTCGAACAGGGTCTGGCCGCACCAGTCTTCCAGCTGGCGCACCTGGCGGCTGATGGCGCCGGGCGTCAGATGCAGCTCGGCGGCGGCGCGGCTGAAATTGCCCAGGCGGGCGGCGGCCTCGAAGGCTTGCAGGGAAAACAGGGGTGGCAGGCGTTCGCGCATGGTCTTGAGAAATCGGCACAGCCGGTGTGCGAAAGCCTCGCTGGTGTGGCGGGCGGGTGGGGCCGACAGTGGCGCGACGTTAACGCTGGAGATCAAAGCCATGCCCGCACAAGCCATTCTTGTCCACCGGTTCGGTGGCTCCGAGGTGCTGGAATTGCAGCAGCTGCCGATGCCGGAGGCCATGCCCGGCCAGGCGGTCGTGCGCATCGACTACGCCGGCATCAACTTTGTCGACCTCTATCAGCGCGAAGGCCGCTATCCCAACATCAGCCTGCCCTGGCGCCTCGGCCTGGAGGGGGCGGGCGAGATCGTCGACGTCACGCCAGGCGCCGAGTTCCAGCTCGGTGATCGCGTCGCCTTCACGACCGGCGTGCAAGGTGCCTATGCCAGCCATCTCGCCGTGCCGCTGGAGCATCTGGTGCGTGTGCCCGATGCGCTGTCGCTGCGTGACGCCGCTGCGGCGCTGGAGCATGGCCTGACGGCGGCGATGCTGCTCGACGACGTCGCGCGGCTGCCGGCGCGCGAGCCCGTCCTCGTGCATGCCGCGGCCGGTGGCGTGGGCGGCTGGCTGGTGCAGTGGCTGATTGCACGCGGCCATCCGGTCTTCGGCACGGTGTCCAACGCTGCCAAGGCCGACTGGCTGCGTGGCCTGGGCGCCGTGCCCCTGCTCGCGGACGGCGACTGGTTGTCGGCGGCGCGCGGCGTGGCGGTCGCCTTCGACTCGGTAGGCCGCTCCACCTTCGCCGGCAGCCTGGATGTGCTGCGCATGGGCGGCCATCTCGTGCTTTTCGGCGCGGCCAGCGGCCAGCCCGAGCCGGTCGACGTGCTGGCGCTGCAGAAGAAGAGCCTGACGCTGACGCGGCCCGTGCTGCCCCACTTCCTGCCCGATGCGGCCAAGCGCCGCGCGCGTGCGGCAACCGTGTTCGATGCGCTGCTCAGCGGCGCCGTGCAGCTGCGCATCCATGCCGAATTCCCGCTGGCGGACGCGGCCAGCGCCCATGAACTGCTCGCGTCGCGTGCGACGCAGGGCAAATTGCTGCTCAAGCCATGACCACCTTGCAAGACCGCCTGGCCAGCCTCGGCCACACCCTGCCCGACCTCGGCGAACCTGCTGCGAACTATCTGCACCACCGCGAAGGCAAAGGCCTGCTCGTCATCGCCGGCCAGATCGGTACGCCCGGTCGCGGCGCGCTGGACGCATCAGCCGGCCGCGCCGAGGCCGAGGTCGCCGCGCTGAAGCTGCTGGCCGTGCTGGACGCGGCTGTCGGTGGCGACCTGGGCCGCGTGCGCCAGGTGCTGCGCCTGGGCGTGTTCATCGCTTCGTCGCCGGGCTTCACCGAACACAGCACCGTGGCCGACGGTGCGTCCGACCTTGTCGTGGCCGCCCTGGGCGAGCGCGGCCGGCATGCGCGCGCGGCCATCGGTGTGGCCAGCCTGCCGGCGGGTGCGGCGGTGGAGGTCGAGGCGCTGGTGGAGCTGGTGTCGTGACCGGGCACCTGCTGCTCAACCATGCCGGCGCCTCGCCGATGTCGGCGGCGGCACTCGCGGCCCTGCAGGCACATCTGGCGCTGGAATCTCGCCTCGGGCCGATGGAGGCCGGGGACGCGGTCGCGCCCCAACTGCAGCGCCTGCGCGAGGACGCCGCACGGCTGTTGAACGCTGGCACGGACGAGGTTGCCTTTCTCAGCAGCGGTTCGGCCGCCTTTGGCGCGGCCTGGTCGGCCTTCACGCACAAGACGCCGCTGCGCCACGGCGACCGCATCCTGGTCGGTCGCCAGGAATGGGGCGGCAATCTGGCGACCTACCAGCGCAGCGGTGCCAGCGTCGAGGTGCTGCCCTGCCGTGAAGACGGCAGCGTCGACGCCGAGGCCAGCGCGGCGCTGATTGACGAGCGCGTGCGCTGGATCTCGTTGACCTGGCTGCCCGCCAATGGCGGCCTCATCAACGGCGCTGCCGCCCTGGGCCAGGTGGCGCGCGCGGCCGGCGTGCCGTATTTCATCGATGCCGGCCAAGCCGTGGGGCAGTTGCCGGTGGATGTGCAGGCCTTGGGCTGCGATGTGCTGAAGAGCGCCGGCCGCAAGCATCTGCGCGGGCCACGCGGCACGGCGTTGCTGTATGTGCGCAAAGGCTTCCTGAATCAGCTGGAACCGCCTTGGGTGGACGTCTCGGGAGGGTATTTCGAAACGGCGGAGCAACCGGTGGCGCTGCGACTGGCCTTGCAGGTGGCCATTACCGAAGCACTGGAAATCGGCATCGAAGCCATCGCCGTGCATGTGCAGGGCCTGGCTGCCCGGCTGCGCCAACGCCTGGCCGAGCTGCCCCACGTCCGCGTGCACGACCTCGGCAACGGCACGCGCTCGGGCCTGGTCAGCTTCACCGTCGAAGGCGAGGCAGCCCCGGCGACCCGCGCGCGCCTGGCTCAGCAAGGCATCCATGTCGGCGCCAACGGCGTGCCCTACACGCCGCTGGACATGCAGGCCCGTGGCCTGGACGGCATCGTGCGCGCTTCATTTTCCTGGCTTAACAACCCAGCGGACATCGAGCGGCTAGCATCAGCGCTATGAATGCCCCCACGCTCATTTCATTCGCTGCCCCCCGAGGGGGCGCGTCAGCGCCTACGGGCGGCCGGGCGACGCTGACATGAAGATCGCAGCAGTCCAGATGGTCTCCGGCCCCGACGTGGCCGCCAACCTCGGCGCGGCGCGCCGCCTGCTGGAGGACGCCGCCCGCCGCGGCGCCCAGCTCGCGGCCTTGCCGGAGTATTTCTGCCTGATGGGCATGCACGACAGCGACAAGCTGGCCCTGGCCGAGACCGAGGGCGAAGGCCCCATCCAGGCCATGCTGGCGAGCGCCGCGCGCGACCTCGGCCTGTGGCTCATCGGCGGCACGCTGCCGATCAGGTCGACAACGACTGAGCGCGTGCGCAACTCGACACTGGTGTTCTCGCCCGACGGCGAGCGCGTCGCGCGCTACGACAAGATCCACCTCTTCGCCTTCGACAACGGCCGCGAGAGCTATGACGAGGGCCGCGTGCTGGAGTCTGGCAACCAGCCCACCAGCTTCGACACCGGCAGCATCAAGGTCGGCCTGTCGGTCTGCTATGACCTGCGTTTCCCTGAGCTCTACCGCGCCTATGCCGGTTGTGACCTGCTCGCCGTGCCGGCCGCCTTCACCTACACGACCGGCCAGGCGCACTGGGAGCTGCTGCTGCGCGCCCGCGCCGTCGAGAACCAGTGCTACGTCGTCGCCCCCGCCCAGGGCGGCCAGCATGCCAACGGCCGCCGCACCTGGGGCCACAGCATGGTCATCGACCCCTGGGGCCAGGTGCTCAGCGTGCTGGCCGAAGGCGAGGGCGTCGTCGTCGCCGACGTGGACCCGGCGCGCCTGACTCAGGTGCGCCAGCAGCTGCCGGCCCTGGCCCACCGCAAGCTCTGAGCAGGCGCGTCGAGAATCGGCGCACTCCGCCGCTCCGGGCCTGCGAGCGGCGTCTGCAAAGGATTCCCCATGACTGACAAGATGGCCAGCCGCTCCACGGCCTGGCTGGTGGGTGCGCTGGTGGCGCTGGCGCTGTTCGGCAACTACTACGTCTACGACTCCATCGGCCCGGTGGCCGACCTGCTGCAGCAGCAGCGCGCCTTCAGCGACAGCCAGATCGGCCTGCTGAACGCGATCTACAGCCTGCCCAATATCGTGCTCATCCTTGTCGGCGGGGTGCTGGTGGACCGCTTCGGCGCCGCGCGCATGACGCTGTGGACGGCGGCCATCTGCCTGGCTGGCGCGGCCTTGACCGCCTTCAGCCCCAATTTCGCCGGCATGGCGACCGGCCGGCTGCTGTTCGGCATCGGCGCCGAGACCTTCGGCATCGCCACGCTGGCGGCCATCGCGCAGTATTTCGCCGGCGGCACCGTCGCCTTCGCGATGGGGCTGGCGCTGGCGATCGGGCGCCTGGGCTCCTTTGGCGCCGACATGTCGCCGACCTGGTTCGCCAGCGCCTACGCCCAGGGCTGGCAGCCGCCGCTGGTCATCGCCGCCACCCTCGCTGCGACGTCGTTCGTGGCGTCGCTGGCCTACTGGTGGGTGGACCGTGGCGCTCAGCGTGGGGTGTCAGCCGCACCGGCGGCCGAACGCTTCGTGCTGCGCGACCTGCTGCACTTCGGCAAGGCCTATTGGTATCTGCTGGCGCTGTGCGTGCTGTGGTACTCGGTCATCCTGGCCTTTCGCAGCACCTTCTCGATCAAGTATTTCCAGCACACGCATGGTCTGGACCTGGCCACGGCAGGCGAAATGAACAGCTATGTCTTCCTGGCCGCGGTGTTCGCCACGCCGGCCTTCGGCTGGCTGTGCGACCGGCTTGGCCGCTATGCGCCTTTCCTGGCCCTGGGGGCGCTGCTGTTGCCGCTGGCGCTGGCCGTCATGGCACTGACGGACTGGTCCCTGTGGGTGTCGACGGCGCTGATCGGCGTCAGCTTCTCGCTGGTGCCGGCCGTCATGTGGCCGCTGACCAGTCGCCTCGTTGCCCCGGCGCGCTTCGGCACGGCCATCGGCCTCATGTGGGTGGCGCAGAACGCGGGTGTCAGCGGTGCCAACCTGATGGCCGGCTGGTTGAACGACCAAGCCGGCGCTGGCGCGGCCAACCCGGCGGGCTACGGGCCGATGATGGCCTTCTTCGGCACCGCGAGCGCGCTGGGCTTACTGTGTGCGCTGGCGCTGTGGCTGACGGCCGGTCGGCGCCGGCACGAGGTCACGGCCGCAGCGTGACCAGGTCGCGCAGCAGCAGGTCGATGTTGGCTCGCAGCGCGCGCTCGTTGGCGATGCGCAGCCGCTCGTTGGGCGACACGATGGCCTCGCTGAAGCGGGCCTCGTCGGTGTTGGCGACGCGCCGCTGGTAGACCGGCTTGCCACTGGCCTTGTCGACCAGGGTGTAGCTCACCGCCACGCCGACGGTCACGCCGACGGCGGGCACCAGGGGCTGGTCCAGCTGCAGCAGCTCGGCCTGCAACTCGAAGCGCGGCGCCGGCTCGGGCGACAGCGGCTTCATGCCGACGGCATGCAGAGACTCTTCCAGCGCCTGCTGCAGTGCCAGGGCACTGACCTTGGAGCCCCACCAGCGGCCGGTCTCCTGGCCGCCCTTGACGGCAGCGACGCCGACCTGGGCCTTGAGCGCATCCGGCACCCAGCCACGGATCTGCAGCGCCTCGGCCGGGCTGATCGCCATGGGCAGGGGCTGGCTGGGCGTGCCGCAGCCGGCCAGCAACAGGGCCAGCAGGGCGGCGGGAAGCAGGGCAGGGCGCGACATGGGTGTCCCATGCTAGGCCCAGGCGCGGCTGGGCAGGGCAACAAAAGCGGCCGCTCTGCCCGGCTTTTCAGGCCTCGGAAAACAGCCGGTGCGTCATGATCGTGCCGCTGGCGGGAGTTTTCACCCGCGGCATGACGGGGTCACTTCACGTCAAGCGTATAGGTCACGGCCTGCGACATGCTGGGCAGGATGGCGCCGAAGTTCAGCGTGTAGCGGCCGCGCTTGAGCGGCCCGAGGGCCACGTAGTAGCCATTGCCGGCAGCCGGCGCGTCGTCGTCAGGCGCGACGAGGAAGCAGCCCTTGGTGGCCTGGCGGTGCGCTTCCAGCCCCGCGAAGCGTTTGCCGTTGAGATCCAGCACCAGGGCCGCGGGCGCCTCGGTCAGGGACTCGGCGCGCAGCATCAGCGAGGCGCAGGCCTCACGCTCATCGTCGGGCGGGAAGGCGATGAAGTTGATCAGCGGGAAGAACAGCGTCTTGCCCACCGGGATGCTGCAGCGGCGCACCGTGCGCTTTGTGCCATAGGTGCCAGCCAGGAACCAGACCGGCCCGGACTGGCCGCTGGCGCACAGGCTGCCGTCGGTGTCCGCCACGGGGCTGTCCTCTTCGTCGAATGACAAGGCCCAGTGCCACCAGCGCTTGGACCATTCCTCCTGCGTGGCGCCAGCGATAGCCTTGCCCGGCGGGATGAGCTGGGCCTGGGCCTGGGTCGGCACGGTCGTGGCCAGCAGCAGGGTCAGAAGGAGAGCGTGTCGCATCGATGCTTTCAGGATTTGCGCTTGCGTTCCATGGCCACCTGGGAGACCTGAAAGCCCAGCTTTTCGTAAAAGGTGGCCACGCCGTCGCGGCCGGCGCGCAGCACCCAGGTCATCTCGTCGTTGTCGCCGATGGCCGCCTTGACGAGGGCGCTGCCGACGCCGCGGCCGCGGTGGAAGTCCGCTACGACGACCATGGAGATATAGCCGTTGAAGAGGCCGTCGGTGATGGCGCGCAGGAAGCCGATGACCTCGCCGTCGTCGTCCACGGCGGCCAGGGCCACCTGGGAGCGCCGGACCAGTTCCGCAAAGACGTCGGCATCGGCCACGCGCGGTCCCCAGTGGTTGGCGATCAGCAGCTCGCGCGCGGCTTCGATCTCGGCAGGCTGGATGGGTCGGATCTCCAGATCAGCCTCCGAACATCATGCGGTGCGCCAGCGCTTTCTTCAGCGGCGTGGCCAGCTCCAGGCCGGCCAGGGCCAGGCCACGCAGCGCCGGCAGCCCCGGCAGCCGCCAGGCAAAGCTGCGGGCGAGGAAATCGGTCGCGGCAATCATGGGCCAGCGGTCGGGGGCGCGCTGCCAGTCGACGCGGGCCAGCACGGCGTCCAGGCCCAGGCCGGTTTCCGTCGCATCGCGCAATGCATCGATCAGGGCCTGGGCGTCGCGCAGGCCCAGGTTCAGCCCCTGGCCCGCGACCGGGTGCAGGGTCTGGGCCGCATTGCCGATGCGCAGCGCCCGGCCTTGCAGCAGCCGGGTCTCGGCGTTCAGCCCGAGCGGAAAGCACTTCAGCGCCGAGATGCCGGTCAGCCGGCCGGCCACGGCGGGCAGTTGCTGTTGGATGACGACCAGGCGCTGGGCGTCGTTCAAGGTAGCGATGTCGTCCTCGGCCTGGGGCAGGCACCAGACGATGGCCGCGCGCGGGCCTTGCGCGTCGTCGGGCAGGGGCAGCAGGGCCAGGGGCCCGTTGCGTGTGAAGCGCTCGATGGCCAGGCCCTGCAGGCCGGGCGGCGCCAGGCGCACCGTGCCGACCCAGGCGTTCTGGTGGTAGTCGCTGGTGATGGACTTTCTATCCTGCTCGGCGAACACGCCGCCCTCGGCGACGACGGCGAGGTCAAAGCTGTCGACGACTGGACCTTCGCCGCAGTCCAGCTCCACGCCAGCCAGGTTCGAGCGAATCGCATGCACGGCGGTCCCGAAGCGGGTGAACAGGCGCTCGCGCTGGGCGGTGGCCAACTCCAGCCAACGCTGCTGCAGCGGCGCGACCAGGGCGCCATAGGGCAGCACGGCGCCAAGCTGGGGCAGGCCCTGCTCGGTGGCACTGATGCGCACCTCGCCGGCAATCGGCGCGGGCGGCGCCTGGCTGACATGCACGGTCTGGATGGCCTGGGCGCTTTGGGGCTGCCAGGCGTGCAGGCGCTGCAGCAGCCGGATGCTGCCGAGGTTGAGCGCCAGCGTGCGGGCGTCGCCGCTGACGTCACGGTCCAGCGGCCGGGTGTCGAAGAGATGGATTTCAGCGCCTGCCAGGCGCTCGGCGGCGAGCAGGGCGAGGGCGAGGCCGGCAGGACCGGCGCCGATGACGGCGAGCTTCATGGGCTCAACGATAACTGCCGGCGATGCAGCTGCGCGGCGACTCGGGGTGTCGGGCGCCTCGCCCCCGGCATGCTCGGGGCCATTGTGGCCATGCACCGGCCGGGCCGGGCGGCCCCGATAAGCTGCGGCTTTTCCGCCCCTCCCGCACAGGAACGCTCCATGCAATACCGCCGTCTCGGCCGCGCCGGCCTCCAGGTTTCCGAACTCTCCCTCGGCTCCTGGGTCACGTATCACAACCAGGTCGGCACGAAGGCCGCCACCGAGATGCTGGCCGCCGCCTTCGACGCCGGCATCAACTTCTTCGACAACGCCGAGGTCTATGCCCAGGGCGAGAGCGAGGTCGTCATGGGCCAGGCCTTCAAGGCGCTGGGCTGGAACCGGCTGGACTACATCGTCTCCAGCAAGTTCTTCTGGGGCCTGCAGCGTGATGGCGTGACGGTCAACCGCAAGGACACGCTGAACCGCAAATACCTGATGCAGGCGGTCGACGCGTCACTGAAGCGCTTCCAGCTCGAGCATCTGGACCTGATCTACTGCCACCGCCCCGACCCGAACACGCCCATCGAGGAAACCGTCTGGGCGATGAGCGACATCATCCGCCAGGGCAAGGCGCTGTACTGGGGCACCAGCGAATGGAGCGCCGCCGACATCCGCGCCGCCTGGGAAATTGCCGAGCGCCACCACCTGCACAAGCCCATCGTCGAGCAGCCGCAGTACCACCTCTTCCACCGCCGCCGCGTCGAGCAGGACTACGCCCGCCTGTACGAGGACATCGGCCTGGGCCTGACGACCTGGAGCCCGCTGGCCTCGGGCCTGCTGACCGGCAAGTACCGCAGCGGCATTCCCGCCGGCAGCCGCGGCGCGCTGGAGAACATGAGCTGGATGCGCGAGCAACTGCAGGACAAGGCCAGGAACGACGCTGTCGGCAAGCTGTCCGAGATCGCCGCCGAGCTGGGCTGCAGCATGGCCCAGCTCGCCATCGCCTGGATCAATCGCAACCCGCGTGTGTCCACCGTCATCCTGGGCGCCAGCCGCATCGAGCAGCTGCGCGACAACCTCGGCGCCCTGGCCGTGACGCCCAAGCTGACCCCGGAAGTCATCGAACGCATCGACAGCATCGCCAAGCCTCTTGCGCAGTGATCATTCACGTTCTCTGAGGGCAAGACCCGGCAAAGCAGGCCCTTTGGGTGCCTGAGAATGCCGTTATGAGGGTCTTGACAACAAAAGGGTGCGCTGCAGCGCTGCTGATCGCCGCGGCGCTGCTGGCCACCGCGGCACAGGCGGTGGTGCCGCGCTTCGAGCCCATCGGGGAAGCGGGCGCGGTAAGGGACAACGTTGTCTCCGCACTGGCGCTGGATGCCCGCGGCGTGTTGTGGGCCGGCTCGCCCGAGGGGCTGCTGCGCTTTGACGGCTATGCCTTCCGCCGCTACCCCTTGAGCGGCCCCGACGGCCAGCTGCTGCCCGAGCAGTTCGTGCGCGCCATGCTGCCCGACCCGCGCGGCTGGATGTGGGTGGCCGCCGGCAACAGCGGCCTGGTGCGCCTGGACGTGGCCACCGGTCGCTGGGATCGCTGGGCGCGCGACGGCAAGTCGGCCGACGAGACCGCGCCCGCCGCCAATACCGTGCGCACCTTCGCGCTGGAAAAGGACGGCACGCTGTGGATAGGCGGCAGCGGCGGCCTGGACCGCTTCGACGTCAAGAGCCAGCGCTTCACCCACCACCGCGGCAAGGAGGACGGCCTGCCCGACCCGCGCGTGCAGACCCTGCTCGTCGACCGCCAGGGCACGCTGTGGATCGGCACCTGGCGGGGCCTGGCGCGCAAGGCGCCCGACGGCCCCATCGAAGCGCTGGACGTCGGCATCGGCGACCAGCTCGTCACGCTGATCAGCGAGGCCCAGGACGGCCGCATCATCGTCGGCACGGCCCAGGGGCGGCTGCGCGCGCTGTCGCCCAATGGCCAGCCGCTGCCCTTCAGCCCCGGCGCCCAGCCAGGCGCCACCTCGGGCGTCTGGCCCGTCATGGCCATGGCCCAGCCCGATGCCGACGAGCTGTGGTTCGGCGACGCCTCGGGCGTGTCGCGCCGTCGCGCGGTTGACGGCGCGCTGATCGAGCGCCTGCCCGCCACCGGCGCCGGCACCGCGCCGCGCAGCGATGTGCGCGCGTTGATGCGCGATCCGTCCGGCACGGTCTGGGCCGGCAGCTATGGTGGCGGCCTGATGCGCCATGTGCCGTCGCTGCCTGGCCTGTCCATGGTGCGCGAGGCCATCGGCTCGGTCTCGGGCGGCCTGGACGTGCGCAGCATCCTGCAGCTGGACAACGGCGAGATCTGGCTGGGCACGCTGGCCGGCGGCATCGAACGCCGCGACCGCCAGCTGATGCCGCTGGGTGTGGTCGCCCAGGGCAATGGCGGCCTGCCGTCAGGGCGGGTCAATGCACTGGGGCAGAGCAAGGACGGCTCCGTCTGGGTCGCCATCGACACCCAGCTGCTGCGCTTCGACACCCAGGGCCGCTGGAAGGAAACCCTGCGCAGCGGCAATGCCGTGCCGCGGCGCTTCCACGCGCTGGACGACGGCTCGCTATGGATCGCGACGCTGGACGGCGTGATGCGCTGGACGCCCGAGCACCCGCAGATGCGCGCCATCCCGACCGCCGGCCTGGTGGGCGGCACCGGCGAGGTCAATGCCTTCGCCAGCCTGCCCGACGGCAGCCTGTGGGCGGGCGGCGCGGCCGGCCTGTTCCGCGTCGCCAAGCCGGGGTCGGACGAGCCCGTGGCCGAATGGGTCGAGCCCGTGGGCCTGACCGGCCAGACCGTACTGGGCATGGCCGTCGACCTGGCCGGGCGCCTCTGGGTGGACACCGGCACCGGCCTGCACCGCCTCATCGACAGCGACGGCAAGAAGGCGCGCTTCGAAGTCGTCGGCGCCTCCGACATCGGTGGGGCGTTCGGCGCCAACCTGCTGTTCGACAAGCAGGGCCGCATCTGGTCGCAGCGCAATATGTACGACCCGCGCAGCGGCGAGCGCCGCGAACTCGGCGCGGCCGACGGAGCCGATCTCGGCACCGGCTGGTTCCGCGCCTACGCCAAGCTCGACGACGGCCGCATGCTGTTCGGCGGCGCACGCGGCCTGCTCGTCATCGACCCTGACCGTTTCTCGCCCTGGACGTACAAGCCGCCGCTGGTCGTTTCGGAACTGCGCGTCGATGGCGAGGAGCGCGCGCTGCCGGCCAACGGCAGCGACATCGTCCTCGCGCCCGGCGAGCGGGGCCTGAGCCTGGCCTTCGCCTCGCTGGACTACAGCCAGCCCAGCCGCAACCGCTACCGCTACCGGCTGCAGGGCCTGGACGCCGGCTGGATCGACGCCGGCATGCTTGGCCGTACGGCGGCCTACACCAACCTGTCACCCGGCCACTACCAGCTGCAGGTGCAGGGCAGCAATCGTGACGGCGCCTGGAGCCCCACCGAGATCAAGATCGGTGTCAACGTGCGCGCCGCCTGGTGGCAGACGCGCTGGGCCCTGGCCCTGGCCGTCATCGCTGCCGTGGGGCTGGTGGCGGCCATCGTCAGCATGCGCACGCGGCTGCTGCTGCGCCACCGCCGCGTGCTGGAGCTGCGCGTGCAGGAGCGCACCGAAGCGCTGGAGGCCGCCACTGCCGCGCTGACGGCCAAGTCCGTCGAGCTGGAAGAGGCCAGCCTCACCGACCCGCTGACCGGCCTGCGCAACCGCCGCTTCCTGGACCGCCAGATGCCGGCCGACGTCGCCATGGTTCTGCGCCACTACGAGCCGACCTCGGGCGCTCTCGTCGCCAACCCCGACAGCGACCAGGACCTGCTGTTCTTCCTCATCGACATCGACCACTTCAAGCGCATCAACGACGCCCATGGCCACATGGCCGGCGACGCCGTGCTGATGCAGATGCGCGGCCGCCTGGAGCAGGTCTTTCGCGCCACCGACTACCTGGTGCGCTGGGGCGGCGAGGAGTTCCTCATCGTCGCCCGCGGCACGCCGCGCCGCCGCGCGGCCGAGCTGGCCGAACGCGCCCGCCAGGCCATCATGGCCCAGCCCTTCGAGCTCGACGGCGGGCTGCGCCTGACCCTGACCTGCTCGGTCGGCTTCTCGGCCTTCCCGCTGTGCCCCAGGCTGCCGCGCGCGCTGGACTGGCATGCCGCCATCGACCTGGCCGATGCGGCGCTGTACGACGCCAAGGACACCGGCCGCAACGCCTGGGTCGGCCTGCTGGACGCCAAGGCCGATGGCGAGGACGAGCTGCGCCAGGACATGCGCCGGCCGCTGGACAGCTGGGCCGCCAGCGGGCGGCTGACGCTGCAGCGTTCAGGTCGCAGCTGAGGCCCGCGGCGGCGGCTTGCGAAACGACGCCATGCAGCCCGCCGCCCCGCTTTCTTTCGGTCACGCAGCTCTGGCCCGGCGCCTCGTGAGCGAGCTGGAGGCCAGCCTCAGGCCCGGCGCTGGCAGCAGCACCGAGCCGGCGCTGGTCATCGGTGTCTTCGGCGAATGGGGTGCGGGCAAGAGCCGGTTGCTGCAGACCGTCGGCGATGAGCTGGACAAGCGCAGCCAGAAGAACGGCGAGCAGGTGCTGACGGTCGTCGTGCCCTTCAACGCCTGGCGCTTCGAGCGTGAGGAGCATCTGCTGGTGCCGCTGTTGCGGGTCGCCCAGCAATGCCTGCGCAAGGCGATCGACGACAGCCTGGGCACCGACATCAAGCGGCATGAGCGGCTGTCGGATCAGCTGATGTTGCTGGGCGATCTGGCGCAGGTTATCTACCAGCACGGTGGGCGCGACCTGGCCCAGGCGGCGCTGACGGCCCATGGAGTCGCGCTCAAGCTGCCAGCCATCAAGCCGGCCGAGGGCAAGCCCAACCCCGGCGCCCTGGAGGTGCTGGAGTTGCGTCGCCGCCTGAGGGCGAATGCGCGCCGGCTGGACACGCCCATCAGCCAGCTGCAAAGCCTCTACTACGACTTCCTCGAACAGCTCAAGGCCGTCACGGGGCGCAACCCTTCGGCGCTGACCCTGCACCGGCAGCGCCTGCTTCGACGCGGCACGGGTCTGTGGCCCGCCTTGCGCTTCTATTCGCGCACGGGCTGGGACTGGTTCTTCACGGGTGAGGTGGCTTCGGCGCCGGGCGTGCAGGTCAACCTGGTGTTTCTCGTCGACGACCTCGACCGCTGCCTGCCCGACAAGGCCGTCGAGGTCCTGGAGGCGATCAAGCTCTTCCTGGAGGTGGAGGGCTGCGCCTTCGTGCTGGCGCTGGACGAGGAGGTCATCGAGCGCGGCATTGCGCACCGCTACCGCGACTACGCGCTGCAGGGCAAGGAGGGCATGACGCCCATCACCGGTGCGGAGTACCTGGAGAAGCTCGTGCACCTGCCGGTGCGGCTGCCGCGGCCCACCGGCGCGGCGGCGCGCGACTTCCTGGCCGACAAGTGGCCGGCCTGGTTCGCCGACGCGTCCGCGCAGGCCAACGACCTCGCCACGTTGGTGGCTGCCATCACGCCCGGCGTGCCACGCAAGCTGCACCGCATGACCTCGTTGCTGGCCCTGGCCGAGTCTCTGGGTGCCGGCGACGCCAAGACGCCGCGCAAGCGCGAATGGCTGGCCATCGTCTGCGCGCTGCAGTTGTTTGCGCCGGCCTTGTACCGCTATCTGCGCCTGCACGGCGCCAGGCTGCTGATCACGCTGGCCGATTGGCGCACCGACGCGCTGTTCCGCGATGTCGCCGGCCTGCGCAAGGCCTTGCAGTTGCAGGTGCTGGGTGTCGATTCACCGGCCCAGCTGCAGTACCGCCTCGTACTGCTGCGCCTGCCCGACCTGTGCGAGGCGGCCATGCACAACCGCTCGGGGTTTGACCTGCTGGAGTTGCTGGCGCGTGTCGGCGAGCTGCACGAAAAGGCGGCGCTGACCGGGGCGCAGCTGGGGGCGCTGATGGTGTTCACGGAACTCGAGGGTGCTGCGGACACGGTGGCGATGCCAGCCGTCGCGGTTCAACCGACTGAACCCATGACCCCGCCGGTGATGCCAGCACCGCCTGCCGCGCCCGAGGCCATCGTCGTTGTGCCCGCCGCGGCGGAGGTGGTGGATGCGGTGTCCGAGCCCGAGGCCACGTTGATGGAACGGGGAGAACCGACGCCGCTGGCAGGCGCGCCTCGGGAAGCCCGTCTAGAGAACGAGCGTGCGCTGATCGAAGCCGTCAACTCGGGTGAGCTTGAGCTGGTGCGGGTGGCACTTTCGCGGGAAGGCGCAGCACTGCGCGACCGTGTGATCTCACATTCACTTTGGGGCATGCTGCGCGCCAGTCGCCTGAGGGGGCAGCTTAGTGAATGGATCGAACGGGGTGCGCCGGCCGATCAGACCCAGTTCCTGCTGCAGGAGTTGCGGCCTCATCTGTCTCAGGTGGCGGCGTTTAACCTGCTGGCCGATTTCGGCTCGCCCGTGCAACGTGTGCTGAAGCGGCCTGACTGGGCGCAGGACGTGAGGGCGCGTGACGGCCTTGCCCTGCTTGCGCCGCCGTTGCTCGCGGGCAAAGACGTTTGGCTGGCGACGTTGCGGAGTTACTCGGCCGCCGAGTGGGCCATTCCGCGCGGTTGGGCCTGCGCGACCCAGCAGCTAGAGGGCGTAGCGCCGCATGCCCGCATCAGCCTGGGCTCGGACGAGCACTATGGCGTGCACGCTGCATTGCACATCGCGGGGCTGCAGCAGCGTTTGCGCTGGGTGCCGAAGGGCAAGCTGGCCATGGGCTCACCCAAAGGACCGCCGGAGGAGGGCGAGTTGCGCACGGTCAGCCTGGCCGCAGGCTTCTGGATTGCGGACACTGCCTGCCCACTGGGTTTCTGGCACCAGGCGATGGGAAGTACTTCCCCAGGTGGCGACGAGTTGCTGCCGGTCACGGGAGTCAATGTCGACGACATCGAGGGCTTCTTGGCGCAGTTGCAGCAGCGGCTGCCGGGCTGCGAAATCCGGCTGCCGAGCGAGGCCGAATGGGAAGCCGCCTGCAGGGCAGGGACGCGAACGGCATATGCATTCGGCGACGACGTGGGGCCGTCGGAGGTGAATGCCGAAAGCTCGGCTCTGGCACCTGTCGCCGGGATGGCTCCCAACGCATGGGGGCTGTTCCAGATGCACGGCAACGTCGCCGAGATTTGTCGCGACCTGCTGAATCCAGGGCAGCGTACGGTCGACTTCTCGGGCGACCCGGAAGGCCCCTCAGGAGCCGGTACTGGCTGGCACGCGCTGCGCGGCGGTTCGTTCCGCAACAGTTTTCCGCAGACCCGCTCGGCCGCCGTCGACCGCATCGCCCACGACGAGCGCCGTGGTGACGTCGGCTTTCGTTTTATTGTGCGAGCCGGCCAGACGCGCGACGTCGAGAAGCCTTCAGCTGCCGTGGACAGGAGCGTTCAACCGCCCATCGAGGAACTTTCAAGTCCCTTGGACAGGGCCATTCAACGAAGGGGGTTCACCTAAAAGCGCCGGTCCCCAGCCCAGGGGCGCCGGCAGCGCGGCCAGGATGCGCTGGCGTAGCGGCGCGTAAGCCTCGTCCACCGGCTGGCCCGGGCGCGGGGCCAGCGGGTCCTGGTGGCTGCTGAAGGCTTCGTCCAGGTCGGCCCAGTCCGCGGCGCTCAGGAGCCGTGCCGCGCGCGGCAGGATCTCGGTCTCCTCGCGCCGCATGTGGCGCAGGTACCGGGCGGTGTAGACCTTGAGCTGCTGCTCGAACTTCATGCGCCGCGGCTCGCCCATGTGCTCCCAGGCGAGCAGGCTGTGCTGCAGCTCGCGCACCGCGCGTTCGCCCTGGGCATGGTCGGCGTCGAGTTCGTCCAGCGTCTCGCGCAGTTCGGGCGCCAGCGCGCGCAGCTTGGGGAACAGCAGCTCGCTTTCTTTTTGGTGATGCAAGCGTTCTGGAAATTCGTCGACATAGAACAGCATCGCCCGCAGCGCACCGAAGTCGCAGGGCGTGCCGGCGCGCTGCTGGGCCTCGAGCAGCAGGGGCAAGGTGCGCAGCATCGCGGCCAGGGCGTCGTGCTCGGCGCGGATGATGCGCACGGCCAGGGGCATGGGCGTGGTCATGCGCCAAGCGTCGCGCTTCGCCGCGCGGGCGGTCTTGCGCTGGATCAAGTCAATCGAACCACCCCCGTAAAATCCCTGGTTTTGCCCTTCAGCCCCAAGAAAGCCCCGGCCATGACTGCATCGACCGCTTCCCCCACCCTCATGGCCAACGCGATCCGCGCCCTCGCGATGGACGCGGTGCAGGCGGCCAACTCCGGCCACCCGGGCGCACCCATGGGCATGGCCGACATCGCCGTCGCGTTGTGGGGCCACCATCTGCAGCACAACCCGGCCAACCCGCACTGGGCCAACCGCGACCGCTTCGTGCTGTCCAACGGCCACGGCTCGATGCTGATCTACGCGCTGCTGCACCTGACGGGCTATGACCTGCCCATCGACGAGCTGCGCAATTTCCGCCAGATGCACAGCAAGACGCCGGGCCACCCCGAAGTGGGCATCACCCCGGGCATCGAGACGACCACCGGCCCGCTGGGCCAGGGCGTGACCAACGCCGTGGGCCTGGCCCTGGCCGAGAAGCTGCTGGCGCGCGATTTCAACCGCGAAGGCCACGAGATCGTCGACCACCACACCTACGCCTTCCTGGGCGACGGCTGCCTGATGGAAGGCATCAGCCACGAGGCCGCGTCGCTGGCCGGCGCCTGGAAGCTGAACAAGCTGATCGCCATCTACGACGACAACGGCATCTCCATCGACGGCCAGGTTGCGCCCTGGTTCGCCGACGACACCGCCAAGCGCTTCCAGGCCTATGGCTGGCACGTCATCGGCCCGGTGGACGGCCATGACGTCGACGCCCTGGACGACGCCATCGGCAAGGCCAAGGAGAGCCAGGACAAGCCCACGCTGATCATCGCCAAGACGGCCATCGGCAAGGGCTCGCCCAACCGTGCCAACACCAGCAAGGCCCACGGCGAACCGCTCGGCGCCGAAGAGATCAAGCTGACCCGCGCGGCCCTCGCCTGGGAACACGAGCCCTTCGCCGTGCCGGCCGAGGTCTATGCCGCCTGGGATGCCAAGGAACGTGGCGACAAGGTTGAGGCCGAGTGGGACAGCCGCTTCGACGCCTATGCCGAAGCCCACCCCGAGCTGGCCGCCGAATTCCAGCGCCGCATGGCCGGCGTGCTGCCCGCCAACTTCGCGCAGATCGCCGTCGACGCCGTCGTCAAGGCCCATGCCGAAGCGCAGACCGTCGCCAGCCGCAAGGCCAGCCAACTGGCGCTGGAAGCCTTCACGCTCGCCCTGCCCGAGCTGCTCGGCGGCAGCGCCGACCTGACCGGCTCCAACCTGACCAACACCAGCAGCACGCCGGCCCTGCGCATCGCCGCCGACGGCACGCCCAACAACGGCCGCCACATCAACTACGGCGTGCGCGAGTTCGGCATGGCCGCCATCATGAACGGCGTCGCGCTGCACGGCGGCTTCATCCCTTACGGCGGCACCTTCCTGACCTTCAGCGACTACAGCCGCAACGCCATCCGCATGGCCGCACTGATGAAGGCCCGCGTCATCCACGTGATGACGCACGACTCCATCGGCCTGGGCGAAGACGGCCCGACCCACCAGTCCATCGAGCATGTCGCCTCGCTGCGCCTGATCCCGGGCCTGGACGTCTGGCGCCCGGCCGACACGACCGAGACCGTCGTCGCCTGGACCATGGCCATCGGCAACGCCCAGCGCCCGAGCCTACTGGCGTTGAGCCGCCAGAACCTGACCTACTCGCCCAAGACCAATGTCGACGAGATCGCCAAGGGCGCCTATGTGCTATTCGACCCCGTGAGCGCCAAGGGCAACAGCAAGGCCGAGGCCGTCATCATCGCCACGGGCTCCGAGGTGCAGCTGGCCATGGCCGCCAAGGCGCTGCTGGCCGACGAGGGCATCAAGGTGCGCGTGGTTTCCATGCCGTCGACCAGCGTTTTCGACCGCCAGGACAAGGACTACAAGAAGAGCGTGCTGCCCAAGGGCCTGCCGCGCGTGGCCGTCGAGATGGGCGTCAGCGACTTCTGGTGGAAGTACGGTGTCGACGCGGTTGTCGGCATTGACACCTTCGGCGAGTCCGCCCCGGCCGGCGTGCTGTTCAAGCACTTCGGCTTCACGCCCGAGAACGTCGCGGCGACCGTCAAGGCGGTGCTGAAGAAGAAGTGATGCCGTCGCGCCCCGGGCCATGTGCGGTCAGGGGGTGGCGATGGACATCAGGGGCTCGGGGGCGCCGCCGCGGGCCTGCCCGGCGCAGCGGGTGAATGCCGATAGCCGGGGTTCCCGGACAGACATCCAATGGCCCTTGATTCCGGGGGCTCTGGAGGGCTGGCGTTGGCGACTGGCGATTTGTTTCGTGCGCGTTCGAGGGGCTGGCGCGCCATCAGCGCACGGCTATGCAATTTCGTCGCGTTGTTCACCGCGCTTGCTGCGCTCGCCACCTGCAGGGCCGCTTGCGCTCAGGACATCCGCGTCGTCGACGTACCGCTCGTCGCCGGCGCGCCAATGCCGTTCTACCCGCTGCCGTCGCCCCTTGCGTCCGTGGCGGTCCAGCGGATGGTGCAGGACGAGTTCGGCTTCCTGTGGCTGAGCGCCGAGGACGGGTTGCGGCGCTACGACGGCTACGATTTCATGAAGGTCCCGGCGGACCAGCGCGCGAGCAGCGTCGGCTTCATCATTGGCCAGTCGCTGTTCAAGGACCACGCGGGCCGGCTGTGGATCGGCGCCGACGATTCGCTCAGCCGCTATGACCCTGCGACCGGCAGCTTCAAACAGTACCGGTCACCCAACGAAGCCTGCGGCACCGTGGCGATCACCCACGACATCAGCGAGGACCCGGACGGCCTGATCTGGCTCGCGACGGACGACGGCGTGACGGCCCTGGACCCGGTCACGTCGAAGACGACCTGCCATCGGCCGCGCTACACGCCCGGGCTCGGCGAGACGCGCGTCATCGCGACGCTGGCACTGCGCGACGGCACGCTCTGGGTCACCAGCACCGAGGGCCTCTACGTGCTGGACCGGCGCTCGGGCGAGGTCAGGCGACACATTCGGTTGGAGACCAGTCCCGGGCGCAAAGTCGTCGCCACGGGATTCCCGTCCAAGCCGTTCCTGGACAGCCGGGGCATGCTGTGGTTTGGCCTCTCCTCCGGCGGGGACCTTGCCTCGGTCGACGTGGCCAGCGGCGCCGTCACCGTCTATGCGTTGCGGGGCGGCGGGCTGGCGCCGAACGCCTCCTCCGGCGTCGTGTCGATCCAGGAGGACGACGACCACGCACTCTGGCTCGGCACCAGCAAGCTGGGCCTCGTGAAGCTGACGCCGGACCGCACTCAGGCGCTCTGGTACCAGAGCGACCCCGACGACCCCGACGGCTTGCGCGGCGACCTCGTCGTTGGCCTGTTCCGGGACCGCGACGGGAGCTTCTGGTCGACGACGAGGACGGGGACCGTCTACCGCTTCGACACCGAGCACCCGCGTTTCCGGTCCTACCGCCACCAGCAGGCGGACCCGCACAGTCTGGCCAAGGGCGCGGTGACTGCCGCCTACGCCGAGAACGACCAGACGCTGTGGATCGGCACGGACCGCGGCCTGAACCGCGTCGACCGCACGACCGATCAGGCGACACAGATCGACCTGCCGGTGTTCGCGCGGGGCGTCCGGGCGATTGCGGATCACGCGGGCGACCTCTGGTTGGGCACGTATGGCAACGGCCTGATCCGCTTCGATCGCCGCACGCAGCGCTACACGGCGTACACCCACGTCGCATCGGACCCGCGTTCGCTGAACCACGACCGCATCACGGCACTGTGGGTTGATCGCGGCAACACCTTGTGGGTCGCCACGGACTTCGGCCTGAGCCGCTGGGAGCCGGCGACGGAAAGGTTCTCGACCTTCAGCCCGCAGCCTGGCACCCTGGTCCAGTACCGCTCGATCACGGAGGACGCCAGCGGTGTGCTGTGGCTGGCGACGTCATCTCACGGCCTGCACCGTTTTGATCCCCGCACGAGCACCTTCAAGGTCTTCGATGCGGAACTCCGCGCCGCGCGTCCGCCGGGCCATCAACGCGTCAATGCGGTCCACGTCGACCGCGCCGGGACGGTGTGGGCCGGGACCTTCCGCGGGCTGGTCAAGCTCGATCCCCGCGACGGCACGTTCACCTCGTACGACTCGCGCGCCGGCCTTCCCGCGGACAGCGTGTTCGGCATCCTGGAAGACGACGATGGACAGCTGTGGGTCAGCACGCCGAACGGGCTGTCGCGGTTCGACCCGCGCACCGGGACCTTCACGAACTACCGCGCGTCCGACGGCCTGCTGACCGACCGGTTCGCGAACCCCGTGGTGGCCGCCAGGAGTTCAAGCGGGGAGCTGTTCTTCGGCTCGCAGAAGGGGCTGGTGGCGTTCATCCCCGGCCAGGTCGTCGACCGCAAGCGCACGTTGCCGGTGTTCCTGACCGACTTCCGCCTGTTCGGCGAGTCGGTGCTGCCAGGCAGCACGCCGCTGCAGCAGCCGATCTGGTCTGCTTCTGCGCTGGCGCTGGAACCGCGCAGCATCGCGTCCTTCGACTTCGCCGCCTTGAACTATGTCGACCCGGCGCACACCCGCTACCGGTACCGGCTCGAAGGGTTCGAGACGAAGTGGAACGACACGGACAGCGCGCGGCGCAACGCGACATACACGATGCTGCCGCCGGGCGACTACACCTTCCTCGTCCAGGCGCGCGGCACCCGCGGGGACTGGAGCGAGAGCGCGGTGCCGCTCAAGATCCACGTGCCGCCGCCGTGGTATGCCACCTGGTACTTCCGCGCCGCGGTCGCCGTGCTGCTGCTGACGGCGCTGTGGTTGGCCTACCGCCTGCGCATGCGCCAGTTGCACCGCCATTTCGAGATCGCGCTCCAGGCGCGGCTCGACGAGCGCACCCGCGTCGCGCGCGAGGTGGCCGAAGGGCTGGAGCAGCGCGTGCGCGAGCGCACCGAAGAGCTGGCCAGCGCCCAGCACGCCGCCGAGGCCTCCACGCGGGCCAAGAGCGAGTTCCTGGCCAACATGAGCCACGAGATCCGCACGCCGATGAACGCCATCCTCGGCATGTCCTACCTGGCGCTGCAGACCGGCCTGGACGCGCGCCAGCGCAACTACGTCGACAAGGTGCACCGTGCCGCCGAGTCGCTGCTCGGGATCATCAACGACATCCTCGACTTCTCGAAGATCGAAGCCGGCCGGCTGGAGATCGAGGAGATCCCCTTCCAGCTCGGCGACGTGCTGGACCAGCTCGCCACGCTGGTGGGCATGCGCGCCGAGGAAAAGGGGCTGGAGCTGCTGTTCGCGCTGTCGCCCACGCTGCCAACCGCGCTCGTCGGCGACCCGTCGCGGCTGGGCCAGATCCTGCTGAACCTGAGCAACAACGCGGTCAAGTTCACCGAGCAGGGCGAGGTCACGGTGGCGGTGGCCGAGACGGCGCGCGAAGGCCAGCGCGTGACGCTGCGCTTCGAGGTGTGCGACAGCGGCATCGGCCTCGCGCCCGAGGCCGTCGCGCGCCTGTTCCAGCCCTTCACGCAGGCCGATGCGTCGACCAGCCGGCGCTACGGCGGCACGGGGCTGGGCCTGGCGATCTGCCGCCACCTGGTGGAGCGCATGGGCGGCGAGATCGGGTTGGACAGCGAGCCCGGGCGCGGCAGCTGCTTCCACTTCAGCCTGCCCCTGGGCCTGCAGCCCGGGGCGGCGCCAGCGCCGCAGGACAACGAACTGCACGGCATGCGCATGCTGGTCGTCGACGACCATCCGGCGGCACGCGAGCTGCTGCACACGCTGGCGACGGCCTTCGGCCTGGAGGCCGAGACGGCGGCGGATGGCGTTGCGGCACTGCAGGCCGTGGCGCAGGCCGACGCCGAGGACCGGCCGTTCAGGCTGTTGCTGCTGGACTGGCACATGCCGGTCCTGGATGGCATCGGCTGCCTGGAACGGCTGGGGCAGGCCGCCGGCAGGCACGCTCCGCCGACGGTGCTGATGGTGACTGCCTTCAACCGCGACGAGGCCGAACGCCAGCTCACCGCACGCGGGCTGCTGGTGGCAGGGCTGCTGGCCAAGCCGGTCACGCCCTCGGGCCTGCTGGACGCCTGCGCCAATGCGCTGGGCCGTCCGCGTGCCGGGCTCAGCCGCAACGTGCAGCGCCACGAACTGCTGCAGGCGCGCCAGGCCGGGCTGGCCGGCGCGCGCGTCCTGTTGGTCGAGGACAACCCCATCAACCAGGAGCTCGCGCGCGACCTTCTGAACCGCGCCGGCATCGTCGTACACATCGCCGGCGACGGCCAGGAGGCGCTGGCGATCCTCGCGCGCGAGCGCTTCGAGGCCGTGCTGATGGACTGCCAGATGCCGGTGATGGACGGCTACGAGGCGACGCGCGAACTGCGCCGCCGCCCGGAACTGCAGGACCTGCCGGTGATCGCGATGACGGCCAACGCGATGGCCGGCGACCGCCAGAAGGCGCTGGAGGCGGGCATGAACGACCATGTGCCCAAGCCCATCCGCGTTGACGAGCTGTTCGCCACGCTGGCGCGCTGGGTGCGTCCGGCGCTGCCCGCGCCCGCGCCGCAGGCGCCGCCCGCGGCCCTGGACATGGGCGCCGGCCTGGCCGCGCTGATGGGTGACGAGGCGCTGTATCGGCGCTTGCTGGCGCTGTTCCGCGAGCGTGAGAGCGACATCGTCGTGCGCTTGCGGGCGGCCCGTGAGCGCGGTGATGGCAAGGCCGCCCTGCGCTGCGCGCACGACCTGAAGAGCGTCGCGGGCAGCCTGGGCATGCCCGCCCTGCAGCGTGCCGCCACCGCGCTGGAGGAAGCCTGCAGCCAGGGCGTCGAAGCGGTGGGCCTGGAGCCGCTGCTGCAGGCGGTGGAGCGCGAGCTCTCGGCCGTGCTGGCCAGTTTGCAGGAGAAGGGCTTGACCTGAAGTCAGCGATTTCTGGTGGTAATACGGTGTCGACGCCGTCGTCGGTATCGACACCTTCGACGAGTCCGCGCCGGCCGGTGTGCTGTACAAGCACTTTGGCTGCACGCCGAAGAACGTGGCCGCGACCGTCAAGGCGGTGCTGAAGAAGGAATAACGCGGCGGTCTTGCGGTAAAACCTCCGGTCATGGCGGCAGGAGATGCAATGCGCGACTTCATCATTCTTTTGGCGGCAGGGCTGTGCACATTGGCGGCTCAGGGCCAGGTGCCAAGGCCGGATGACAGGGCCGACCAGATGCTGGCCTGCCTGCTCAATGCCAACGCACTCCCTCAGCTGCCGAGGGAAAAGCGGGAGGCCTTGCGCGGTCAACCGTCGAGTTCACGGATGGTGCGGGTGAAGCTGCTGTTCGAGCGCCCGGACGCGGCCCCGCGCGTGGAGGTGCTGGCCAACACGGCCGATGAGTCCATGCAGGACGAGGTTTTCGACTATCTCAAGGGCCATCGCCTGCCCTGCCTGCCTGCGGGCGCTGCCCCGCTCGCGGCTGTCCAGGAATTCGTATTCGCCGGCGATGCGCCGGTGCGGATATCGGCGGCACGGGGGTGATCGGAGCAGGCCGCGACGCAGAAGTGTGTGGTCATGCCGCGCAAGGCGCCCGATTTCGTGTATTCGCAGATGGAGGGCCCCATCGTCAAGACCCTGGTGGTGGCCCGCTTCGACGGCGACGGCCAACAGCCGCCCAAGGTTCAGGTCCTTTACTCCAACGCCGGCCCACGACCGCAGAAGGCGATCCAGGAATACCTGGAGCAATACCGGATGCCCTGCCGGCAGGCAGGCGATCCCCCATTTGCCTTCGAGCAGCTCTTCCAGTACGTCTTCACGTCCGCCAAGCCGCCGAAGTTCCGCGAGGCCGAGGTGCCGCTGGCCAAGTTCATGGGCTGGGTGAAAGGCCGCCGGACCCTGGACGCTTCGTTTGATTTCGACACCATGGCCTGCCCCTTCAAGGTGACCTGGACGCAACGTCGGCCTCACCTGCCCAACACAGCTTTCGAGCTCGGACGACCCGATCCCAACCGCCTGGAATTCCTGCGCTGGCTGGCCGGGCTGGAGATGGAGCTGGACTCGCGTTCGCAGGACTGGCTGTTCGATGAATCCATGGTCATCGACATTCCCTGCGGCCGGTTTGCCGCCGCGACCGGTGGCTGAAATCGCCCTGAAACCACCCCGTACCGCGAATCGCCGAGAATCGCGCCCGCACCGAATTTTTCATCCTCTGGAGACAGTTCCATGACCATCAAGATCGGCATCAATGGCTTCGGCCGCATCGGGCGCATGGTGTTCCGTGCCGCCGTGGCGAATTTCAAGGACATCGAGGTCGTCGCAATCAACGACCTGCTCGAGCCCGACTACCTGGCCTACATGCTCAAGTACGACAGCGTGCACGGCAAGTTCGACGGTGAAGTGGCCGTGGACGGCAACACCCTGATCGTCAACGGCAAGCGCATCCGCCTGACCGCGGTCAAGGACCCGTCCGAGCTGAAGTGGGCCGAGGCGGGTGCCGACATCGTCATCGAAGCCACCGGCATCTTCCTGGACAAGGCCGGCGGCGAGAAGCACCTGGCCGCAGGCGCCAAGAAGGTCATCTTCTCGGCCCCCTCCAAGGACGAGACGCCGATGTTCGTCTTCGGTGTCAACCACACCAAGTACGCCGGCGAAGCCATCATCTCCAACGCGTCGTGCACCACCAACTGCCTGGCCCCGCTGGCCAAGGTGCTGAACGACAAGTGGGGCATCAAGCGCGGCCTGATGACCACCGTGCACGCCACCACCGCGACGCAGAAGACCGTCGACGGCCCGAGCAACAAGGACTGGCGCGGCGGCCGCGGCATCCTCGAGAACATCATCCCGAGCAGCACGGGCGCCGCCAAGGCCGTCGGCAAGGTCATCCCCGAGCTGAACAAGAAGCTGACCGGCATGAGCTTTCGCGTGCCCACCAGCGACGTGTCGGTCGTCGACCTGACCGTCGAGCTGCTGAAGGACGCCAGCTACGAAGAGATCTGCGCCGAGTTCAAGGCGCAAAGCGAAGGCGCGCTCAAGGGCGTGCTGGGCTACACCGAGGACAAGGTCGTTGCGACCGACTTCCGCGGTGACGCCCGCACCTCCATCTTCGATGCCGACGCCGGCATCGCGCTGGACAGCACCTTCGTCAAGCTGGTGTCCTGGTACGACAACGAGTGGGGCTATTCGAACAAGGTCCTCGAAATGGCCCGCGTGGTGGCTGCGTGAGCCCCTCGTCCAGTCTGCCGCGCTGAACGCGGGCCAGACTAGCCGGTCCCCCAAGGGGACGGCGATGCTTGCCGGATCGACCGGCAAGCACATCGCCAGGCGGGCCGGCTAGGGGCGGCCCGTCGCTCGGCCCGAATACCGCTGAAAAGGCCAGTCGATCTCGCGATCGGCTGGCCTTTCTGCTTTCTTGCGCCCCACACTTGTTTGCGATTGCTTCACAAGGGCGCGCCTAAACTGGCCGCCCCGCCCGTTCGAGCTCGCCGTCATGAAGTCCTTGCGTCCGCTGCTGATCGCCGCCCTGACCGTGATGGCCGCGCCCGTGCTGGCCCAGACGCCAGACACCGAAGCCCGCGTCATCGTGCGCTTCAAGCCTCAGGCCGACAGCGTGCGCGCGAAGGCCTTGGCCTTGCGGGCCACCCGGGCCGAGGCGCGCGAGGTGGCGCAGACGCGCGCGACGGCCCTGGGCCTGCGCAGCGGCCAGCGGCTGGCGGCCGGCATCAGCCTGGACGAGCGCACCCATGTGGTCATCGCCAAGGGCATGACCGGTGCCGCGCTGGCAAAGAAGCTGGCCACCGATGCCGAGGTCGAGCTGGTGGTCGTCGACCAACGCCGCAAGCATGCCCGCCTCCCCAACGACCCGCTGTTCGGTGGCGCGGACGTGAACCCTGAATCGACCGTCGGTGGTGTGCAGGCCCGCACCATCGACCAGTGGTACTTGAAGAAGCCCAGCGCCACGCCGGGCCAGGTTGTCTCCAGCATCAATGCGCCGGCAGCGTGGGACACCACGACCGGCACCGCCACAACGATAGTCGCCGTGCTGGACACCGGCGTGCGCCTGGATCACCCCGACCTGTCGGGTCAATTCGTCAGCGGCTACGACATGATCGGCTTCGGCAGCGCCGGCAACAGCCAGCAAGCGACGTCGATTGCCATCGCCAATGACGGTGGCGGTGCTGACAACGACCCGTCCGACCCGGGCGACTGGGTCAGCCAGACCGATATCAACGGCGGCGCCCTGGGCAGTGGCTGCGACAGCAGCGACATCGGCAATAGCTCCTGGCACGGCACCCGTGTGTCCGGCCTGATCGCCGCCAGCAGCAACAATGGCTTGGGCATGGCCGGCGTCGGCTGGGGCCTGAAGATCCTGCCCGTGCGTGTGCTGGGCAAATGCGGCGGTTATGACAGCGACATCATGGCTGGCATGAAGTGGGCTGCCGGCATTGCCGTGCCGGGCTTGCCGGCCAATGCGAATAAGGCCAAGGTGCTCAATATGAGCCTGGGCGGCAGCGGGACCTGTGGCACCACGGGCACGGGCGCTCTCTACCGTGACGTCATCAGCCAGGTCAACGCGGCCGGTGCCACCATCGTCGTCGCGGCCGGCAATTCCGAAGGCCAGGCCGTCGGCCTGCCGGGCAACTGCCCCGGCGTCATTACGGTGGCGGCGCTGCGTCATGTCGGCACCAAGGTCGGCTTCTCCAGCCTCGGTACGGAGGTGACCATCGCCGCGCCGGGCGGCAACTGCATCAACACGCTGACCAACCAAGCCTGCCTCTATCCCATGGTCAGCACGACCAACTCGGGCACGACGACGCCAGTGGCGGGCGCAGACACCTACACCGGCAGCGGCGCCTCGGTAGGCACGAGCTTCTCGGCACCCATCGTCAGTGGCATCGTCGGGCTGATGGCCTCCGTGCGTCCGGGTCTGACCTCGGCCGAGGCAACGCAGATCCTCAAGAGCACGGCGCGCCCCTTCCCGACAAGCGGGGGCGGCAGCGCCGCGGATGGCAACCCGCCGCAATGCAAGGCACCCAGTGCCACGGCGCAGGACGAGTGCTACTGCACGACCAGCACCTGCGGCGCCGGCATGGTGGACGCCGCTGCGGCCGTGGCCGCGACCCAGGCGCTGAACGGCACGACGGTGACCATCACGCCAAGCCCGGCGAGCGGCCTGACCGCTGGCCAGACGCTGACACTGACCGTCACGGCCACCGGCCTGCCCGGGGACCGCTCGGTCGCCTCCACGGCCTGGGTGCTGGTCGATGGCGGCGGCATCGTGACGGCCTTTGCCTCTGGCGCCAGCACGGCCACGGCGACGATCACGCCGACGGCGGCCGGCAGCTTCACGGTGCGCGCCGACCTGACCGACAACGCCGGTGTCGTCTACAGCCAGTCGGCGACGATCAGTGTCGCGGCAGCGTCTTCGTCGAGCGGCTCGTCGGGTGGTGGCGGCGGCGGCGCGGCCAGCGCGGCCTGGCTGGCTGGTCTGTTGCTGGCGGCGTTGGCGCTGCGACGCTCAGCTGCTGGCCGCTGATGCGGCTGCGGCGGGCGCCGCACTGCAGGCCTTGAAACCGACGGCCAGGGCCGCGTCCTTTGACGCCTTGAGCCGGGCCGCGAGCAGGCCGTCGGCCTGATTGATGACCAGGCTGTGGCGAGCCAGCGGCGCCTTCAGCGTCAGCACGCGCAGGCCCTTGAGGCCGCGTTTGTCGAAGTTCTCGGCCTGGGCGTTCGCCTCGGCCTGGCTGGGGTGCTTGCTGAGCACGAAGGCCGGTTGCTCGGCGGGCAGGCCGTCCAGCGGTTCGAAGTTGATACGCAGTTGCTTGTAGGTGGCTTCCTTGCGGGCGCGGAACTCGGGGTCGGCGAGCTTGATGGTCGCCACCACCCACACGCCCGGCTGCTCGCTGCTGCGCACCTGGGCCTCAGCACCGGCAGCCTTCAAGGCGGCCTGGGCGGCGGCGAGGGCCGCATCGCCATCGAGCGGGCCCAGTTCCAGGCAGCTGCGCTGGGCGGCGACGGCGGCCGCACTGGCGGCCAGGGGCTGGATGCGTTCGGGATGCTGCTGGGCCTTGACGCGCTGCGGCTCGCGGCCGCCCTCGGCCGGCAGGCCCGTGACGGTGTCCAGCCAGCCGCGCGACCAGATGAGGAAGACGGCGTTCACCGCCAGCAGTACCAACACGACGATACGCATCACAGGCGGGTCTCCAGAAGGTGTGAATGGCCCCGGCGCGTCCGAGCGGGGCGCGTCCAACGGCTCCAATCTAGGCGCAAAGCACAGCCGTAGCTCGGGCTACGGCGAGCATTTGCAACGACGAGTGGGGTCGTTGGCGCGCTACGAGCGGGCGTGTCGGGTTCGTTCATACCTTCTCTAGTCTCAGGCTCAGTTCACCACCGCTGCAGGGCAAAAGGCCAGCGGCGGTTTCCAGCAGCAGTTCACCACGCTCGCTGACGCCGCGTGCGGTGCCGGCCTGCTCGCCGACGCGCACACGCTGGCCGCCCGCGAGGTCGCGGCGCGCGAATGCCGCCTGCCAGGGCGCAAAGCCCAGAGTTTCAAAATCAGCCAGCATGCCACGCAGCGCAGGAGCCAGGCGGTCCAGCGTGGCATGCGTGGTGGCGGCCGGGTCCAGCGTCTGCAGCGCCGCGTGGCCGCTGGCAAAGGCGGTGCGGTCGGCGCCTTCGGGCAAGGGCCGCAGGTTGAGGCCGATGCCGATGACGACGCCGCGCTGGTCCACCGGCAACGGCACGGTCTCGATGAGGATGCCGCCTAGCTTGGCGCCATTCAGGAAGAGGTCATTGGGCCATTTGAGCTGGATGTGCCGGCCCGCCGGGTCCAGCGCATCGGCCACCGTGCAACCCACGGCGAGGGACAGGCCGCTCAGGTCAAGCGCGGCCGGCAGTGGCAAGGCGATGGAGAAAGTCAGCGCGGCGTCATCCCCCCCCTGTTCAGTCAGCCAAGCCCGGCCCAGGCGCCCACGACCCGCGGTCTGGCGCGAGGCCGAAACCAGCAGCGCCCCGCCGCCCTCACGCAGATGCGCCAGCGCCTCGGTGTTGGTCGAGCCGCATTCGGCGAGGTGGCGCCGTTCCATCGGGTCAGCGCCCCGACTTGCGGGTTTTGGGGGCGAGCATGGTGCCGCGGCAGGTCAGCGCGCCGCACCAGCAGGCGAACTGCTTCTTGACTTTGGCCGTGTGGCGCTCGTCCAGCACCAGGCCGTAGTCGTAGAAGAGCTCCTCGCCGGGCTCCAGATCGCGCAGGGCCTGGATGAAGACGCGGCCATCGACCTCGTCGGCTTCGCAGTTGGGCTCGCAGGCGTGGTTGATCCAGCGCGCGTCATTGCCGCCATACAGCGCATCGATGACGAGGCCGCCGTCGAGGTGGAAGTAGAAGGTGTGGTTGGGCTGGGCCGGGTCGTGCGGATGGCGGTCAACCGCCTGCTCCCAGGTGATGCGCTCGCCGGTGTACTCGATGATGCGCGCACCGGCGGCGATGGGAGCTGCTGCATAAACCCCCCGGCCATGCACGCCGGAATCACGGACTTCGATCTTGCGGCGCGGGGCAGGACGCGGGGATTTGGCAGTCATCGGCGCTGTGGTACGGTGATTTCATGGGTGCGCGTGTGCGTAGGCGTGCGCGCGAGGCCCGGATTGTAGGCAGCAAGAATGAGACCCCTCGTCCAAGGACTACCTTGGCCGGTCCCCCGAGGGGACGGCGATACACGCGGCTTCGAGCCGCGTGCACATCGCCCGGCGGGCCGGCTTGGGAACGGCCCGGCGCTCGGCCCGGGAAGACGAACTGACAACTGATTGAAAGACCGATGAGCAAGACTCTGATCATTGCCGAGAAGCCCTCCGTCGCGCAGGACATCGTCCGCGCGCTGACACCCGTGGCGGGCAAGTTCGACAAGCACGACGACCACTTCGAGAACGAGCAGTACGTCGTCAGCTCGGCCGTCGGCCACCTGGTGGAGATCGCGGCGCCCGAGGAGTTCGACGTCAAGCGCGGCAAGTGGAGCTTCAACAACCTCCCCGTCATCCCGCCGCATTTCGACCTCAACCCGATCGACAAGAACAAGGGCCGGCTCAACGCGCTGGCCAAGCTGATCCGCCGCAAGGACGTGACGGCGCTGATCAACGCCTGCGACGCGGGCCGCGAGGGTGAGCTGATCTTCCGCCTCATCGAGCAGTACGCCCAGCCGGCCAAGGGCAAGCTCAACAAGCCCATCGAGCGGCTGTGGCTGCAGTCCATGACGCCCGCCGCCATCCGCGAGGGCTTCGAGAAGCTGCGCAGCGACGCGCAGATGCTGCCGCTGGCCGACGCCGCGCGCTGCCGCTCCGAGGCCGACTGGCTGGTGGGCATCAACGGCACGCGGGCCATGACGGCCTTCAACTCGCGCGACGGCGGCTTCTTCCTGACCACGGTGGGCCGCGTGCAGACGCCGACGCTGTCGGTCGTTGTCGAGCGCGAGGAAAAGATCCGCAAGCACGTCGCCCGCGACTACTGGGAGCTGCGCGCCAACTTCGACGCCCAGGCCGGCCAGTACGAAGGCAAGTGGTTCGACCCCGCGTGGAAGAAGAACGACGACCTGGAGCGCCGGGCCGACCGGCTCTGGACTCAAGGAGAGGCCGACGAGATCGCCAAGGCGGTGCTCGGCAAGCCCGCCGTCGTCACCGAGGAAAGCAAGCCCAGCACCACGAGCTGCGGCGGCCTCTACGACCTGACGACGCTGCAGCGCGAGGCCAATTCGCGCTTCGGCTTCTCGGCCAAGACGACGCTGTCCATCGCCCAGGCGCTGTACGAGAAGCACAAGGTGCTGACCTACCCGCGGACGGACTCGCGCTTCCTGCCCGAGGACTACGTGGCCGTGGCCAAGGACACGGCCAAGATGCTGGCGACCGAGGACCTGCCCGGCCCGCTGGCCGCGCTGTCCCAGCATGCCGCCACGTCGCTGAAGGAGGGCTATATCAAGCCGACGAAGAAGGTCTTCGACAACGCCAAGGTGTCGGATCACTTCGCCATCATCCCGACGCTGCAGGCGCCCAAGGCCCTGACCGAGATCGAGGCCAAGCTCTACGACATGGTCGTCAAGCGCTTCCTGGCGGTGTTCTTCCCGCCGGCCGAGTTCCTGGTCACGACGCGTATCTCGAAAATCGACAACAAGCATCATTTCCAGACCAACGGCAAGGTGTTGGTCAAGCCGGGCTGGCTGGCCGTCTACGGCAAGGACGTGGACGATGAAGACGCCAACCTCGTACCGGTGCAGCCGAACGAAGTCGTGCGCACCGAGAGCGTGGACGTGAAGGCGCTGCAGACCAAGCCGCCGGCGCGCTACACCGAAGCGACGCTGCTGTCCGCCATGGAAGGCGCCGGCAAGCTCATCGACGACGACGAGCTGCGCGAGGCCATGGCCGAGAAGGGCCTGGGCACGCCAGCCACGCGCGCGGCCACCATCGAAGGCCTGATCAGCGAGAAGTACATGCTGCGCGAGGGCCGCGAGCTGATCCCGACCGCCAAGGCCTTCCAGCTGATGACGCTGCTGCGCGGCCTGGACGTGGAGGACCTGACCAAGCCCGAACTGACCGGCGACTGGGAATACAAGCTGGCCGAGATGGAGAAGGGGCGCCTGAAGCGCGAGGTCTTCATGGCCGAGATCGCGGCCATGACCGAGAAGATGGTCGCCAAGGCCAAGGGCTATGACCGCGACACCATCCCCGGCGACTATGCGACGCTGAAGACGCCCTGCCCCAAGTGCGGCGGCATCGTGAAAGAGAACTATCGGCGCTTCACCTGCACCGGCAAGAGCGGCACGGGTGAGGACGCCTGCGGCTTCTCCATCGGCAAGATCCCGGGCGGCCGCAGCTTTGAGCTGAACGAGGTCGAGACCTTCCTGGCGAACAAGAAGATCGGCCCGCTGGAAGGCTTCCGCTCCAAGGCGGGCTGGCCCTTCACGGCCGAGTTGGCGCTGGTGTACGACGACGAGATCGCCAACTGGAAGCTGGAATTCGACTTCGGCGAGGACGCCAAGAAGGCCGAGGGCGATGGCGAACCGGTGGACTTTTCCGGCCAGAACTCGCTCGGGGCCTGCCCCAAGTGCAAGGGCCACGTCTACGAGCACGGCGCCAACTACGTCTGTGAGCATTCGGTCGGTGCCACCGTCACCTGCGACTTCAAGACCGGCAAGGTCATCCTGACCCAGCCCATCGAGCCGGCCCAGGTGCACAAGCTGCTGGCCAACGGCAAGACCGACCTGCTGGAAAACTTCGTCTCCAACAAGACGCGCCGCAAGTTCAAGGCCTTCCTGGCCTATGACAAGAAGGAAGGCAAGGTCATCTTCGAGTTCGAGCCGCGCGCTGCCAAGGCGCCTGCTGCCAAGAAGGTGGCAGCCAAGAAGACGGCGGCCAAGAGCTGAGCGGGCAGGAAATTCGCGGCGCCACAGCATTTATGCTCGCCGCATGGCCTGACAAGGCTGCACCGGGGGAGAGGGGATGGCGTTGGCACCGATCAGCATCGGCATACAGACGCGCCTGACGGCCGGCATTGCGCTGGTTGCGAGCCTGCTGGTGCTGGCGGTGGGCTGGTACTGGACGACACACGAAGAGGCCGAGCTGATGGCCGGCCTGCGCCAGCGCGAGGCGCGCATGGCCGGCCTCATCGAGCGCGGTTTCGCGGGCCCGATCTGGAACCTAGACCATGTCGCCATCGAGAACCTGCTCGACGCCGTCATGGCCGACCCCGAGGTGCATGCCATCGAGCTCAAGGGCCTGGGCCTGCGCGGCGGCCAGGCGCGGCGCGGCCGCGACACCCCGGCCGTGGGGCCGCTGCGACGCGAGTTCGCCATCACCTACCAGCCCGCGGCTGACACGGCCGGCACCCAGGTCGCCTCGGCCGTTCTCACCGTCACGCGTGATCTCATCGACGAGCAGATCAGCCGCACCCGCCTCTTCGTCGTCGAGCTGCTGGCCGTCGTCGTCATCGGCATCGTCATCGCCAGCTCCCTGCTCGTGCAATGGCTGGTGCGCCGGCCGGTGCTGAAGCTGGGCGCCCTGGCCCAGCGCGTTGCCAAGGGCGACCTCGGTGCGCAGGAGACCGTGGAGCGCGGCGACGAGATCGGCGAGCTGACGATGCGCTTCAACGCCATGAGCCTGAAGCTGCGCAGCGCGGCCGACCAGGTGCAGCTCAGCTCCGAAGGCCTGCGCGCCAGCGAGGCGCGCTACCGCAGCCTGTTCGAGAACGCGACCGAGGGCGTCTTCCAGGCCGACGCCGATGGCCGCGTGCTCAGCATGAACCGCGCCTTCACGCAGATGCTGGGCCTGGGTTCGCAAAGCCCCGTGGGGCGGCGGCTGCGCGAGCTGTCCGGCATTGACCGGCACGAGATGCAGCGCGTCGCCGCCGTCATGAACGAGCAGGGCAAGATCCAGCAATGCCAACTGCAGCTTCGCGGCGCGGGTGGCCGGCCGTTGTGGGTCGAGCTGAACGCGCATTGGGTTGAGGGCGAGAGCGGCCAGCGTCGCATCGAGGGCATGGTCAGCGACATCTCGCTGCGCCGCCAGGCCGAGGCCGAGTTGACCCGCCACCGCGACCACCTCGAAGAACTCGTCAACGAGCGCACCGCCGAACTCAGCGAGGCCAAGCTGCGCGCCGAAAGCGCCAACCAGGCCAAGGGCCGCTTCCTGGCGACCATGAGCCACGAGTTCCGCACGCCGCTGAATGCCATCCTGGGCTTCACGCAGCTGATGCAGATGGACGCCGCCATTCCCGCCGGCCAGCAGGCCAAGCTGCAGTTGATGCGTGACTCCGGCCTGCACCTGCTGGAGCTGATCAACGACGTGTTGGACATGGCCAGCATCGAGGCCGGCAAGGTCTCGCTGAAAGCCGGGTCCGTGGACCTGCGCGCCCTCATCGACATGGCCTGCGACAGCGTGCGCCTGCGCGCCGAGCAGAAGGGCCTGGCCTTCTGGCTGGACATCGACGCCCGCCTGCCGACCCAGGTCATCGCCGACGGCCAGCGCCTGCGCCAGGTGCTGCTCAACCTGCTGTCCAACGCCGTCAAGTTCACCGACAGCGGCAGCGTGCAGCTCGACGCGCGCGTCGTCGAGCTCGATGCCAGGCACACGCGGCTGCGCTTCGAGGTCAGCGACACCGGCATCGGCATGACACCGGCCCAGCAGGCGCGGCTCTTCCAGGCCTTCGAGCAGGTGTCCGACGCCTCGCGCCACCTCGGCGGCACGGGCCTCGGGCTGTCCATCAGCCAGCAGCTCGTGCGGCTGATGGGCAGCCAGATCCTGGTGCAGAGTGCCGCGGGGCAGGGCAGCAGCTTTGTGTTCGAACTTCGTCTTCCTCTGGCGTGAGCTTCTTTGACGCATTTCGGGCCGAGCGCTGGGCCGCTCCCGAGCCGGCCCGCCTTGGCGATGTGCTTGCCGGTCGATCCGGCAAGCATCGCCGTCCCCTCGGGGGCTTTGGCCGGACACATTGCGTCCAGTGGACGCGATGTGCCTGCCGAAGAGCTGCGGCATTTGCCGCAGCGCGGTCTGCAAGACCGATTGGGCGCGCCCGCGTTCAGCGCGGCGAGACCGGGCGAGGGGCACGATGACCTGGGCAATTGCGGCGAAGCTGTTGGCGATTTTGGTTGCGGTGGCCATCGGCTGGGCGGTCGGCCGCATGCGCTGGCTGGGCGGCGGCGAGGCGGGCAGTGACAGCGACCCGGCCCGCGTGCTGGCCAATGCGGCCTTCTACATCTTCGTGCCGGCCCTGCTGTTCCGTACCACGGCGCGGCTGGATACGGCGGCGCTGCCCTGGGCCTTCCTGTTCGCCTTCTTCGTGCCGGTGCTGGTGCTGATCGCGCTGCTCTACGTGCTGTACCGCGGCCTGCGCAAGCCGGGTGAGAACGTCGTCGCGCCCAGCGTCAGGGCCATCACGGCAGGCTTTGGCAACACGCTGCAGGTAGGCCTGCCGGTCGCGGCCGGCGTGTTCGGCGAGAAAGGCCTGGCCATCCACATCGCCGTGGTGAGCCTGCATGCGCTGTCGATACTCACGCTGCTGACTGCCATCGTCGAGCTCGACCTGGCGCGCGAGCGCAGCAGCGGCAATCTGGCCGGCACGCTGCTGCAGACCGTGCGCAACACCGTCATCCATCCCGTCGTGCTGCCAGTGCTGGCCGGCTTGGCCTGGAACGCGACTGGCCTCACCCTGCCCGCCGTGGCCGATGAGGCGCTGCAAAGCCTGGGCACGGCCGTCGTGCCGCTGTGCCTGACGCTGATCGGCATGTCCCTGGCCTATTACGGCTGGCCACGCACCTGGCGCGGCCTGGCCGGGCTGGTGCTGGCCAAGCTGCTGCTGATGCCGGCCGTCGTGCTGGGCGTCGCGCATTGGGGCCTGGGGCTGAATGGCATGCCGCTGGCCGTCATCGTCATGATTGCGGCGCTGCCGACCGGCTCCAATGCGCTGATCTTTGCCCAGCGCTACCGCGCGCTGGAGGCCGAGGTCACGGCCGCCACCGTCGTCTCCACCATCCTTTACGTCGCCACGGCGCCACTTTGGCTGGCACTGCTCGCCTGGCTGTCGCCTTGGTAGGCTCATGGTGACTCCCGGCACTTCCGCACCGTGTTGAACACGTCGCCCAATCCCGCATTGCCCTTCGAGGACCGATACGAATGAAAGCTCCCGCCCCCCGCCGTCTCGTCGCGCTGCTGGCCCTGGCCGGCGCCCTCTCGGCCGCCCTGCCCGCGGGCGCCGCCCCTGAATCCGCGATGAAGGGCGCAGTCAACACCGAGGCCGGCCAGCTCGCCGTGCGCCAGGAGAAGCTCACCTTGGCCAATGGCTTCGAGGTCATCCTCGTCGAGGACCACCGCCTGCCGCTGGTGGCCTTCAACCTGTGGGTGCATGCCGGCCCGCGCAACGAGGCCAAGGGCCAGACCGGCTTTGCCCACCTGTTCGAGCACCTGATGTTCGCCGGCAGCAAGCACATCCCGCGCGGCGAATTCGACAAATTCGTCGACGCCGCCGGCGGCACTGACAGCAATGGCTCGACCAACTTCGACCGCACCAACTACTTCTTCACGCTGCCGTCCAACCAGCTCGAACTCGGCCTGTGGCTGAAGTCCGACATGCTGGGCTACATGATCGACGAGGTCGATTCGGTGGCCCTGGCCAACCAGCAGGACGTGGTGCGCAACGAGCGCCGCCAGAGCTTCGAGAACCGGCCCTACGGCATCGTCGAAGAGGCGATGTACCAGGCCCTCTACCCCGAAGGCCACCCCTACCGCGCCGCCGTCATCGGCTCGCATGCCGACATCCAGGGCATCCAGCTCAAGGACGTGAAGGACTTTGCCCGCACCTACTACCGGCCCAACAACGCCACGCTGGTGCTGGCCGGCGACTTCGACCCCAAGCAGGCCAAGGCCCTGGTGCAGAAGTATTTCGGCTCGCTGAAGGCCGGCGCCAAGGTGCCTGACGTCAAGGTCGCCATGCCTGAGATCACGAAGGAGCGCCGCCTCGTCGTCACCGACCGCATCGAGCTGTCGCGCCTGAACCTCGCCTGGCACACGCCGCCCATGTTCGCCGCCGGCGACGCCGAGCTGGACGTCGCTGCTCATGTACTCGGCGGTGGCAAGGCCAGCCGCCTGTACGGCCTGCTGGTGCGCGACAAGCAGCTCGCCCAGAGCGTGCAGGTGTCGCAGGACTCGCAGTCGCTGAGCTCGATCTTCAACATCGAGATCGTCGCCCGCCCTGGCGCTTCGCTGGACGAGATCGAGAAGCTGGTTGACGCCGAGATCGCCAAACTGGCCGCCACGCCGCCCACGGAGGCCGAGCTGGGCCAAGCCCGCGCCACCATCCAGACTCAGCTGCTGCAGCGCATGGAGAAGGTGACGTCGCTGGCCGACCTCATCAACCACTACAACCAGATGGCCGGCGACCCCGGCTTTGTCGGCAAGGACCTGGCGCGTTATGGGCAGCTGGGCCCGGCCAACGTCAGTGCCACCGTCACGCAATGGCTCAAGAAGGACCACCGCGTCGTCGTGCAAGCGAAGCCTGGCGAGCAGGTGCTGCCGCCCGAGGTGGCCACGCCGCCGGCGCCCACCAAGGCCGCCAAGGGTGAGCGCGAGTCGCTGAACGCGGCCGAGGCCTGGCGCGCCAAGCCGCCCGGTGCGGCCAAGGCCAAGGCGCTGACGCTGCCCGCCGCGCAGAGCTTCACGCTGGCCAATGGACTGACCGTCATCTACTCGCCCAAGCCCGGCCTGCCGCTGGTGAGCGCCGCCCTGGTGCTGCGTGCCGGCCAGGGCGCCAACCCGGCGGACAAGCCTGGCCTGGCCGGCTTCACCGCCGCCATGCTGCCCGAGGGCACCAAGACGCGCAGCGCCCAGCAGATTGCCGAAGCTGCCGCGGTCCTGGGCGCCACGCTGAACGCCCAGGCCGGCAGCGAGGAGGCGCGCATCGACTTCTCCGGCCTCAAGGCCAGTGCCAAGGAAGGCCTGGGCCTGCTGGCCGACCTGGCGCTCAATCCGGCCTTTGCCGCGCCCGAGATCGAGCGCCAGAAGGCGCAGCGACTGGCCGCCCTGGCCCAGATGCGCGAGCAGGCGCCGCTGCTGGCCAATGCCGTCGGCAACCGCGTGACCTATGGCGAGGGCCACCCGCTCAGCGCCAATGCGCTGGGCACCGAGGCCAGCATCAAGGCCGTGGATGGCGCTGCGCTGCGTGCCTTCTGGCAGGCCCATTACCGCCCCGAGCGCGCGGCCCTGGTGGTTGCCGGTGACCTGACCGAGGCCGAGCTGCGGGCACTGATCGAACCGCTGTTCGGCGCCTGGAAGGGCGAGGGCGCCGCTGCAGCCGCCGCGCCGCTGCCCGCGTCCAGGCCTATCGCCGCGCGCACCGTCGTCGTCGACAAGCCCGGCGCGCCGCAGACGGCCCTGGCCGTCGTCTCGCCCGGCCCCTTCGCCGCCGCGCCCGATGCAGCCGCCATCAATGTCATGAATGCGGCCCTGGGTGGCCTCTTCACGTCGCGCATCAACAACCAGCTGCGCGAGGTCAAGGGCTACACCTATGGCATCCATTCCGGCTACACCATGGGCCGCGAGCGCGGCCAGTTCGGCATCCGCGGCAGCGTGCGCACCGACGTGACCGGCCCGGCCCTGGTCGACATGTGGAAGGAGATCGAGGGCATGCGCGCCAAGCCTATGGGCGCGGCCGAGCTGGGCCGCGTGCGCAACGCCCAGCTGCTGTCGCTGCCGGGTCTGTTCGACACCAACCTCGCGGTCGTGGCCGGCTACTCGGGCAATTGGTCCGCGGGCCGGCCGCTGGACGCGATCACCGAGCTGCCGAAGAAGGTCGGTGCCGTCACCGCCGCCACCGCGCTGAAGGCCGCCCAGCAGCATCTCGACCCGGCCCAGCTCATCGTCGTGGCGGTGGGCGACAAGGCCAAGATCGTGCCGCAGCTGGAAGCGATTGGCCGCAAGCCCGAGGTTCGCGACGCCGAGGGCAAACCACTGCCCTGACCCGGCCCTGATTGCGGCCGCGCGGCGCTGGTGCGAGCATGCCCCTCCTGGCCCCTGCCGGGCCTGGAGGTCGCATGCCATCACGCCATCACCCCGCCACCCGCCTGCTGCAGGCCCTTGCCGCGCTGGGCCTCGTCGCCCCGGTCGGCAGTGCCGATACGGCCGCCGCCTTTGACCCGCTGCTGAGCAGCCCCGGCGGCGTCTGCGCGCCGTCAGTGGCCGGTCGGCCCGTGCTGCTGCAGGCCCTGCTAGCCTCTGCCGCCACCACGCCCAGGACGGAGACCGCGCCCTTCCAGCCCGCGCCCATGAAGGCCGCGCCGGGCGACGTGCCGCTCTACAAGGACCTGGGCCGCATGAGCTTCAAGCTCGAGCATGCGTCGCCCAAGGTGCAGGCCTATTTCGACCAGGGCCTGCGCCTGGCCTTTGCCTTCAACCATGCCGAGGCGCAGCGTGCCTTCCAGGCCGCGCAGAAGCTCGACCCCGGCTGCGCCCTGTGCTTCTGGGGCGAGGCGCTGGTGCTGGGGCCCAACATCAATGTGCCCATGCAGGCCGAGGCCAACGCGCCCGCCTGGGCTGCACTGCAGCGCGCCATCGCGCTCAAGGACAAGCTGCCGCCGCGTGAACGCGTCCTCATCGAAGCCCTGCAGCAGCGCTATGCCGCCGAGCCACCGGCCGACCGCAGTGCCCTGGACGCCGCCTATGCCGACGCGATGAAGCGCGTCGCCGCCCAGTTCCCCGGCGAGGACCTGATGCAGGTGCTCTACGCCGAGGCCGCCATGGACACCCAGCCCTGGGACTACTGGGAGGCCGCCGGCGCAAAGCCCAAGGGCCGCACGGCCGACATCGTGGCCGCGCTGGAGACCGTGCTCAAGCGCCGCCCCAACCATGCCGCCGCCATCCACCTCTACATCCATGCCGTCGAGGCCTCGACACGGCCCGAGCGCGCGCTGGAGTCCGCGCGCCGCCTGGCCGCGCAGATGCCCGGCGCCGGCCACATCGTGCACATGCCGGCCCACATCTACTACCGCGTCGGCCTGTACCGCGAGTCACTGGATGCCAACCGCCAGGCCATCGCCGTCGACGAGGCCTATTTCAAGACATCGCCGTCCGACCCGCTCTACCGCTCGGCCTACTACCCGCACAACATCCATTTCCTGATGGTGTCGGCCCAGATGGGCGGCGCGGCCAAGACGGCCATCGACGCGGCGGCCAAGCTCGACGCGTCCATGCCCGTCGACGTCGTCAAGGCCTTCCCCATCATGCAGCCCGTCAAGGCCGCGCCCTACACGACGCACGCCCAGTTCAGCCCGCCCGATGTCATCCTGAAGCTGGCCGCGCCACCCGACGACCTGGTGCTGGTGCGCGTCATGTACCACTACGCCCGCGCGCTGGCCCAGGCGGCCCGCCACGACGCGGCGGCGGCCCGGCTCGAGATCGACGCCATCACGGCGCTGGAGAAGGGCGCCGACTTCAAGCCCTTCGATGCCTGGGGCATCCCGGCCCAGGCCATCGCGCAGACGGCCCGCCTCGTCGCCAGCGCTCGCCTGGCCGATGCCCAGGGCGACCTGGCCGGTGCCGCTGCCGCGCTGGAGCAGGCCGTCGCCATCGAGGAGGGCCTGGCCTACACCGAGCCGGCCTATTGGTACTACCCGGTGCGCCAGTCCCTCGGCGCCGTGCGCCTGCGCCAGGGGCGGCTGGACGAGGCCGAGAAAGCCCTGCGGGAATCGCTCGCCCGCGTGCGCAACAACGGCTGGGCGCTGGCGGCCCTGGCCGAGGTCTACAGGAAGCGCGGCGACACGGCCGCCGAGAACAGCGCTCGCCAGGCGTTGAGCAAGGCTTGGTTCGGCGCGGAGGGCGGCCCAGACCTTACGAAGCTGTAGGTCGAGGGTCGTCGACGAAAATGGCGGCCATGAGCCTGCCTGCCTACATGGACGACCTCGGCCGCGCCGCCCGCGCCGCCGCCACCGCAATGGCTGCCGCGCCCACGGCCGCCAAGAACGCTGCCCTGCTGGCCCTGGCCCGCCGCCTGCGCGCGGCCGGCCCGGCGCTTGCCGACGCCAATGCCCGCGACCTGGCCGGTGCCGCCGAGCTCAGCGGCCCGCTGCGCGACCGCCTGAAGCTCGACGCCAAGACCCTGGCGACGGTCGCCGAAGGCTGCGAGCAGATCGCCGCCATGCCCGACCCCATCGGCGAGATCACCGGCGTGAGGCGCCGCCCGACCGGCATCAGCGTGGGCCACATGCGCGTGCCGCTGGGCGTGTTCGGCATGATCTACGAGAGCCGACCCAACGTGACCATCGAGGCCGCTTCGCTGGCCATCAAGAGCGGCAACGCCTGCATCCTGCGCGGCGGGTCGGAGGCGATTCACTCCAACCTGGCCCTGGCCGAGCTGGTGGCCGCATCACTGGAGGAAGCCGGGCTGCCGCGCGCGGCCGTGCAGCTCGTCAACACGACGGACCGCGCCGCCGTGGGACTGTTGATCAGCTCGCCGCAATGGGTGGACGTCATCATTCCGCGCGGCGGCAAGGGGCTGATCGAGCGAATCTCTGCCGAGGCCAAGGTGCCCGTCATCAAGCATCTGGACGGCAACTGCCACAGCTATGTCGACGCCGAGGTGGATCTGGAGCAGGCGCTCAAGGTCGTCGACAACGCCAAGACGCAGAAATACAGCCCCTGCAACGCGACCGAGTCGCTGCTGGTCCACGCGGCCCAGGCGCCGGCCTTCCTGCCGCGCATCGCGGCCCTCTTCAAGGCCAAGGGCGTGGAGATGCGCGGCTGCCTGCGGACTTTGGCTTTGGTGCCTGGTGCGGTGCCGGCGACGGAGGAAGACTGGTCCACCGAATACCTCGCSCCCATCATCAGCATCAAGGTGGTCGATTCACTTGACGAAGCCATTGCCCACATCAATCGCTATGGCTCGCATCACACGGATGCGATCCTGACGACGAATCATCCCAACGCGATGCGATTCCTGCGCGAGGTGGATTCGGCCAGCGTGATGGTCAATGCCAGCACGCGCTTTGCGGATGGCTTTGAGTATGGGCTGGGTGCCGAGATCGGCATCTCCACCGACAAGTTCCACGCCCGCGGGCCGGTGGGGCTGGAGGGGCTGACGTCGATGAAGTGGGTGGTGTTGGGGCAGGGTGAGGTGAGGGGCTGAGGCTCCTCGGAGCAGTCCTGTGCCGAACTGGATTGCGGCGTACCTGGCCATCTACACCGCCTTTGTGCTGTGGGCTTACAGCGAAGACTTTCGAGACCATCGCGGGATCACCGTCATCGCCCTGACGGAGCTTGGCGGAAACCTGGCGTTGCTCTTGGTGGCCCTGACGCGCTGGCTTCCCTCATTGCGGACGCTGCCGCAGTCGCTATTGACGACGCTTTACGTTGCGGGTTGCGCCTTGTTCGTGTTGCATGGTGTGCGGACCGCTCGCAAACCCATGCGCGACGCCGACCTTTCCAAGCGCGGCACACTGTTCGTTGTCGCTTCTGGTTCAGTGCTTGGCATGGCGCTGATGGCCCCGCTCTTCTATTGGGGCTGGCAAGCGATGTAGGGCGGAGCAACTGCCCCTAGCAAAACGCTCGCTATCCGCGCTTGACGCGTGAGGCCCAGCCGGGAGTTCGCCCCGGCGGGCGACCTTCTTTTTGAGCGACCAAAAAGAAGGCAAAAAGTCGCCCCCGATCCGCCCGCCCCTCCGCTGCGCTGCGGGGTTCCCTGCGCTGCTCAGGCCTTGAGGGCCCGCGCAAAACTCGCGCCGCTACGCTCTGCTCAAACAGTTGCGCGGAGTCAGTTCTTGAAGTGCGCTGCGCGCACGCCCTCAAGGCCCTGCGCTGCTCGGCGGGCTCAAAGGGGGGTGATTGAACAGCCCGGTGGCGGCCTGCTTTCGGGTTTGGCTGTTGCGGCTGCAGGGGAGAGCTTTTTGTCTACCCCGAGCCGCTCAACGCAACCCCGTCACCTGCGCCTCCTTCGGCGCACTGATCACATAGTCCGCCATGAACCGCTGACTGGCTCCCGCCGCCAGCGGCTGCTCCCACATCACCAGCCCTGCCTGCTTGCGCCACGCCTGAGTCGTCGGCGCCGGGCTGAATTGAGACTGCACCTTGATGTCCTCGTGTTGCGATACCGGCGCGGCTTCGATGAGCTGCAGCGTCACCGCCGCCGTGTGGCGGTTCTCGACGACATAGGCGCGGCCATAGCGGTGCTCTGCGCGTGTGCTGATGAAGCCGGTGTTGCCGGCATTGCGCTGCTCGGGCTCAACCAGCACGCGCAGCGCGTCGTCGCGGCCGAAGGGCAGCTCCAGGCGCTCGTCGCCGCTGGCGATATTGAACAGGGTGCTGCCCACCAGCGCGCCGTCGCGCACCAGTTGCACGGCGCCGCGTGGCCAGGCGCCGGCGGGTTTGGCGGCGTCAGCGACGAGATAGGCGGCAGCCTCGCTTTGCGGCTGCACGCGTGCCAGCACCTTGGCCTGCAGCTTCTCGCTGCCGAGCGTCAGGCTGGCGCGCTGCGTGCCGCTGTCGACGGTGACGCGCAGCGGCAGCGCGAACTCGGTCGCGTAGCTGCCCTCGAACACCCCGAGGTCGAAGCGCTCCAGCTTGCCTGCCGCCTCTTCGGCGGTGGCCCGGCTGACGAGGGTGGCCCGTTGGCCGGTCACGACCACCGATTCGGCAACTGACATCGCGGGTGCCGGCACGCGGGCGGTCGCCAGGTCGAGCTGCCAGGGCCGGGGAGAGCCGGGGCCGACCTTCTGAGCCACCTGCGCCGTTGTCAGCCGCAGCTTCACGTTCTTCCAGTCCTCGCCGCTTTGCTGCGACACCTGAGCCAGGCGCTCCAGGTTCAGCGCGCCCGTGGCCGTGTCGAGCAGTGCGCGGTAGCTCGGCGCCCAGCCGGCCTGCGTCACGCGGTAGCTCAGCTTCAGCTCGGCCTCGCGCACGGTGGACAGCCGCAGGCGCAGGCTGCGCCATTGCGGGTTGGCTGCGGCCACGTGGTCGCGCTCGGCCTTGAGCGGGGCGAGCTGCTTGTCCAGGTCTTCCAATTGGCGGCGGATTGCGGCCTGGCGCAGCAGGCCCTCCAACGCAGTCTTGCGGATCGTGTCTGCCGTCGCGCCGATGCCTGTGGCCGGTGTGGCCCGCGCCTCGCCAGCGCCCAGGGCCTTGAGGTAGCCGAGGCCGGTGTCCAGTGCGCTTGACTCGGCGGTCAGCGTGTCGCGCTGGCCCTCCAGCTTGCGGACCTGCTCGTCCAGCGGGCTGTTCGCGCACTCGGGCACGCGCTCGCGCGGCAGCGTCTCCAGTTGCACCGGCCCGAGGTTGACGCTGGCGGGCGCGTCGATCTGCAGCGAGTCAGGGTCGAAGCGGGCCGACAGGCAGTTCAGCACCAGCTCGCGCGCGCCGGCCGCGACGGTGGCCAGCCGCGTGACCTGGGCGCCGCCCGGGTAGACGAGGACTTCGTCGATGTGTGATGCCGGTGCGGCTGCCAGTACGCTGCCAGCCCCCAGGGCGGTGGCCAGGCTGAAAACGGTCGATTTCATGTTGTTGCTCCCCAGGCGAAGGCGCCCACGCGGCGCGGAAGTTACCACCTGGTGAGTCGGGCCGCGGCGAACCGCAGTGGGCGGCTCCTAGACCACCGCCCGCGCGAACTCGGCGCTCAGCGCCGCCACCCAGGGGGCGCGGGCCGGCGGTGGCAGGAAGCTCGCTTCGAGGCTGTTGCGCAGCAGCTGGTAGGCCTCGCGCGCGCCCCATTGAGGCAGGGCGTCGAACAGCGCCGACAGGTTCTCGTTGAGGTAGCCGCCGAAGTAGGCCGGATCGTCGGAGTTGATGGTCACGGCCAGGCCGGCGGCCAGCAGCTGAGGCAGCGGGTGCATGGCCAGGTCGGGCACGACGCAGAGCTTGACGTTGGACAGCGGGCAGACCGTCAGCGGCATGCGCTCAAGCGCAAGGCGGTGCATCAGCGCCGGGCTCTCTATGGCCCGCACGCCGTGGTCGATGCGCTCCACGCGCAGCAGGTCCAGGGCCTCTTCGATGTAGGTCGGTGGCCCCTCCTCGCCGGCATGGGCCACGCGGTGCAGGCCCAGTTCTGCGCAGCGCACGAACACGCGCGTGAACTTGCTGGGTGGGTTGCCGCGCTCCGAGCTGTCCAGCCCGACGCCGATGAAATGCGCGCGGTAGGGCAGGGCTTGTTCCAGCGTGGCGAAGGCGTCGGCCTCGCTCAGGTGGCGCAGGAAGCACAGGATGAGCGCGGCGCTGACGCCCAGCTTTTCGCGCGCATCGGTGCAGGCGCGCGACAGGCCCTGGATGACCGTGCCCATGGGCACGCCGCGCGCGGTGTGCGTCTGCGGATCGAAGAACAGCTCGGCATGGACGACGTGGTCGCGGGCCGCCTTCTCGAAGTAGGCCCAGGCCATGTCGTAGAAGTCCTGCTCGTGCAGCAGCACGCTGGCTCCGGCGTAGTAGATGTCCAGGAAGCTCTGCAGGTCGGTGAAGGCATAGGCCGCCCGCAGCGCCTCCACGCTGGCATAGGGCAGGGCCACGCCGTTGCGCGCCGCCAGCGCGAAGATCAGCTCTGGCTCCAGCGAGCCCTCGATGTGGATGTGCAACTCGGCCTTGGGGCTGCGTGCCAGCAGGCCGGAAAGGGCTGAGCGCGGGATGCGGTCGAAGTCGATTTCAGTACTCATGGCCGTAGTGTCTTTGTGGGCCGAGCGCCGGGCCGTTCCCAAGCCGGCCCGTCTGGCGATGTGCTTGCGGCTCAATGCCGCAAGCATCGCCGTCCCCTCGGGGGACCGGCCAAGGTACTCCTTGGCCGAGGGGCTTCATTTCGCGCCAGGGACTTTGCCCTCGACACCTTTGACGAAGAACTTGATGCCGCCCAGGAAGGCATCATCAGCGACGGCATCCTTGGCCAGCACTTCCTTGCCGGTGTTGTCGACCAGCGGGCCCTTCCAGATCGAGAAGCTGCCGTCCTTGAGGCCGGCCTTGACCTGCTCGACCTTGGCCTTGGCCTCGGCCGGCACGTCGTCGGCGAGGGAGACGATGTCGATGGCGCCTTCCTTCACGCCCCACCAGGCCTTGCCGGTGGCCCACTTGCCGTCCAGCGCGTCGCGCGTGGCCTTGATGTAGTACGGTGCCCAGTTGATGACGGCCGAAGCCAGGTGGGCCTTGGGGCCGTAGGCCTTCATGTCGGAGTCCCAGCCGAAGGCGCGCTTGCCCTTTTCCTCGGCGGTCTTGAGCACCGCGGCGGAGTCGGTGTTCTGCATCAGCACGTCGGCGCCGCCGTTGATCAGCGCGGTGGCGGCCTCGGTTTCCTTCGGCGGGTCGAACCACTCGTTGACCCAGACCACCTTGGTCTTGATCTTGGGGTTCACGCTCTGCGCGCCCAGCGTGAAGCTGTTGATGTTGCGGATGACCTCGGGGATGGGGATGGAGCCGACCACGCCCAGGGTGTTGGTCTTGGTCATGGACCCGGCGATGACGCCGGCCAGGTAGGCGCCCTCGTAGGTGCGGCTGTCGTAGGTGCGCAGGTTCTCGGCCGTCTTGTAGCCGGTGGCGTGCTCGAACTTCACGTCCTTGTGCTCGGCCGCGACCTTGAGCATGGGTTCCATGTAGCCGAAGGTGGTGCCGAACACCAGCTTGTTGCCCTGGCCCACCAGGTCGTTGAAGACGCGCTCGGCGTCGGCGGCTTCGGGCACCTTCTCGACGAAGCTGGTGGCGATCCTGTCGCCGAACTCCTTCTCCAGCGCCTTGCGGGCGTTGTCGTGGGCAAACGTCCAGCCGCCGTCACCCACCGGGCCGACGTAGGCGAAGGCGATCTTCAGCGGCTCGGGTTTGGCGACGGCGGCGGACGCGGGCAGCGCGGCGGCGGGGGGCTCTTCCTTCTTGGAGCAGCCCGCGAGTGCGGCGGCGGCCAGTGCGGCAAGCGCGAAGGTCCGGCGGGTGGCAAGGGATGTCATGCGTTTCTCCTGGGTGAGCGGTTGAGACAAGGAATTCAATGGCCGGGTTTGAAAGGCTTGCCAAGCGACGCCGGCATGTTGGCCTTGATCCAGGCCGGGTTGCGCGAGATCAGCACCAGCACGGCGATGGTGGCGAGGTAGGGCAGCATGCTCAGCCAGTGGCTGGAGATGGCGATGCCTTCGCTTTGCAGGTGGAACTGCAGCATCGTCACGCCGCCGAACAGGTAGGCCCCGAGCAGCACGCGGGCCGGCCGCCAGGTGGCGAAGGTGGTCAGCGCCAGTGCGATCCAGCCCTTGCCGGCCACCATGCCCTCCACCCACAGCGGCGTGTAGATGAGGGACAGGTAGGCGCCGGCCAGGCCGCACAGCGCGCCGCCGGCGGCCACGGCGGCGAGGCGGATGCGCCGCACCGGGTAGCCCAGCGCATGGGCCGACTCAGGCGACTCGCCCACCGCGCGCAGCACCAGCCCCGCCCGCGTGCGGTACAGGAAGAAGTGCAGCGCCGCCGCCAGCGCCATGGCCAGGTAGACGACCGGGTGGTGCTCGAGCAGCGCCTTGCCCAGCACCGGCAAATCGGCCAGGCCGGGTAGGGCCCAGTGCGCCCGCTCGGCCAGCCGCTGCTGCGTGTACTCGATGCCCACGAAGGCCGAGAAGCCGGCGCCGAACAGGCTCAGCGCCAGCCCGGTGGCGTATTGGTTGGTGTTGAGCCAGATCACCAGCAGCCCGAAGAACAGCGACAGCACGACGCCCGCCGCCATGCCGGCGATGAAGCCCAGCAGATCGGAGCCGCTGTGTACCGCGGTGGCAAAGCCGGCGATGGCCGCCACCAGCATCAGCCCCTCGGTGCCCAGGTTGACGATGCCGGCCCGCTCATTGATCAGCAGGCCCAGGCCGGCGATGGCCAGCACGGTGCCGGCGCTCAGCGTGGCGGCAATGAGCAAGGCAATCTCGTTCATTGATGCACCCTTCGGCCTTCGGCCTGTCCCGCCAAGCGGGAGCGAGCTTGCTTGGGGCGGCCCGGCGCGGCGCTCATGCCGCCGCCCTCGCCTTGACCGCCGCCACCCAGCGCATGCGGTACTGCAAGCCGTGGTCGCAGGCCAGCAGCGTGAATAGCAATACGCCCTGGAAGACACTGGTCAGCGCCTTGGGCAGGCCCATGCGGCTCTGGGCCAGCTCGCCGCCGATGTAGAACATGCTCATCAGCACCGACGAAAAGACGATGCCTACCGGATGCAGCCGGCCGACGAAGGCCACGATGATGGCCGCGAACCCATAGCCCACCGGCACATAGGGCGTCAGCTGCCCCAGCGGCCCGGCCACCTCGAAGGCGCCCGCCAGCCCCGCCATGCCGCCCGACAGCAGCAGTGCCGTCCACAGCGCGCTGCGCGACGAGAAGCCGGCATAGCGCGCGGCGGCCGGGGCGATGCCGCCGACCGTCAACGCATAGCCGCGGTAGGTGCGGAACTGGAACACCGCGAAGGCCGCCACGGCCAGCAGCGCGATGACCACGCCCACGTTCATACGCAACCCGTTCACCAGGCGCGGCAGCCGCGTCGAGGCCGCGAACAGCACGGTCTGCGGGAAGTTGTAGCCGTCGGGGTCCTTCCAGGGCCCGTAGACCAGGTAGTTCAGCAGCAGCGTGGCCACATAGACCAGCATCAGGCTGACCAGGATCTCGTTGGTGTTGAAGCGGTCGCGCAGCAGCGCCACGACGCCGGCCCACAACATGCCGCCGACGACACCGCCGAGCAGCACCGGCACGACGAACCAGGCGGAGGTGTCCGGCCCGGCCTGCATGGCCACCCAGCCGGCGCCCAGAGCGCCGAGCACGAACTGGCCCTCGGCGCCGATGTTCCAGATGTTGGCGCGAAAGCACACCGCCAGGCCCAAGGCGATCAGTGCCAGCGGCACGGCCTTGACGCTCAGCTCGGACAGCGCGCGGCCGTTCTTCAGCGGCTCGACGAAGAACAGCCGCAGTGCTTGCAGCGGGTCCTTGCCCAGGGCCGTGAACAGCAGCACGCCGATGGCCACCGTGAGCGCCAGTGCCAGCAGCGGCGCGGCCACGGCCAGCAGCATGGAGGTTTGCGTGCGCGGCTCAAGCCTGAGCATGGACCGGCTCCTCCGCAGTCGCGGGCCACAGCCCCGACATCCATTCGCCGACCTGCTCGCGCGTGGCCTGGGGCGTGGGCACCGACGGCGACAGCCGGCCGTCGGCGATGACGTGCAGCCGGTCGCAGATCTCGAACAACTCGTCCAGCTCCTCGCTGAACACCAGCAGCGCGCAGCCCTGGTTGCGCAGCCGCAGCAGCTCGCCGCGGATCTGCGCGGCGGCGCCCACGTCCACGCCCCAGGTCGGCTGGGCAATGATCAGCAGCTTCGGGCTCGCGTCGATCTCGCGGCCGACGATGAACTTCTGCAGGTTGCCGCCCGACAGCGTACGGGCCGTCGCGTCGGGGCCCGAGGCCTTGACGCGGAAGTTGTCGATCAGCCTGGCCGCCAGCCGGCGCGCCTGGGCGATGCGTATCCAGCCACCCCGGCCCACCGCCTCGGTGCGCGTCAGCAGCGTGTTCATGGCCAGCGACAGCGTCGGTACCGCGCCGCGGCCCAGGCGCTCCTCGGGCACGAAGTGCAGCCCGGCGGCGCGGCGCCGGCCCGGCGTGGCGCGGGCGATGTCCTGGTCGAAGAGCTGGATGGTCCCTGCCGCCGCGCGCGGGTCCTCGCCTGACAGCGCCGCGAGCAACTCCTGCTGGCCGTTGCCCGACACGCCCGCCACGCCGACGATCTCGCCGGCGCAGACGTCGAAGGCGATGTCCTTGAGCGTGACGCCGAAAGGGTCGAGCTGCTCAAGGCCAAGTTCAGCCACGCGCAGCACGTGTGCGCCGCGCTGGCCTTCGCGGGCGGTGAGCACCGGCGCATCGGCGCCGATCATCAGCCGCGACAGGCTGGCGTTGGTTTCCTTGCGCGGGTCGACCTCGCCCACCACGCGGCCGCCGCGCAGCACCGTGCAGTGGTCGCACAGCGAGCGGATCTCGTGCAGCTTGTGGCTGATGTAGAGGATGGAGCAGCCCTCGCCGCTCAGCTTGCGCAGCGTCACGAACAGGCTTTCGACGGCCTGCGGCGTCAGCACCGAGGTGGGCTCGTCCAGGATCAGCAGCTGCGGCCGCGTCAGCAGCGCACGCACGATCTCGACGCGCTGGCGCTCGCCGACACTCAGCGTATGCACCGGGCGGGCCGGGTCCACATGCAGGCCGTACTGCGCCGACACCACCCGCGTCTGCTCGGCCACCTCGGCCAGCGAGCCCGACTTGTCCAGCCCCAGCCAGATGTTCTCGGCGGCGGTGAGTGTGTCGAACAGCGAGAAGTGCTGGTAGACCATGCTGATGCCCAGCGCGCGGGCCTGCGCCGGGCTGGCCACCTCGACCTCGCGGCCGTTCCAGGCGATCTGCCCGGCGTCCGGCTTCGTGGCGCCGTAGATGATCTTCATCAGCGTCGACTTGCCGGCACCGTTCTCGCCGAGCACGGCGTGGATCTGGCCCGGCGCGACCTTGAGGTGCACGCCATCGTTGGCGCGCACTCCTGGGTACTGTTTCGTGATGCCGATCAATTCAAGGCGAGACATGCCGGACGTCGCGGGAACTTCAGAAGTGGTATTCCGCGCGGATCATCGGCGTCTTTGCGAATGCGCCGCTGCCGGCCGGACCCTTGTACGGGTTGCCGAACTTGTTGCGCCAGTACTGGTACTCCAGCCCCACCTTGAACTTGTTCGGCGTCGCGCCGGTGGCGGCGCCCACGTCGTACATGATCTGGCCGTCGAAGTTGGTCTCGGGGCCTGTTGCGCCGCCGAACTCGTCCGTGCCCTTGCTGGCGATGTAGTTGGCAAAGCCCTCGAAGGCCAGGGGCAGCTTGCCCAGCGGGATGCTCCAGGCCGCCGTCAGCATCACATGGCTCTTGTAGTCGTAGCGCGGCGTCGCCGTGCTGCTGAACTTGTTGTACGGCGCGTTGCTTTCCTTCAGCAGCAGCAGGCTGACGTTGAGGAAGCCAGGCACGTCCATCATCAACGTGGGGCCGAGCACGAGCATCTGCTTGCGCGAGTTGTAGCCGGCATCCACCTTCACGTTGGCATCGAAGCCGGCGGTGAGACCCACGCCACGGACGGGGCCGAAGGCGATGGGGCTGCCGGTGATCTTGCCGAAGTCCAGCGTGTGGCGATAGACGATGTAGACCTCGCTGGCGCCGCTGCCGGAGTTGGGGCTGGACGGGTCCTTCTTGTCGGACAGCAGCAGGTCGACGTTGAAGAAGTTGGTGCCGTAGGCGTAGCCGCTGGCATGGTTGAGGTCGAGGATGTTCTTGTGGATGTCGTTCGTGCCGAAGGGCTCGGCAAACTTGGTGCCGTAGCGGTAGCCGATGGAGGTGTCGGCCCAGTCGGCGGCCTGGGTGGCGCCGGCGGCGAAGGCGGCGAGGGCGGTGCAAAGCAGGCGTGCGGTGGGTTTCAAGGCAAAGCTCCTAGGGGGTGGATGAAGAACGCGTGAATTGACTCTTGGCGGCCGGCATCGCCATGGCCGCTCGCACGAACCGGCATGGCGGGCTCATGCAATTCATGTGCCATCCGCATGCCCGGGAGCCGCGCGGCATCAGCTGCTCCGCCTGGCGCGGTAAAGCATGTCGAGCGTGATGTGCCGCACTTCGAGCTTGCTCTGCTGGATGTGGGCGCGCAGCAGGCGTTGGGCTTCGTCGGTGCGCCGCCGCGTGATGGTGCGCAGGATGCGGGCATGCTCGTCGTAGGTTGCATCCACGCGCGCGGGTTTGGTGAAGTCCAGCCGTCGGATGATGCGGATGCGTTCGGTGATTTCCCTGTGCACGCGGACCATCTCGCGATTGCCGCTGCCCTGCACCAGCAGCGCATGGAAGCGCTCGTCCAGCGCGCCGACCTCTGCCGCGTCGGCCAGCCGCTCGGCAGGCGGCACCATCCAGATGTCGGCCAGTTGCTGCAACTCGGGCCGTTGCTCGTGCTCGCAGAGGTGGCGTGCGGCCTCGCACTCGATGAGGGTGCGCAGGTCGTAGAGCTCGTCCATCACGTCGAAGTCCAGCGGCGCCACCTGCCAGCCCAGGCGCGGCAGCAGCTGCAGGAAGCCCTCGCGTTCCAGCCGCTGCAGGGCGGCGCGCAGCGGCGTGCGGCTGACGACGACGCGCTGCGCCAACTCGGTCTCGGAGACGCGGTCTCCGGGCATCAGCGCAAAGTCAAAGATCATCTGCTTGAGCCGCACGTAGGCCTGGTCGGCCAGGCTCGGGGCTTCGGCGGGCGGGGTGGGGGCGGGCTGGGTCACGGCAAGGTCGCGGGAGTCTCGGGCTCCACGATGGTTGGCGTGCCGCAGGCGAAGGGAATCATGCTGACGTGGGCGGCCACGATGCGCCAGCCCACGGGCAGCCGCACCCAGGTCTGCGTCTGGAAGCCGCGCAGCGGCGTGTCGCTGCGCACGAACTCGACCTGCGCCACCGCCATGTCGGGCCCGAAGGCGTGCAGGCGCAGGTGCTCCAGCCGCCGCGTGAAGGCCGGCGCGGGCGTGGCGGCGCGGTAGGCCTCCAGCTCGGCGATGCCCCATTGCCGGTCGGCGATGCCGTAGCGCGTGACGCGCGCGTCCTGCCAGAAGAAGGCGTTGAGCGCGGCCACGTCATTGCCCATCAGCGCCTGCTCGTAGGCGTCGAATACGGCGCCGAGCTCGGCCAGCACGGCGGGGTCGTCGAAGCGAGCGGCGTCCATCATGACGAAGCCAGGAAGGCGCGCCAGCCGCCGTGGTGGCTGATGTCGGGTGCGCCCAGCAGCGCGGCGCCTTCGCAGATGAAGCCCTTGACCCAGCGGCCATCGGCCAGCTCCAGATTGCCCAGGCCCAGCGGCGGCGGGATCAGCGCCAGCAGCGAGCCGACGCTGGCCACCGGCAGTTCGTAGACCTCCACCTCGATGGCGTGGCCGGCCTCGCCTTCAGGCACACGGGCCAGGCCGGGCTTGGGCGGTACGGTGCCTGGCAGTGCGTGCAGGCGGTAGCGCGGCGCCGTTTGCGTGCGGGCCTGCAGCCGCGCGCCGCGCTCCTGCAGCTGGCCATGCAGCGGCAGGCCCTGCAGATGGGCGCCGACGACGGCCAGAAGCAGCGTGAGCTCGGCGCGGGGCCGGGCTTGCACGCGGCGGTCAGCGGGGTTGGCGTCGCGCAGCCTGGCGCCCAGCAAGGCGGGCCCGGCGGCCTCCCAGCGCAGCCCGAAATCGACCAACGCCGCGTCGGCGCCGCCGGGGGCGATCAACGTGATGCCAAAGGGCAGCGGGGATTTGTCATCGGGCAACTGGCAAGGCAGGGCCAGCGCCGACCAGCCCAGCAGGTTGACGAAGTTGGTGTAGCGGCCCAGCTCGCTGTTGCGCAGCACCGGCTCGGCGGCCACGGCGGCGCGCGTGGGGCAGGTGGTTGCGGTGGGCACGAGCAGCGCATCGACCTGCTGCCACAGGCTTTGCAACTCGGCGCGCAGGCTTTCAAGCTTGTAGCGGCCACGGAAGGCCGCCACCGCGTCGTGGTTGCCCCCCTGCGTGATGACGTGGGCCACGGTGGGGTCGAAGGCCTCGGGTTCGGCGGCGATCAGGTTGTCGACAACGCTCAGCCGCTCGGCCACCCAGGGGCCTTCGTACAGCAGCTTGGCGACTTCGAAAAGCGGCTCGAAGTCCAGCACCACCAGCTCGGCGCCCAGCGCGCGGGCACGGGCCTGCGCGGCCTCGAAGGCGGCCGGCCAGCCCAGGGCGGCGTCGCAGCCAGGCTCCAGCGGCACACCCAGGCGCAGCGCCGCGCGGGCGCCACCCAGCCAGGGCGGGCGCGGCGCGGCGACGTGGAAGCGCGCCTCGTCGCCTTCGGCGCCCTCGAACAACGAGAAGGCCAGCGCCGCGTCGGCCACGGTCAGCGCGAACACGCTCACCACGTCCAGCGTGCGGCAGGCCGGCAGCACGCCGCGCATGGGCACGCTGCCCGGCGTGGGCTTGAGGCCGACGAGGTGGTTGAAGCCGGCCGGCACGCGGCCCGAGCCGGCGGTGTCGGTGCCCAGGGCCAGCGGTACCAGGCCCCGCGCCACCACCGAGGCCGAGCCCGAGCTGGAGCCACCGCTCACGTATTCCGGCGCGAAGCTGTTGGGCACTTCGCCGTAGGGCGAACGGGTACCGACGAGGCCGGTGGCGAACTGGTCGAGGTTGGTCTTGCCGACGACGACGGCGCCGGCTGCCTGCAGGCGCTGCACGCAGGTGGCCGAGTGCTCGGGCTGGTGGGCGAAGGCCGGGCAGGCGGCCGTGGTGGGCATGCCGGCCACGTCGATGTTGTCCTTCACGGCCAGCGGCACGCCCCACAGCGGCGTGGCCGGGCCGCGCGGTGGCAGCGCGGCGAGCTGGGCGACGAGCTGCTCGGGCGTGCAGACGTGGATCCACGCAGGGTCGGTGGGTTGCAGCCGGGCCAGCAGCTCGGTCAGCAGGATGAAGGGGCTTGCGCCAGCGGCGTAGGCGGCCTGCCAGTCGGCGACGGTGTGCAGGGTTTCGGTCATGTGATCGCTTCGATGACTGCGCTCGACGGCGCTGCCCAGCCGACGATGGCGCCCTGGGCCGTCAGCATGGCCAGCGCGGCGGCCTTGAATTCGGGGAAGTAGCTGGCTGAGCAGTCTTCGATCAGCAGGCACTCGTAGCCGCGATCGTTGGCTTCGCGCATCGACGTCTGCACGCAGACCTCGGTCGTGACGCCCATGAAGAGCAGGTGGGTGATGCCGCGCTCCTTCAGCAGTGCGTCCACCGGCGTGGCGTAGAACATGCCCTTGCCGGGTTTGTCCACCACCAGCTCGCCCGGCAGCGGTGCCAGCTCCGGCACGATCTCGGCGCCGGGCTCGCCGGCAATCAGGAGGCGGCCCATTGCGCCTACGTCACCGATGCGCAGCGTCGGGCTGCCGCGCAGGCGTTTGGCCGGCGGGCAGTCGCTCAAGTCGGGCCGGTGTGCCTCGCGGGTATGCAGCACCACGCCGCCGATGGCGCGCCACGCATCGAGCATGCGGCGCACGGCGGGCACGATGGCCTGGAGCAGCGTCACGTCGTTGCCGAGGCTGGCGCCGAAGCCGCCGGCCTCGATGAAGTCGCGCTGCATGTCGATGACGACCAGCGCCGTGTGCGCCGGGTTGAAGGTGTAGGGAAAGGGATGCGCGGGTGCCAGCGTGAGCAGCGTGTTCATGCGTGTCCCTTTCCACCCATGAATTCGCCGAGCGACTGGCGCGTGGCCTCGGCGGCCGGCACGTCGTGCACGATGCGGCCTTCGCTCATGACGACGATGCGGTCGGCCAGCGCCAGCAGCTCGTCCAGGTCTTCGCTGACCAGCAGCACGGCGGCACCCCGGTTGCGCGCGGCCGTCAGGCGGCCGTGGATCTCGGCGACGGCGGCGAAGTCCAGCCCGAAGACGGGGTTGCTGACCAGCAGCAGCTCGGACTCGCCGGCCAGCTCGCGGGCCAGCACGGCGCGCTGCACGTTGCCGCCCGACAGCGTGCGGATGGCGGCGCGCTCGCCCTGGGTCTTGACGCCGTACTCGGCGATCCATTCGCGCGCACGCTGGCGCAGCGCGCCCCAGCGCACCAGGCCGCCGCGCGACCAAGGTGCCTCGTCGAAGCTGCGCAGCGCCATGTTCTGCGCCACGCTCAAGGGGCCGACGCAGGCATTGGCCAGCGGCTCCTCGGGCAGGCTGCGCACCTTGCGGGCGCGGTTCTCGGCGCGGCGGGCCAGGAAGGGCTGGTCGTCCACCATCACCCGGCCGGCGAGGCGGGCGCGCTGGCCCACCAGGGCCTGCATCAGCTCGCGCTGGCCGTTGCCGCTGACGCCGGCGATGCCGACGATTTCGCCGCGCCGCACGTCCAGGTTCAGGGCACGCACGGCGGGCTCGCCGCGGTCGCCCATCACGTCCAAAGCCTCGATGGCGAGCTTGACCTCACCGGGCGGGCGCGTTTCGCGCACCCACGTCGGGCGCATGACCGCGCTGCGGCCCTCGCCCACCATCGCAGTGGCCAGGCTGTCGGGCGTGCAGTCGGCCACCGCGCCGGTGGCCGCCAGCGCCCCCTTGCGCAGCACGCTCACGTCGTCGGCATAGGCCATCACCTCGCGGAACTTGTGCGTGATCATCAGCACCGAGCAGGCCATGGCGTGCGCCTGCTCGCGCAGCRSGCCCAGCACCTCGTCGGCYTCCTGCGGCGTCAGCACCGAGGTGGGCTCGTCAAGGATGAGCAGGCGCGGCTTGAGGAAGAGCTGCTTGAGGATTTCGAGCTTCTGCCTCTCGCCGGCCGACAGCTCGCCGGGCCAGGCGTCCAGCGGCAGGCGAAAAGGCGCCGTGTCCATGAAGGCCTGCAGCTCGGCGCGGGCAGCCTTCCAGTCCACGACCATGGGCAGGTGGCCGCGCGCCAGCAGCAGGTTCTCGGCGACGCTCATGCCGGGCACGACGGTGAAGTGCTGGTAGACCATGCCCAGGCCGAGGTCGCGGGCCACGACCGGCGAGGCGATCTCGCGCTCGCGGCCGTCCACCAGCACGGCGCCGTCGTCGGGGCGGTGGTAGCCGACGATGGCCTTCACCAGCGTGCTTTTGCCCGCGCCGTTCTCACCCAACAGCGCATGCACGGTGCCGGGCCGCACGGTGAGGGAGACGTCATCCAGCGCCGTGAAGCTGCCGAAGCGCTTGGTGAGGCGGTAGGTATCGAGCTGCAGGGCGTGCGGGTGGGACATGGCCGCGGCTCAGAGTTGCGCCAGCAGGTCGAGCACGGCGGCCGACTCGGCCACGGCGCCGAACACGCCGCCCTGCATCTGGATCATGTTGAGCGCGGCGGCGTGGTTGCCAGGGTCGGTGGCGCCGGTGCAGTCCGACAGCATCAGGCACTCGAAGCCGCGGTCGTTGGCCTCGCGCATGGTCGTGTGCACGCACACGTCGGTGGTGATGCCGGTGAGGATGAGGTTGCGGATGCCGCGCGTGTGCAGGATCAGCTCCAGGTCGGTCGCGCAGAAGCTGCCCTTGCCGGGCTTGTCGATGACGGGCTCGCCCGCGGCGGGGTAGAGCTCGGGAATGATGTCCCAGCCCGGTTCGCCGCGTACGAGGATGCGGCCGCAGGGGCCGGCGTCGCCGATGCCGCGGCCCGCGGTGCCAATCTGCCGCGAGCGCCACAGCTTGTTGGCCGGCAGGTCGGACAGATCGGGGCGGTGGCCCTCGCGGGTGTGGATGACGTGCATGCCTTTGCGGCGCACGGCGGCCAGCAGCACCTTCAGCGGGGCGATGGGTGCGCGCGTCAGCGACAGGTCGTAGCCCATCTTGTCGACGTAGCCACCGATGCCGCAGAAGTCGGTCTGCATGTCGATGATGACCAGCGCCGTGTTGTTCGGGCTGATGTTGCCGTCGAAGGGCCAGGCATAGGGTTTTGAACGCAGGGTCGGCATGGTCGGGTTCCTTCGGTTCAACGGGACACACCGAGTTCGGCGGGCGCACCTTTGAGAGACTGGCTCGGCGTGCAGGTGGCCACGAGGATGAGCAGGGTCAGCGCGTAGGGCATGGCGTTGAACAGGTAGTAGCCGCCGCTCACGCCCACGCTCTGCAGCGCCGGGCCGATGGCGCCCGCGCCGCCGAACAGCAGCGCCGCGCCCAGGCAGCGCCACGGGCGCCAGCGCGCGAAGATGACCAGGGCCACGGCGATCAGGCCCTGGCCGCTGGACAGGCCTTCGTTCCAGCTGCCGGGGTAGTACAGCGACAGTGACGCCCCGCCCAGGCCGGCAATGGCGCCGCCCACCGTGGTGGCGGCGATGCGCACCCCGTTGACCGAGTAGCCCAGCGCCCGTGCGGCGTCGCTGCTGTCGCCGGCCATGCGCACGACCAGCCCCCAGCGCGTGTTCTTGAAGCCCCAGGCCAGCAGCGCGGCCAGCGCCACGCCGATGGGGAAGAGGGCGTTGACCGACAGCGCGGTCTGCACGGCGGACGAGTCGCTCCAGGCGCCCAGCGGCAGCGACGGGATCTGCGGCGCCTGCGGCTGGATCAGCGGCTTGCCCAGGTAGAAGGCCAGGCCCGCGCCCAGCAGCATCAGCGCAATGCCGGTGGCGATGTCTGACACGCGCGGCAGCGAGCACAGCAGGCCGTGCAGCAGGGCCAGCAGCGCGCCGCAGCCGCTGGCAGCCAACACGCCCAGCCACGGCGAGCCGCTGAGGTAGGCGCCGCCGAAGCCGGCCATGGCGCTGAAGACGAGCACGCCTTCGAGGCCGAGGTTGATGCGGCCGCTCTTCTCGGTCAGGCACTCGCCGAGGCTGACGAAGAGGAAGGGCGTGCCCACCCGTAGCGCGCCGCCGATGACGGCGAGCAGCAGGTCGGGGATGACGTTCAGCGTGAGGCTCATTGGTGCACCCTTCGGCCTGCGGCCTGTCCCGCCAAGCGGGAGCGAGCTTGCTTGGGGCGGCCCTGCGCGGCGCTCATGCAACCCCCTGAGGTTCAGCCACCGCAGTGACGGGCGCTGGCCGCCTGGCGAGGGCGCGCGGCGCAAACAGTCGCCCGCGCAGCGCCTCGGCCGCGAGGATGAAGACGAAGGCGAAGCCCTGCAGCACCAGCACCGAGGCGTCGGGCAAATCGAGCCGGCGCTGCAGCAGGCTGCCGGCCGCCGCGAAGCCGCCGAACAGCACCGCCACCGGCGGGATGGCCCAGGGGTTGTGGCGGGCCACGAAGCTGACCAGGATGCCCGTGTAGCCCAGGCCCGCGATCACCGAGGCATTGGCCGCCGTGTGCACGGCCGCCACCTCGATGGCGCCGGCCAGGCCCGCCGCCGCGCCGCCGAGGGCGCAGGCCAGCAGGATGAGGCGGTCGGTGGGCAGGCCGACGAGACGGGCAGCCCGGGCGTTGCCGCCCACCACGCGCATCGCGAAGCCCGAGGCGCTGAAGCTCAGCCAGGCGCCGCAGGCCAGGCACAGCACGACGCCGATGACCAGGCCCCAGTGCACGTCGCCCAGCCAGGACTCCATGGCCGCGTCGCCCATGATGGGGCCGATGCGCAGGCCTTCAGCCAGCGGATGGGTGGACGGCTTGTTCAGGCTCGCCGGGTCGCGCATCGGCCCTTCGACGAAGTGCTTGAACAGCGCGATGGCGATGTAGCTCAGCAGCAGGCTGGAGATGGTCTCGTTGACGCCGCGCCACTGGCGCAGCCAGCCGGAGAGCATCACCCAGCCGCCGCCCAGCAGCGCACCGGCCGCCAGCACCATGGTGCTGCCGATCACGTTGCCGGGTGGGCCGAAGAGATAGGGCAGACCGGCACAGCCCAGCGCACCAAGCACCAGCGCGCCCTCGCCGCCGATCATCGTCAAGCCGGCCTGCGCGGGCAGCGCCACGGCCAGCGCGGTGAGCATCAGCGGCGCGGCGCGCAGCAGCGTGTTCTGCCAGGAGAAGGCGTCGCCGAAGGCGCCGAGGAAGAGCAGCTTCCAGGCCTCCACCGGCGACGTGCCGCCCAGCCACACGAAGACGCCAAACAGCAGCAGCGCAGCCGTCAATGCGAAGACGGGCAGCAGCAGGGCTTCGGCGAAACCCTGCGCTCTTGAGTTGGCGACCATGGTGGCGGCTCCTGGAGCGGGGTCACACCTTGCCGATGACGCCTTCGACCAGGTAGTTCATGCCTTCAAGCTCCATGTCGGTCTGCTTGAACACCTTGCCCTTGGGAATGACCACCTTGCCGGCGTTGTCCTTGAGCTCGCCCTTGAAGATGTCGAAGCTGCCCTTGAGCATCTCGGCGCGCACGGCCTCGGCCTGCTTGCGCCCGCCCTCGGGCACCGAGCTGCCGTAGGGGCTGCTCTTGACGAAGCCGTCCTTGAGCCCGCCGCGCACGAAGTTCGGATGCGGCTTGCCGGTCTGCGCGGCGTCGATGATCTGCTTGTAGGCGGTGATCCAGTTCCACTCCGCGCCCGTCAGGTAGGCCTGCGGTGCCAGCTTGGCCTGGCTGGCGTGGTAGCCGCAGACGAACTTGCCGCGCTTGGCTGCTGTCTCGACGATGACCTTCGGGCCGTCCACGTGCATGGTGAATACGTCCACGCCCTGGTCGGCCAGGCTGTTGGTGGCCTCGGCCTCCTTGACTGGCATGCTCCAGTCGCCAGTGAAGATCACCGTCGTCGTGATGTCCGGGTGCACGCTGCGCGCGCCCATCGTGAAGGCGTTGATGTTGCGCAGCACCTGCGGGATGGGCTTGGCCGCGATGAAGCCGAGCTTCTTGCTCTTGGTCACGTGCGCCGCGACCACGCCGTTGAGGTACTGGGCCTCGTCGATGTAGCCGAAGAAGCTGCCGGCGTTCTTGGGGTGCTTGGCCGCGTCCCACAGCCCGCCGCAGTGCGCGAAGCGCACGTTGGGGTATTTGGGCGCCAGCGCCAGGATGTGCGGGGCGAAGTAGCCGAACGAGGTCGGGAACAGCAGGCCCGCGCCGTCCTGGGCGATCATGCCCTGCATGGTCTTCTGCACCGCGTTGGTTTCGGGGACGTTCTCCTCCTCCACCACCTTGATGCCCGGCATCTTCTTCACCAGCGCCGCCGCCTCGGCATGCGCCTGGTTGTAGCCGTAGTCGTCCCGCGGGCCGACGTAGATGAAGCCCACGGTCAGCGGCTTCTGGGCGTGCGCCAGGCCGCTCCAGCCGGCGGTCATCACGCCGGCTCCCGCAGCACCCAGGCTGCCCAACAAGTGCCGGCGGTTCCATTGCGATCGCGTCATCCTGGCTCTCCTCAAGTTGCTTGACCCACGAAGTGCGCCGGTTGAGTTCCGGCTTGTGTTCAATGCGGTATACAAGCATGTGGCGTGCCAGTTCGACCGCCTGGGCGAGGCGGGTTGGACGCGCACGCGGGCGGTGCAAAGGCGCGCCGCGCAGGGCGATTCGGGGGCGCGCAAGCACGGCCGAGGTGCCTGTCGGCCGGCTCTTGAAGGTGCCGAACCGGCGCGCCGGCACCCGGCCTGGCGCCGAGCATGGGCGGGGTGGCCGGGTAGCATCCCGGCCATGACCGACAACCGCAAAGCCCTGGTGCTGTTTTCCGGCGGCCAGGACTCCACCACCTGCCTGGCCTGGGCCCTGGACCGCTTCGCCGAAGTCGAGACGCTGGCCTTCGACTACGGCCAGCGCCACCGCATCGAGCTGGACTGCCGCAACACCGTGCGCGCCGAGATCGCACGCCAGTTCCCGCACTGGGCTGTGAAGCTCGGCGCCGACCATCTGCTGGACCTGTCCCTGCTCGGCCAGATCAGCGACACGGCGCTGACGAGCGAACGCGCCATCGAGCTGCAGGCCAACGGCCTGCCCAACACCTTCGTCCCCGGCCGCAACCTGCTCTTCCTGACCTTTGCCGCGACGCTGGCCTACCGCCGCGGCGCGTCGGTGCTGGTCGGCGGCATGTGCGAGACCGACTTCTCCGGCTACCCGGACTGCCGCGACAACACGATGAAGGCCATGCAGGTGGCGCTCAGCCTGGGCCTGGACACGCCGATGACGCTGGACACGCCGCTGATGTTCATCGACAAGGCGGCCACCTGGCGCCTGGCCGAATCACTCGGCGGCGGGGCGCTGGTGAAGCTCATCGTCGAGGACACCCATACCTGCTACCTCGGCGAGCGCGGCGAGCTGCATGACTGGGGCCATGGCTGCGGCCACTGCCCGGCCTGCGCGCTGCGGGCAAAGGGCTTCGCGCAGTACAAGGCCAGCGCATGACCGCCTGGAGCTGGGCCGGCGTCGCCGGGGCGGCGCTGCTGTTCTTCTGGGGCATTGGTGCCTACAACCGGCTGATGTCGCTGCGCAATGTCATCGGCGAGGCCTTTGTGCAGCTCGATGCCCACTTGAAGGATCGCGGCGAGGTCTGCGACAAGCTGCTCGCGGCCGTGGCGCCGCGGCTGTCCAGCGAGCAGGCGACGTTCGATGCACTGGCAAGCGCCCAGGCGGAATCACAGGCCGCGGCCCAGGCCTCACGCAGCAAGCCCTGGGCGCCCGACCCGGTCGGCAGCCTGGCCGTGGCCAGCGCGCTGCACGCCGCGGCGCTGACCCGGCTGCTGTCCCTGCTGGACCATCAGCCCGAGCTGCGCAGCGAAACCGAGATCGACGGCCTCGTCAGCGAGCTGAAGCTGATCGAGCGCCAGCGCGCATTTGCGCGGCAGGTGTTCAACCAGGCGGTGAGCCAGTACAACGAGGCCCTGCACCAGTTCCCGACGCGGGTGCTGGCGAATCTCTACGGGTTCAGCGAAGCGCGCTCGCTGTAGGCGGTCGGGCCGAGACTGGACGAGGGGCTCACGACTTCTTCATCAGCGACAGGAACTCCCGCCGCAGATTGGGATCGGTGAGGAAAGCCCCGCGCATGACGCTGTTGGTCATCGCGGCCTCGATGTCCTTGACGCCGCGCCAGTGCATGCAGAAGTGGTCGGCCTCCATGACGACGGCCAGGCCGTCGGGCCGCACGCGGGTCTCCAGCTCGTTGGCCAGCATGATCACGGCCTCTTCCTGGATCTGCGGGCGGCTCATGATCCAGTCGGTCAGGCGCACGTACTTCGACAGGCCGATCAGGTTGGAATGCTCGTTGGGCATGATGCCGATCCACACCTTGCCGATGATGGGGCAGAGGTGGTGGGAGCAGGCGCTGCGCACCGTGATGGGGCCGACGATCATCAGCTCATTGAGGCGGCTGATGTTGGGGAATTCGGTCACCGTCGGCGCCTCGGCGTAGCGGCCGGCAAACACCTCGCGGACGAACATCTTGGCGACGCGCTTGGCGGTTTCCTGCGTGTTGTGGTCGCTGTCGGTGTCGATGACCAGGCTCTTCAGCACCTCCTGCATGCGGGTCTGCACCTCGGCCTGCAGCGCGTCGAGTTCACCGGGCTCGATGTAGGCGGCGATGTTGTCGTTGGCGTGGTGGCGGCAGCCGGCCGACACGAGGCGGTAGCGGATGCGTTCGGAAACGGGCGCGTCGGGGGCGGGTGCATTCATGGGCGCGAATTCTCCGGCCAAAGCCCGCTCCTACACTGGCGCGATGTCCCAAAGCCCCCAAGCCGGCTCGATGTCGGCTCCCCTGCACCGGCTGCTGTCCCAGGCCGCCGATGCCGTCCAGGGCGTGCGCGAGGGCAAATCCCTGACCGAGCTGCTGGGCCGCGTGCCCGCCGACCTGCGCCCCGGCACCCAGGCCCTGGCCTTCACGGCGCTGCGCCGCCTGGGCGGCGCCGAAGCGGCCCGCCAGCAGCTCGCGCCCAAGGCGCCGCCGGCGCGCGTCGACGCGTTGCTGCTGACTTCGCTGGCCCTGCTCTGGCCCGACCCCGAGCCCGATTCGTCGCCCATGTACGCCGACCACACCCTGGTCGACCAGGCCGTCCACGCCGCCAAGCAGCGCGCGCCGGCCAGCGCTGCCTTCATCAACGCCGTACTGCGTCGCTTTCTGCGCGAACGCGGCGCCATCGTCGCCGCCGCCGAGCGCAGCCCGCTGGGCGCCTTCAACCACCCGGCCTGGTGGGTCGAGAAGCTGCGGCTGGACTGGCCGGCGCAGTGGCAGGCCCTCCTGGCCGCCAACAACCGCCCACCGCCGATGACGCTGCGGGTGCACGCCCAGCGCGCCACGGCGGATGACTACGTGAAGCGCCTGGCGGCCGCCGGCATCGCGGCACGCACCCTGGGCGCTCCCACGCCCCAGGCCGTTGTGCTGGACAAGCCCGTGCCCGTGTCGGCCCTGCCCGGTTTTGCCGAGGGTCTGGTGTCCGTGCAGGACGCGGCCGCCCAGCTCGCCGCGCCTCTCGTCGTCGGCGCAGGCCTCAAGCCGGGTGCCCGCGTGCTGGATGCCTGCGCCGCACCGGGCGGCAAGACGGCCCATCTGCTCGAACTGCAGCCCGACCTGCAGCTGACCGCGCTGGACGCCGACGCGCAGCGCCTCATCCGCGTGCAGGACAACCTCAACCGCCTGCAGCAACAGGCGACGCTGAAGGCCGCCGACGCCCGCCAGACCGGCACCTGGTGGGATGGCCTGCCCTTCGACGCCATCCTCCTTGACGCCCCCTGCAGCGCCTCCGGCATCGTGCGCCGCCACCCCGACGTGCGCTGGCTGCGCCGCCCCGATGACATCACCGCCCTGGCCCGCATCCAGGCCGAGCTGCTGGACGCGCTGTGGCCGCTGCTCGCGCCGGGCGGCCGCCTCGTCTACGCCACCTGCTCTGTCTTCCGCGCCGAAGGCCAGGCCCAGCTCGACGCGTTTTTGCAACGCCAAACTGACGCCAAGTCCCATGCCGTGCCCGGGTTCACAGGTCACCTGCTGCCCCTGGCTGACAATGGTTCGCAACAGCAGTCGCCTCTGGACGGCTTTTTCTACGCACTGATCACGAAACCCTGATTTGTTCGCCCGGATCGCCATCGCCGCCTTCTTTGCCGTGCTGCTCGCCCTGACCCCCGGGCCGGCGCGGGCAGACGGCATCGAGCTGTCCCAGCTGTCCGCGCGCCGCGCCGACGACGGCCTGGACCTGAGCTTCACGACTCATTTCGAACTCAGCCACCCCGCCGAAGACGCACTGCACAAGGGGGTGCCGCTGTATTTTGTCGTTGAGGCCACCGTGCTGCGCAACCGCTGGTACTGGCGCGACGCCCGCGTCGCCCGCGCCGAGCGCACCTGGCGCCTGGCCTGGCAGTCCCTGACCCGGCAGTACCGCGTCTCCAACGGCGGCCTGCACCAAAGCTTCGCGACGCTGGACGAAGCGCTGACCGCGATGCGCGGCCAGAGCGCCTGGCATATTGCCGAGGCCAAGGACATCGAGGACGGCGGCAGCTACTACCTCGAGTTCAGCTACAAGCTCGACGTCACCCAGCTGCCGCGCCCCATGCAGATCGGCCTGCAATCGGGCTTTGCGCTCAGCATCGAGCAGAAGCGCTACTTCGCGCCCGACTTCACTCTGAAATGACCAAGGTTTCGCGTTGGGGCTGGGTCATCACCCTGGTGACCCTGACGGGCGTGGCCGGTGTGCTGGCCTTCGTACTCATCGTCGGCACCACGTCCGAGCGCGCCTTCTTCGAGCGCCACTACAACTGGCTCTACTGGGTCAATGTGGGGGTCGCCGTGGTGCTGACCCTGGTCATCCTGACGGCCGCCGTGCGCCTCGTTTTGCGTGTGCGCAGTGGCCGCTTCGGCAGCCGACTGCTGCTCAAGCTGGCGAGCATCTTCGCGCTGGTGGGCATCGTGCCCGGCGTGATGATCTACGCCGTCTCCTACCAGTTCGTGAACCGCAGCATCGAGACCTGGTTCGACGTGCGCCTGGCCAGCGCGCTGGAGGCTGGCCTGAACCTCGGCCGCGGCACGCTGGACGCCATGGTGAGCGACCTTGGCACCAAGACGCGTGACGCCGCCGACCAGCTCGCCGAAAGCAGCACGCCGCAGTTGCTGGCGCTGGAGCGCCTGCGCGACAAGCTTGGCGCCCGCACGGTCGCCGTCGTCGGCGCCAACGGCCAGATCCTGCTGGAGGGCGGCGGCGATACCCGCCAGCTCACGCCCGACCGCCCCAGCAGAGCCATGCTGGACAAGGCCCGTGGCAGCGTGGCCAGCCAGCTCGAAGGGCTGGAGGACGAGGCCGCAGCCCTGGAAGGCGGCGCCCAGATCCGCACGCTGGCGCGGATGCGCAATACCGAGTTGCGCCTGGGGCTGGACGAGCGCTACCTGATGGTCATCCAGCGCATTCCGGCCAGCATGCTGACCAATGCCCTGGCGGTGCAGACCGCCAACGCCGAATACCAGCAGCGCTCGCTGGAGCGCGTCGGCCTGCGCCGCATGTACCTGGGCACGCTGACATTGGTGCTCATCCTGGCCACCTTCGCGGCCCTGCTGCTGGCCGTGACGCTCGGCAACCAGCTCGCGCGGCCGCTGCTGATGCTGGCCGACGGCATGCGCCTCGTGGCCCAGGGCGACCTCTCCGCGCGCCCCGTGCTCGCCTCGCGCGATGAACTCGGCGGCCTGACACGCTCCTTCGCCGACATGACCGGCCAACTGGCCGACGCGCGCGCGCAGGTGTCGCGCACCGTGGCCGAGCTGGACGCCGCCCGCACCCACCTGCAGACCATCCTCGACAACCTGACCGCCGGCGTCCTCGTCATCGACGCCGACGGCTTCCTCGAGACCGTCAACCCCGGCGCGACGCGCATCCTGCGCCTGCCGCTGTCGGCCTACATCGGCCGCCCATTGGCCGACCTTGCCCCGCTGGCCGAGTTCTCCGCGGCGCTGGACCAGCGCTTCGAGCAGCACCTCGGCCGCGACAGCGGCGAGCGCGACATGGACCGCGAGCTCTGGCAGGACTCCTTCGAGCTCAAGCTCGACCCCAAGCAGGACCCGCTGACCCTGCTGGTGCGCGGCGCGCCGCTGCCGCAGGCCGCCCGCCTTGTCGTGTTCGACGACATCTCCGAAGTTGTCTCGGCGCAGCGCTCGGCCGCCTGGAGTGAGGTGGCGCGCCGCCTCGCCCACGAAATCAAGAACCCGCTGACACCCATCCAGCTCTCGGCCGAGCGCATGCAGCACAAGCTCGAAGCCAAGCTCGAAGGTACCGACCAGGCCATGCTCGTGCGTTCGGTGGCCACCATCGTCAACCAGGTGCAGGCCATGAAGCAGCTCGTCAACGAGTTCCGCGACTACGCCCGTCTGCCGTCGGCCCAGCTCAAGCCCCTGGACTTGAACGAGCTGATCCACGAGGTGCTTAGCCTCTACGCCGAGCCCCAGGAGAAGGGTCGCCTGGCTGCCGAGCTGGCCGCCAACCTGCCCCACATCAAGGGCGATGCCAGCCAACTGCGCCAGGTCATCCACAACCTCGTGCAGAACGCATTGGACGCCGTGCACGAGCGCCCCGATGGCCATGTGGCCGTGCGCTCCTCGTTGTCCGTGACCGAGGGCGGCACGCCGCGTTCGGTGCGCCTGCACATCGTCGACAACGGCCCCGGTTTTGCCGAAAAAGTGCTCAAGCGCGCCTTCGAACCTTATGTGACAACCAAGGCCAAGGGCACCGGCCTGGGCCTGGCCGTCGTGAAGAAAATTGCCGACGAACACGGCGCCCGCATCTCCTTGCGCAACCTGCATCCGGCTTCCGATGCGGGTTCTCCCCCGGACGGCAGTCAGGAGGCTGTCGTGACCGGCGCGCAAGTTTCGCTATCATTTTCGAATCTGGCACCTGCCACCGAGCCCGGTGCACAGGCCGCCAAGACCTAAGGATTCATGGCCACGATTCTTGTTGTCGACGACGAACTGGGCATCCGTGCCCTGTTGTCCGAAATCCTCAGCGACGAGGGACACACCATTGAGCTTGCCGAGAACGCCACCCAGGCGCGGGCGGTGCGTGAACGCATGCGCCCGGATCTCGTGCTGCTCGACATCTGGATGCCCGACGTCGACGGCGTGACGCTGCTCAAGGAATGGGGCAGCGCCGGCGTGCTGACCATGCCCGTCATCATGATGAGCGGCCACGSCACSATCGACACGGCGGTGGAGGCCACCAAGTTTGGCGCCATCGCCTTCCTCGAAAAGCCGATCACGCTGCAGAAACTGCTGCGCGCCGTCGAGCAGGCGCTGGTCAAGACCGCCCCGCCGCGCCCCGCGCCGGCTGCGGTCGGCATGGTCAGCTACGCCCGCCCCGAGATGAGCCCGATGCAGGCGGCACCCGCCAGCCTCGCGGGCAACAGCCACATGCCTGGCAACGCTTTGGCGTCCGAGCAGAGCTTCGAGCTCGACCGCCCGCTGCGCGAGGCGCGTGACGCCTTCGAGAAGAGCTACTTCGAGTTCCATCTCGCCAAGGAAAACGGCTCCATGACCCGCGTCGCCGAAAAGACCGGCCTGGAGCGCACCCACCTCTACCGCAAGCTCAAGCAACTGGGCGTCGACCTGAGCCGCAACAAGCGTGGCAGCGGCGGCTGACGTAGCAAAAGCTGCGCGGCCTGTGCTACAGTCGCGGACTTCGCTGAACGGCGCCAGCCATTCGGGAAGCAGATCAAGGCCTGGTAGCTCAGTTGGTAGAGCAGCGGATTGAAAATCCGCGTGTCGGTGGTTCGATTCCGCCCCAGGCCACCAGACAAGAACGGCACCCTTCGGGGTGCCGTTTGCGTTTGGGGGTTTGGGGCGGATGAGAACCACCGAGTGGTTCGCTCAAGGCAGTCCGGTGGACTGCCTTGGACGTGGCCTGCGGCCACGGGCCGAGCGCCCGCGAGGCCGAGGGATCGGTCCGACCGATCCCGAGCATTCCGCCTGTCGTCGCAGGGCATAGACTCCGCCGAAGCTACAAGCACTTAGAGCAAGCCCCGCGTAGTTCGTCTGCCCGGGGCTTTTCTACAATCTGTCGGAAGTTCTACAAACAGCGGTCATTGCCCCCTGCCAGCGGGGCGGGAGGGAGTCCGGTGAACTATTCTTTTGACACGTATGCGGCATACGGGCTGTCAAGCAACCCGTTCCTGTGCATGCCTTGGCTCCCAATGAGCGTGGCCAGCGTCTCGCCGTCGGGCGCGACCGCGAGATTCAGCTGGTCGCTCAAAAGCTTCACAAGCAAGGCAAAGTCACCTGCGTTGATGGGCACATTGGCGTCGGGAAGACGAGTCTGACCAACGTGGCCGCTTACCGTTGCCTAGAGGCCTTCAAGGCAAGGCAGTCAACGCAGCTTCTTTTGCCGGTCGCGGAGGCTTTCCAGCTGACCCCCAATGGCGACGCTGATGCGTTCTGCAGCAACGTTTTTCGTCGCGTCGCCCAGACCCTCATCCGTTATCGCGAGGAGTTGAGCGGAATCGCAGATGAGCAGCCTGGCTTGGCGGGTCTTCACGCCTGGTTGAATTCCCCCGTAGTCGAGCACATCAATGGAGCGCTGGGGGTTGCTGCGAGTGTCGGGGCGCCCGGTGTGGCGAGCGTGAGCGGCAGCGCCGGCGCATCAGGAGCCAAGCAACTCAACACCAGCGCGGCGTTTGCAGATCAAGGTTTCGAGCAATGGGTAAGGCAATGGCTCGAAGAGCTGTTTTCCGTCCAAGGCAACGGCGCCGTTGTCTGCGTGATTGACAACCTAGAGCTGCTAGAAACTGCGGCAAACGCTCGGCGGACCCTGGAGGCGCTGCGAGATCGTCTGTTCAACATCAATGGGCTGCGTTGGGTTTTTTGCGGGGCAAACGGAGTCATCCACGCTTTGGCCGCGTCGACGCGCTTGGAGGCCTTCCTCAACAGCCCCATCCTCAACGTGGGGCATGTGTCGCCTAGCTCCATTGCACCCCTCATGCGTGCCCGTTACCGCGAGTTTGCGATGAAGGACTCTGAGGAAGTTGAGCGTCTCCTGCCGCTGCGCATGAAGGATATTGAGTGGCTGTATCAGATCGTCAATTTCAACCTGCGAGACCTGCTCGCGCTGGCGGACGAATACTGCGAGTTCATGCACAGCACGGGAACGCGTCTGATGAGCGAGGATCACAAGGGGACGCGATTCGCCAAGTGGCTTGAGAAACGCACGACAGAGGCTTATGCAAACCTCTCAAGCAGGCTGCCCAACGATGCATGGGTCATCCTGGACTTGGTCATGTCGGACGAATTCAAGGGCAGCTTTGGAGTTGGAGATTACGAAGCGCTCAATCGAAATAGCCGCAAAGCTGTTGCACAGAGCACGTTCGAGAAGCGGTTGAAGGACCTGATCAAGCACAGCTTGATCTCGAAGAACATCGACGATGAAGCGGGCACGGGCGAAGATGAGTTCAAGCGGGAGATCTTCACCGTAACGCCCAAGGGGGCGATGGTTCATTACGCGCGGCTGGTGAAAAATGAAAACCAGGGATTGAAGCCCCTCACGTGGCTGCGGCGGGTCAACGGGTAGAGCCCGGGGGCTATCGCAAGGGGCTAACCCGTTCGCCGATGCGAGCGCGAACGTAGTGTTCTGTCATCTCGCGATTCCGGTGGCCGAGCAGCTTCTGCGAGTGCGCCAGGTCGCCCGTGTCTGTCGCAGCCTTAGCCCGGATGTCCCGGAACTGAAAGTCCACGCCAGCCAGCGTTCGCGCCTTGTCGAACCGCGACCGTAGCCCGAAGGTGCCGAGCGGCTTGCCGTCGTCATCCTGAATCAGCCAGGCGCTCAGGCGCTCGCGCGGCCTGGCGTTGATCCGGTCGATCAACTGAGCCAACTCGCCGGTGATCTCGATGGCCCGCTTGGTCTTGTTCTGGACGATCCACAGTGCGCCGTAGTGACGCGCCCTGGGCATGAGCAGCGAGCGTGTTGCCGCGCTCGCATGCAACCGCAATACGCAAGAAAAAGACCCGGCGCTTCGCCGGGCCAGACGCGCCATCGCCATCGGCGACAGACAGTGGCTTGCTCAGCGAACCTTCCCCGACTTCCACGCATTCAGCAGCGTGTCGTAGGCAATCGTTTCGCCCTTGGGTTTCTCATTGGCGAGCTTCTTCCACGGTGCGCTCTTGTCGGACAGCCACTTGCTCGGGTCTTCCTTCTTGTTGAGCTTGGGCGCGCAGCGGGCCATGCCGGCGCGCTCCAGGCGGCTCATGACCTGGTCCATCTCCTCGGCCAGGTTGTCCATGGCGGCCTGCGGGGTCTTCTCACCCGTCACGGCGACGGCGACGTTCTTCCACCAGAGCTGCGCGAGCTTGGGGTAGTCGGGCACGTTGGTGCCGGTCGGCGTCCATGCGACGCGGGCCGGGCTGCGATAGAACTCCACCAGGCCGCCGAGCTTCGGGGCCAGGTCGGTCATCGCGCTGCTGCGGATGTCGGACTCGCGAATGGGCGTCAGGCCCACGATGGTCTTCTTCAGCGACACGGTCTTGGCAGTCACGAACTGCGCGTACAGCCAGGCGGCGGCGGTCTTGTTGGCGTCGTGCGCCTCGAAGAAGGTCCATGAGCCCACGTCCTGGTAGCCGTTCTGCATGCCCTGCTTCCAGTACGGGCCGTTCGGGCCCGGAGCCATGCGCCACTTCGGCGTGCCGTCGGCGTTGACCACCGGCAGCCCGGGCTTGGTCATGTCGGCGGTGAAGGCGGTGTACCAGAAGATCTGCTGGGCGATCTGGCCCTGGGCCGGCACGGGGCCGGCCTCGCCGAAGGTCATGCCGGTGGCTTCCTTCGGGGCGTATTTCTTCATCCAGTCGACGTACTTGGTGAGTGCGTAGACGGCCGCGGGCGAATTGGTGGCGCCGCCGCGCGACACGCTGGCGCCGAGCGGCGTGCAGCCGTCGGGTGAGGCGCGGATGCCCCACTCGTCGACCGGCTTGCCGTTGGGGATGCCGATGTCGGCCGTGCCGGCCATTGAAAGCCAGGCGTCGGTGAAGCGCCAGCCGAGCGACGGGTCCTTCTTGCCGTAGTCCATGTGGCCGTAGATGGGCTTGCCGTCGATGGTCTTCACGTCGTTGGAGAAGAAGTCGGCGATGTCCTCGTAGGCGCTCCAGTTCAGCGGCACACCCAGCTCGTAGCCGTACTTGGCCTTGAACTTCTGCTTCAGGTCCGGCCGGGCGAACAGGTCGGCGCGGAACCAATACAGGTTGGCGAACTGCTGGTCGGGCAGCTGGTAGAGCTTCTTGTCGGGGCCGGTGGTGAAGCTGGTGCCGATGAAGTCGGCCAGGTCGAGCCCCGGGTTCGTCCACTCCTTGCCCTTGCCGGCCATGTAGTCGGTCAGGCTCATGATCTTGCCGTACCGGTAGTGGGTGCCGATCAGGTCGGAGTCGGAGATCCAGCCGTCGTAGATGGACTTGCCCGACTGCATGGAGGTCTGCAGCTTCTCGACGACGTCGCCCTCCTGGATCAGGTCGTGCTTGACCTTGATGCCGGTGATCTCTTCAAAGGCCTTCGCGAGCGTCTTGGATTCGTACTCGTGCGTGGTGATGGTTTCGGACACCACTGAGATCTCCTTCACGCCTTTGGCCTGCAGCTTCTTGGCAGCGTCGATGAACCACTTCATCTCATCCGCCTGCTGCTGCTTGCTCAGCGTGGAGGGCTGGAACTCGCTGTCGATCCACTTCTTGGCTTCGGCCTCGCCGGCCCATGCGCCCTGACCCACAGCCAGAGCAGCAGCGGCAAAGGCCACGGCATTCAAGCGCAATTTCATGTCTGTCTCCTGAGATGGCTTCCCATTGCTTGCACTGGCACGCCGGTCGGGAAGAGATGGCCGGCCGCCTTCTTGAAAAACTGCGTGGCTTCAGCCCTTGCGCATGATCAGCATGAGCAGCGCCATGGAGATGACGAAGCTGATCCAGATGGACGGCTCGTCCACGAGGCCGAACCACGTGACCATCTTCTCGCTCAAGGCCACGAAGGCCAGGTTGACCCAGGCCGCCGCCAGCAGGCCGATGAACAGGCGGTCCCCGCGGGTCGTCTCCAGCGGCAGCCAGCCGCGGCGGCTGGTGGTGGGCGACTTCAGCTCCCAGACCGTCATGCCGATCAGCATCAGCACGATGCTGCAGAAGAACACCGCCACCGGCAGCGTCCAGGCCATCCACTCGAACATGCTTGTTTCCTTTCGGTCGATCACGGGGCGCTAGACGCGGCCCATCGCGAAACCCTTGGCGATGTAGTGCCGCACGAACCAGATGACGATCGCGCCGGGCACGATGGTCAGCACGCCGGCGGCGGCGAGCACGCCCCAGTCCATGCCGGAGGCACTGACCGTGCGCGTCATCGTCGCCACGATGGGCTTGGCGTTCACGCTGGTGAGCGTGCGCGCCATCAGCAGTTCCACCCAGCTGAACATGAAGCAGAAGAACGCCGCCACGCCCACGCCGGCCTTGATGAGCGGCACGAAGATGGTCAGGAAGAAGCGCGGGAAGGAATAGCCGTCGATGTAGGCCGTCTCGTCGATCTCGCGCGGGATGCCGCTCATGAAGCCTTCCAGGATCCAGACCGCCAGCGGCACGTTGAACAGCAGGTGCGCGAGCGCCACGGCGATGTGCGTGTCCATCATCCCCAGCGTGGTGTAGAGCTGGAAGAAGGGCAGCAGGAAGACGGCCGGCGGCGTCATCCGGTTGGTCAACAGCCAGAAGAAGACGTGCTTGTCACCGAGGAAGCTGTAGCGGCTGAACGCATAGGCCGCCGGCAGCGCCACCAGCAGCGAGATCACCGTGTTGATGGCCACGTAGATCAGCGAGTTGATGTAGCCGGAGTACCAGCTCTCGTCGGTGAAGATGGTCTTGTAGTGTTCCCAGGTGAAGTGCTGCGGCCAAAGGCTGAAGCTGGACAGGATCTCCGTGTTCGTCTTGAACGACATGTTGACCATCCAGTACACCGGAAGGATGGCAAACAGCAGGTAGGCGACCAGGAAGATCGTGCGCTTCTTGAAACGCCGCTCATCCATGGGCCACCTCCTTCGACTGCGTGCCCACGCGCTGCATCCAGTTGTAGAGGATGAAGCACAGCAGCAGGATGATGAGGAAGTAGATCAACGAGAAGGCCGCGGCAGGGCCGAGGTCGAACTGGCCCACGGCCTTCTGCGTCAGGTACTGCGACAGGAAGGTCGTCGCGTTGCCCGGGCCCCCGCCGGTCAGCACGAAGGGCTCGGTGTAGATCATGAAGCTGTCCATGAAGCGCAGCAGCACGGCGATCATCAGCACGCCGCGCAGCTTGGGCAGCTGGATGAAGCGGAAGACGGACAGCTTGCTGGCGCCGTCGATGCGCGCGGCCTGGTAGTAGGCGTCTGGGATGGCGCGCAGGCCGGCGAAGCAAAGCAAGGCGACGAGGGGTGTCCAGTGCCACACATCCATCACGAGCACCGTCAGCCAAGCGTCGGTCGCATGCCCGGTGTAGCTGTAGTCGATGCCGAGCTTGGCGAGCGCGGCGCCCATCAGGCCGATATCGGTGCGGCCGTAGATCTGCCAGATGGTGCCGACCACGTTCCACGGGATGAGCAGCGAGATGGCCACGAGCACCAGTACCGCGGAGGACTTCCACCCCTGGGCCGGCATCGAGAGCGCGAGGCAGATGCCCAGCGGAATCTCGACCAGCAGCACCGAAAGCGAGAACCCCACTTGGCGCAGCAGTGCGCCTTGCAAGTCCTCGTCGCGCATCACTGCCTTGAACCACTCGGTGCCGACGAACACGCGGCGCTCGGGGGAGATGATGTCTTGCACCGAGTAGTTCACGACCGTCATCAGCGGCAGGATGGCGGAGAACGCCACGCACAGGATGACCGGCAGGATCAGCAACCATGCCTTCTGATTGACCGGCTTCATGCCATCAGCTCCTCGTTCTTGTAGTAGCAGGTGTGGCCGCCCTTCACGCTGAACCATGCGGTTTCGCCGACGGCGGCCGGCGTGGTGTCAGGGCTCAGGCGCGCGCGGATCACGCTGTCGCCGGCCTTGGCGGTGACGAGCCAGTAGGTGCCCACGTCCTGCCGCTGCGTGACGACGGCCTGCAATGCGCCGGTCGCATCAGGTGCTGCCAGCGTCACGTACTCGGGCCGCACGCCCAGCGTCGTCGCGCCGGCGGGGGCACCGGGCAGGACGTCGGCGGGCAGGAAGTTCATGCCTGGCGAGCCGATGAAATGCCCGACGAAGGTGTGCTGCGGGCGCTCGAAGAGCTGGCCGGCCGTGCCGATCTGCACCGCGCGGCCGCGCGTCATCACCACCACTTCCTCTGCAAAGGTCAGGGCTTCGACCTGGTCGTGGGTCACGTAGATCAGCGTCAGCTTCAGCTCCTTGTGGATCTGCTTGAGCTTGCGGCGCAGCTGCCACTTGAGGTGCGGGTCGATGACGGTGAGAGGCTCGTCGAAGAGCACGGCGCTCACGTCCTCGCGCACCAGGCCGCGGCCAAGCGAGATCTTCTGCTTGGCGTCGGCCGCGAGGCCCGCGGCGCGGGTGTCGAGCTGGCCGCTCAGCTCCAGCATCTCGGCGATGACGCCCACGCGCTGCTTGATCCTGTCGCGTGGCACGCCGCGGTTCTTCAGCGGGAATGCCAGGTTCTCGGCCACCGTCATCGTGTCGTAGATGACGGGGAACTGGAACACCTGGGCGATGTTGCGCTGCTGCGGCGTCTGCCGCGTCACGTTGATGCCGTCGAACTGCACCGTGCCCTGCGACGGCGTGACGAGGCCGGAGATGATGTTGAGCAGCGTCGTCTTGCCGCAGCCCGAGGGGCCGAGCAGCGCATACGCGCCGCCATCGCGGAAGACCATCTTCAGCGGCAGCAGCGCGTAGTCTTCGTCCTGCTGGGGGTTGGGGCGGTAGGCGTGAGCCAGGTCGAGTTCGATGCGGGCCATCAGGTCAGCTCCTTGCTCGGCGCCACCAGCAGCTCGCCGCTGGCGTCGAACACGTACACCTGGCCAGGGCTCAGGTACAGCGTGAGGCTGGCGCCCAAATCGAAGAAGTGCACGCCGGTCAGTTGGGCAACCAGTTCTCCCACCGGGGTCTCCACGTGCACGAAGGTGTCGGAGCCCGAGATTTCCGCCAGCTCCACCGTGCCGGGGAGGGCCACGTCGCCCGGGCGGCTTTGCAGGTGCAGCGCGCTTGCGCGCACGCCGAGGGTCAGCGCGGCGCTGCGGGTGGCGGGCAGGGGAGTCGTGACCTGCACACCCGCCGGCAGGCTCACCCCCGACGGGGTGGCGTTGCCGGCGATGAGATTCATCGGCGGGTCGCTGAAGGCGCGCGCGACGCGGATCGACCGCGGCCTGTGGAACACCTCGGCCGTGGGCCCGTACTGGAGCACTTCGCCGGCCTCCATCACGGCGGTGTAGCCGCCGAGCAGCAAGGCTTCGGTGGGCTCGGTGGTGGCGTAGACCACGGTGGAGTCGCCCACGGCGAAGAGCTGCGTGAGCTCGTCGCGCAGTTCCTCGCGCAGCTTGTAGTCCAGGTTCACCAGGGGCTCGTCGAGCAGCATCAAGGGCGCGGCCTTGGCAAGGGCGCGGGCCAGCGCCACGCGCTGTTGCTGGCCGCCCGAAAGCTCTGCGGGCAGGCGCGAGAGAAAGGGCTCGATGTGCAACTTGGCGGCCAGTTCCTGCACGCGGCCGGCGATGTTCTTCTCGCGGCGCAGCTTGAGCGGCGAGGCGATGTTGTCATACACGCTCATCGACGGGTAGTTGATGAACTGCTGGTACACCATGGCGACGTTGCGCTCTCGCACCGGCATGCCGGTCACGTCCCTGCGGTCCACGTGGACCTGGCCGTGCGTGGGCTTGTCCAGCCCCGCCATCAAGCGCATCAGGGTCGTCTTGCCCGCTTGGGTGGCTCCCAGCAGCACCGTGACTGCGCCCGGCGCGAGCTTCAGGTCCAGTGGATAGAGATGGGTCTCGGGGCCCACCACCTTGCCGACCCGCTCCAGCGTCAACTCCATGTCGTCGTCCTCACGCTGTCTCCAATGCTTGTCGTTGTCGTCGTCGTTTCACCCGGCCAGCGCGTCGCCCACCAGCGGGCGACGTCCCGGCGTTGTGCTTCGCTCATGTGCAACCCGAGCTTGGTGCGGCGCCACAGCACGTCGTCGGGCGTGCGTGCCCATTCGTGGTCGTGCAGGTAGACGAGCTCGCCCTCGTGCAGGCCCGGTGCGATCTCTTCACCCAGGCCTTCGGCCCCAAGAACCCGGTCGATACGAGCGCCATAGCAACGAGCCAGCCGATGGCGCAGTTTGACCGGCAGCGCCGGGTGCCGCTCCCCTAGCTTCTGTTCGAAACGGGCGAAGTCGACATCCGGCCGCGTGGCCGGGCCGATCCAGGCACTCAGGTCGCCACCGGGCAGCCAGGTGCCTGCGGTCCACGCGGCCGTCTTCAAGCCCAGGCCTTTGCAAAGCCCGTCCGCCGCGTCTTCGGCCAGCTTGCGGAAGGTTGTGATCTTGCCGCCCCACACGGTCAGCAAGGGCGGGCCGTCGGTGTCCAGCTCGAGCAGGTAGTCACGGGTCACGGCCGAGGGATCTTCGGCGTCGTCCTCGATCAGCGGACGCACGCCGGAGTAGCTCCACACCACATCGCCCGGCGCCACCGGCTTGACCATGTAGCGGCTCGCCTGTTCGCAGAGGTAGCGGGTCTCGTCGTCGTCGATCTTCGCGTCGCCGGCCGGGCCCTTGTGCTCGACGTCGGTGGTGCCGATGAGCGTGTAGTCGCCCTCGTAGGGAATGATGAAGATGACGCGCTTGTCGGCGCCCTGCAGCGCGTAGGCGTGGTCGTGGTCGAACAGCTTGGGCACGACGATGTGGCTGCCCTTGACCAGCCGCAGGGGCTTGATCTTCGATGCCTGCGCGTGAGCGTGCTCCTTCAGGAACTGCGCCGCCCAAGGCCCCGCCGCGTTGACGAGGGCGCGGGCGCGCACGAGGCGGACGGTGCCCGTGGCGCCCTGGAGGGTGACCTGCCAATGGGTGCTGTCGCGCTGGGCGTCGATGCAGCGCCAACCCGGCAACACCTGGGCCCCCCGCTCGGCGGCGTCCAGTGCGTTGAGCACCACCAGCCGGGCGTCGTCGGTCCAACCGTCGGAGTACAGGAAGGCACGGGAATAGCGCGGGTTCAACGGGGCGCCCAATGCGTGCCCGCGCAGGCTGATGGTGCGTGAGCCGGGCAGGAACTCGCGTCGCGCGAGGTGGTCGTAGAGGAACAGGCCGATGCGCATCATCCACACCGGGCGCATGCTCGGGTCGTGGGGCACCACCAGCCGCAGCGGACGCATGATGTGCGGGGCGCTGCGCAGCAGCACCTCACGCTCGGCCAGCGCCTTGCGCACCAGCAGGAAGTCGTAGTACTCCAGGTACCGGATGCCGCCGTGGATCATCTTGGTGGATGCCGACGACGTATGGGCGGCCAGGTCGTTCTTCTCGCAAAGCACCACCGACAGGCCGCGCCCGGCCAGGTCACGCGCGATGCCGGCACCATTGATGCCACCGCCCACGATGAGCACGTCGCAAGCTTGCGCTGCACTCGGGTGGACGGGAGATGCGGCCGGTTGAGTCACGCCCGTCGGGGAGTCGTTCAAGCTGTCTCCGATCTTCGTGAGTGGTCGCCGCGCAGTCGCGCCATGGATGTTCGATTTTGTTCGTATGCGTTCGAAGTTTTTCTTTTTAAGCCACAAGCGAACGCTGCGCAAGAGCAAATCCACCCCTATGGAACATCTCGGCGCGCCTTTACGCTGAACCTCCAAACTTGAACCCAGCCTTGCGCGCATGATCCCCAACCCTCGACAAGCCCTGCTGATCCAGGAGGTGCGCAATCGCGGCGCGGTCTCGGTGGAGGCCTTGGCGGAACAGTTCGGCGTGACGCTGCAAACGGTGCGTCGCGACGTGAAGCAGCTCGCCGCTTCAGGCCTGCTCGCGCGCTTTCACGGCGGCGTGCGCATGCCCACCTCGACGACCGAGAACATCGCGTACCGGCAGCGCCAGCAGCTCAACGAGCACAGCAAGCAGCGCATCGCGCGGGCCATCGCGGCGGTCGTGCCGCAAGACTGCTCGCTGATCATCAACATCGGCACGACGGCCGAGGCGGTTGCGCGCGAGCTGATGAACCACAAGGGCCTGCGCGTSATCACSAACAACCTCAATGTCGCCGCCATCCTGAGCGACAACCCCGCCTGCGAGGTCATCGTGGCGGGTGGCGTGGTGCGGTCCCGCGACCGGGGCATCGTCGGCGAAGCCACGGTGGACTTCATCAGCCAGTTCAAGGTGGACATCGGGCTGATCGGCATTTCCGGCATCGAGGACGACGGCACCTTGCGCGACTTCGACTATCGCGAGGTCAAGGTGGCGCGGGCGATCATCGAGCACTCGCGGCAGGTGTGGCTGGCGGCCGATCATTCGAAGTTCAACCGGCCGGCCATGGTCAAGCTGGCCAGGCTCGACGAGGTCGACATGCTGTTCACCGACCAGGTGCCGCCAGCGCCGTTTCCAGCCCTGCTAGCGGAAGCGGGGGTGCAGTGCGAGGTGGCGCCTTGAGATGGAGCTCAAAGGCAAAGAGGCACAGAGGCAAGGCATGAAGGCTGCTTCGCGGTGCCTCTGTGCCCCTGTGGTCAGCGCCGCGAACTCCAAGGCGTCACAGAAACTCAGGTTTCATCTTGGACGCCTCGTCCGCGAGCTTGGTCAACCGGGTGGCCTGTCCCACGACGAAATCACGGAGTTGGCCTGCAAAGGCGCGCTCACTGTCGTCGATGTAGTCGTCCGCCAAGGCCTGTGCCAGCGTGTGTTCCACCACCAGTTTGGCCAGCCGTGCGGCCTCGCGTTTCATTAGCTTCCTGTCGACCCCGCATCGCTGCGCAAAGTCGGCCAGCTGAAACGCTCCTACCTCTTCCAGCGAGAAGGCATCGCCCCAGGCCATGGCCAACTGGTGGTCGATGCCTGCGTACTGAACCACACTGACCAGGTCATACCAGGGCGCCGGGTCCAGTCCCTCGCGTCGCACGAAGAACGAGAAGTTCTTGCCGTGCGCGTCGCAGTTGCCGATCAGGAATTGGAACAGGGCCCACCTCAGCAGGGTCATGCGTGCCACGGCCTTGTTGACGGTCTGCTCCACGCGTTCGAACAGCATTTGGAAACTCACGCCCTCCCGGATGTTGCGGACGTGCGCGCCACTCCCCAGGTTCCGCTCGTACTTGAAGCTCTCGGGCAGGTCCGAGGCCTGACAGGCGTCGATGATGTGCAGGCGCCGCACGGTGGGCTCGTTGGCGCCATGCGCGGCACCGTCTCCGGCGCCTTGCACGACAACCCGGTCGAAGCGGCGGACGACGAGTACCGGCCGTGGTGTCCGATAGATGCCGACCTCCGCGACGGGCAGCTTCATGCGCCGCGCCAATGACATGCAGAAGTGTTCGTTGACGACGAGATGCGGTGTCACACCACGCGCGGGGTCGGGCTTGAGGATGTGAGTCGATGCCAGGGGCGGCTCGACCAGGAACAGACGTCCTGCGTCGCTCAGCGGGCGGTCCAGGTAGACCATCAACTTGTCTTGCACGCCCGCGATGGACATGCGGACCTTGCCATCCCAGACGGCCAGCGGAATCTGGTCGCGCTCGGCAATTCGTTGGTCCAGTTCTTCGCGGGGCACCTCACGCGGCGGCGCGGCGGCGACGGCCGGTGGCACGTCATCCGAGCGCCAGAATCGGAACGCCCCGGTGGTCTCGGTCCCAAGTGCGCTGATGAGGGCGTAGATGTTCGACTTGGAGACGCGGTAGGTCGTGGCCGCGATGTCGAGCGCGCGGCCTTCGGGCAGCAGGTTCTCCACGAAGCGCTTCACGGCACCGACGGCATAGCCGTCGGCCGGGGGTTGCAAGGGCAGCGCAGGCGACAGCGGAAACGCTCCCGGCGCCGCGACCCAGTTCGCTTCGTAGTCCAGCGACCACCGGTCGTTCAGGGCCTCATAGCCCAGCGTCGCGACCTTCTGGCCGTCGGCCCAGAGGTTGAGCGCATGCGGGGCAACTGGGACGTCGGCGGCCGAGTTCATGGCTGCTCCGGAGGCTCGACTCCGGGACGCGAGACGGACTGCATCGTTGGGTGGTCCTTGGGGCCGAGCACGAGGGCGAGCCCCAGGCTGTCCAACACCGCCAGCAGCTTGTCCAGTCGCACGGAGCCCTTGCCGTTCTCGAGGCGGGAGAGCAGGTCGACGGAGACGCCGCTCAAAGAGGCCGCATCGTCGATGCGCAGCGACTGTGCCCGACGACGGGCTCGGATGGCCGGGCCGAGGGCGCCGGCATCCACGACGCGCAGGAGTTCGGGTGGCGGGGCGGTAGGGTTGGAAGTCATTTCGGAATTCCCGGGATGAGGCGCTCCGGACGATGTCGGAGGGCCGAATTTCTTGAATTCCGAAATCATGCCACAGCTGTGGCTTTTACAACTTCAAATTCATTAAATTCCGAAACTGTCTCGCTATCTTCGGTCATACCAGCTTGATGCCTTAAATTCCGAAACGAGTTTGCCCGCCATGCGACAGCATAAGGGCGAGCTCACCGCGCGCATCAAGTGGCCCAAGCCGGCCGGTCGTGGGTAGATGACCCCGCCCCGGTTTCGTCCTGCTGCGCCCGGCGTCAGGCCCCGCGCATTGCCCGCTTCGCCGACAGCGCCATGAAGACGGCGAACACGACGACGACGACCAGGCCGGCGGTCAGCGACGAATGCTCGGCGATCAGCCCGATCAGCGGCGGGCCGGCCATCATGCCCAGGTAGCCGACGCCCGACACGGCCGCGATGCCGTGGGCCGAAGACACGCCGGGCACTTGTGACGCCGCGCTGAAGATCACCGGCACGACGTTGGACAGGCCCAGCCCCACCAGCGCGAAACCGATCAGCGCCACGACGGGTGAGGGCAGGGCCAACGCCAGCGCCATGCCGGCGGCGCCGAGTACGCCGCTGGCCCGCATCAGCTTCGTGCCCGACATGCGCGCTCGCACCCAGTCACCGCCGAACCGGCCCACGGCCATCGCGCCGCTGAAGCTGGCGTAGGCGAGGGCCGCGGTGCTGGGCTCGCTGCCGCGCTCCTGCTTCATGAAGAGCACGCTCCAGTCGTACATCGCGCCCTCGGCGATCAAGCCCATGGACGCCAGCACGCCCAGCAGCAGCAGCGGGCCACGCGGAATGCTCAGCGGTCGCTTTTCGTCGGCCGCACCGGGCTCGACGGGCAGCATCGCGCGGCTGGCCACCAACGCGCAGACGGCACCCAGGCCGGTGGCCACGAAGAGATGGCCCTGCGGCGTGAGGCCCAGCGCCGGCGCGACGCTGCCCAGGCCCGCGCCTGCCATGCCGCCGAGGCTGAACATGCCGTGGAAGCCGCTCATCAGCGGCCGCTTGGACAGGCGCTCGATCTCGGTCGCCTCGACGTTGACCGACACATCGAGCAGGCTGCCCGTGATGCCGAAGCCGAGCATGACGACGAGCAGCGCCGCATAGGACGAGAACGCCAGCAGGCAGGCGACGCTGGCGCAACACAGCACGCCCATGGTGGCGGCCACGGCGCTGGGGCCGAAGCGGCCGACGATGCGGCCCGCCTGGGCCAGGGCCAGCAGCGCGCCGACGCCGCCGGCCAGCATGGCCAATGCCAGGGTTTGCTCGCCCAGCCCGTAATGGGCCTTGACGGTGGGCACATGCACGCCCCAGGTGGCGAACATCACGCCCAGCACGAAGAACTGCGTGCGCAGGGCCCACGAGGCGCCGGTCAGGGAGACCGTCACTTGGCCGAGGCAGTCACGCGGCTGAAGAAGTCGTAGACGCCCTGGTCGCCCATCTTGCGGGCGTCGGCCAGCTCGCCGCCTTCTGTGGCGTAGATCAGCTTGCCCTGAGGCGACAGCACGGCGACGGCGGGGATGCCCTTCTTCAGCGGCACGCGATAGCCCTCGGCAATGTCGACATTGCGGTCAAAGCGGCCGACGTCGACCTTGACCACCTTGAAGCTCTTGGCGATCAGCGGCGCGCTCGGGCCGTGCTTGAAGCTGTTGTCCAGCATGCGGCAGTCACCGCACCAGTTGGCGCCGAAGACGACCAGCACGGGCAGCTTGGCCTTCTCGGCCTCGGCCAGCGTGGCCTTGATGGCAGCCTTGGCGTCGACGCCTTCGTCGTAGATGGCCGGCGGGCCGCCGGCGGTGGCGCAAAGGCTGGTGGCAACGAGGAGGGCGGTGGTCAGGAAACGCATGGCGGTGGGAGCGGCATTGGTTCGTGCAGCGCAGTATGGGTCAGAAAATTGGAAGCGATTCCAGCAGGGTCTAGCGTGAGGCCTGCTCGAAGAAGCGCCAGATCACGTCATTGGCGTCCAGCGCCTGTGAGGCCGCCTCCTTGCCGCGGCGCACGCTTTGCGCGCCGGGCCAGGAATGGCCGCCGGTCTCGGTGACGCAGAGCTGCACGCTGACGCCGCCGCTGCAGCCGCTGTAGGTCTCGCAGGTGGCGCCGGGCTTGTCGAGCACGCGCTGCGGCGGCACCGCGCAGTGGTCGCGCTGCACCCAGCGCGAGATCGTCTCGGGCACGGAGATGAAGCTCATGACCTTGCTCTCGTCGCGGAAGGCGCCTTGGCCGGCGCCGCCGTTGAAGAGCACATGGTCATCATCCTTGGCGTGGATGTGCAGCACGGCGATGGGCTTGCTCGGCGCGCAGCTGGCGGTGGCATCGGTGCCGGCGACCGAAGCGACGGCGCGGAACACGTCGGCAGCCTCGCAGGCCAGGCGGTGGCTGAGCATGCCACCGTTGGACATGCCGGTGGCGAAGACGCGGCTGGCGTCGATGCTGTATTTTTCCTTGATCGCCATGACGGTGGCGCGGACGAAGGCGACGTCGTCCACATTGCGGTCGCGCGCGTCGCCGCAGCAGCCGCCGGCGTTCCAGGTGGCGAACTTCCCACCCGGCAGCTTGCTGTAGCCATTGGGGAAGGCGACGACGAAGCCGGCCTGGTCGGCCTTCTTCTGCAAGCCGTATTTCTCGTCGTCGGCCATGTACCCGGCATGGCCGCCGCCGCCGTGGAAGGCCAGCACCAGCGGCGCGGGGCGGCTGGCGTCATAACCCGTCGGCAGATGGACCAGCACCTTGCGGCCCTGCACCTGCAGCTCCTGCAGGCCGCCGCCCTTGTCGGCGCGGCGCTCCTCGATGCGGGCCTTGATGCGTTCTCGCAGCGTCCCTTGGGCCTGCGCCGTTGGCAGCAGCGCCAGCAGGACAAGGGCAAGCGCCAGCCCGCGCATGGGGTCAGCCTCCGCCGCCCAAGGCACGGTACAGCGCCACCAGGTTCTGCGCGCGCTGGCTTTGCACCTGCACCAGGGTCTGCTGGGCCGCGAACAGCGAGCGCTGTGCGTCCAACCGGTCCAGGGCGCTGGAGACACCGGCCGTGTAGCGCTGCTCGGCCGCGTTCAGGCGGCGAGTCTCGGCTTCCACCTGGGCAGCCAGTGCGGCGCGCTGTTCGGCCAGCGTGGCGCGGCCCGCGAGGCTGTCGGCGACCTCGCGGAAGGCGGTCTGGATGGCCTTCTCGTACTGGGCCAGCGCAATGTCCCGCGACGCACGTGCTCCGGCCAGGTTGGCGCGGTTGCGGCCGGCGTCGAAGAGGGGCTGGATCAGCTGCGGCGCAAAGCTCCAGGCCGAGTTCTTGAACAGGTCGGACAGATGGCCGCTGGCCGTGCCGACGCTGCCGGTCAGCGTGATGCGCGGCCAGAAGGCGGCGCGGGCGGCATCGATGTTGGCGTCCGTTGCGCCGAGCTGGAACTCGGCCTGGCGGATGTCGGGCCGGCGTGTCAGCACCTCGCTGGGCACCCCGGCGGGCAACTCGGCCAGGGGCTCGAAGTCCGCCAGGTCGCCGGTGGGCGCGGGCAGGTCGGCCGGCAGCGGGCCGCCGATCAGCAGGGCCAGCGCGTTCTCGTCCAGCGCGCGCTGGCGCTGAGCCTGGGCCAGCACGGCGCGGGCTGCCTGCCAGGAGGACTCGGCCGAGCGCAGGTCCAGCTCGCCTGAGACGCCGCCTTCGAAGCGCTGGCGGGTCAGCGACAGCGACTGCTCGCGTGTGGCGAGGGCGTCGCGCGTGATCTTGAGCAGGGCCTCGTCGGCCTGCAGCGCGATCTCGGTATTGGCGACGCTCGCCACCAGCGCCGTGCGCACCGCCTGCTGGTTGGACTGCGCCGCCAGCACCTGTGCGGCGGCCGCGGCGCTCAGGCCACGCAGGCGGCCGAACAGGTCCAGCTCATAGGCCGAGACCTGCAGGCCGGCCTGGTAGACGCTGTTGATGCCGCCAGCCGCCGTCGGCGTGCGCGAGCCGCTGATGCCGGCGTTGACGGTGGGCCAGAGGTCGGCATCGCGCGCCGAAGCGGTGGCGCGGGCGCTCTCGATGTTGAGCACCGCGACGCGCAGGTCGCGGTTGTTGGCCAGGGCCAGCGGGATCAGCTTTTGCAGCCGCGCGCCCTTGAAGGCCTGGGCCCAGGGCAACTCGGTGGCGGCCGTCGCGCCAGGGCCACCGGCTTGCGGAAAGGCTTGCGGCACGGCTGCGGCCGCGGCTTCCGAGGCAACCGGGCGCTTGGGCTCGGGGCCGGCGCAGGCGGCCAGCAGCGCCGCGAGGGCGATCAGCGAGAGAGACGTCTTCATGCCTGGCCTCCCGTGTCGTCCTCGGCCTCGTGGGCATCGCGCTTGCGCTGCCGCTCGCTGCCCGGGAAGAAACGGCGCACGACGACGAAGAACACCGGCACGAAGAACACGGCCAGTGCCGTGGCCGTCAACATGCCGCCCAACACGCCGGTGCCGATGGCACGCTGGCTGGCCGAGCCCGCGCCGCTGGCGAGCACCAGCGGCAGCACGCCCAGCATGAAGGCCAGCGAGGTCATGATGATGGGGCGAAAGCGCAGGTGGGCGGCTTCGCGCACCGCGTCGAACACGCTCTTGCCGTGGGCCTGCAGGTCCTTGGCGAACTCGATGATCAGCACGGCGTTCTTGGCCGACAGGCCGATGATGGTGATCATGCCGACCTTGAAATAGACGTCGTTCTCAAGGCCTCGGAAGGTCGCGCCCAGCACGACGCCCAGCACGCCCAGCGGCACCACGAGGACGACGGCGAGCGGGATGCTCCAGCTCTCGTACAGCGCCGCCAGGCACAGGAACACGGCCAGCAGCGAGAAGCCGAACAGGATGAAGGCGGTGGAGCCGGAGAGCTTTTCCTCGCGCGACTGGCCGGTCCATTCGTAGCCGAAACCGTCGGGCAGGGTGGCCGCGATCTTCTCCATCTCGGCGATGGCCACGCCCGTGGACACGCCCTTGGCCGGCTCGCCCAGGATGCGCATGGCCGAGTAGCCGTTGTAGCGCACGGTCTGCATGGCGCCGGTGACCCACTTGCTGGTCGAGAAGGCGCTCAGAGGCACCGGCTGGCCGGCGTTGTTGAGCACGTTGAGCCGGGCGAGGTCCTCGGGCTGCATGCGCGCGGGCGCATCGGCCTGCACGATGACGCGCTGCAGGCGGCCGGTGTTGGGGAAGTCGTTCACGTAGGTGGACCCCAGCGACGTGCCCAGCACCGCGTTGACGGCGCCAATGTTCACGCCCAGCGCCTGCGCACGGTCGCGGTCGATGCTGAGCTCCAGCTGCGCGGCGTCCTCCAGGCCGTCGGGGCGCACGGCGTTCAGCAGCGGGTTCTTGGCCGCGGCGCCCAGCAGTTGGTTGCGCGCGGCCAGCAGTTCGGCGCGCGTGTGGCCGCTGCGGTCCTGCAGGCGGAAGGCGAAGCCGTTGGCGCGGCCCAGATCGCGAATGGGCGGCGGGCTGGTCGGGAAGATGATGGCGTCGCGCACCTTGCTCAGCGCCCCGAAGGCGCGGGCGGCCAGGCCTTGCGCGGAGTGCTCGGGGCCGTGGCGCTCGTCCCAGGGCTTGAGCGTGACGAAGGCCAGGCCTGCGTTCTGCCCCGCGCCCGAGAAGCTGAAGCCGACGACGCCGACCATGCTCTCCACCTCGGGCTGCTTGAGCATGTAGTCCTCGACCTGCTTCACGACATTCAGCGTGCGGGCTTGGGTGGCGCCCGGCGGCAGCTGGATGTTGACGAGGATGTTGCCCTGGTCCTCGTTGGGCACGAAGGAGGTGGGCAGCTTCTGGAACACCAGCACGGCCGCCGCGATGACGGCCGCGTAGACCACAGCCATGCGCGCGCCGCGGTAGATGAACTTGGACACCCAGCCCTCGTAGCCCTTGGCCGTGCGCGTGAAGCCGCGGTTGAACCAGCCGAAGAAGCCGCGCTTCTCCAGGTGGTGGCCGGCCTCCACGGGCTTGAGCAGCGTGGCGCACAGCGCCGGCGTCAGCGACAGCGCAAGGAAGGCCGAGAAGGCGATGGASSTGACCATCACCGCCGAGAACTGGCGGTAGATGTTGCCGATAGAGCCCGAGAAGAAGGCCAGCGGCACGAACACCGAGATCAGCACCACCGTCACGCCGACGATGGCGCCGGAGATCTGCCCCATGGCCTTGCGCGTGGCCTTGAGGGGGGACAGCCCCTCTTCGCTCATGACTCGCTCGACGTTCTCCACCACGACGATGGCGTCGTCCACCACGATACCGATCACCAGCACCATGCCGAACATCGTCAACACGTTGATGGAGAAGCCCAGGGCCAGCAGCGTGGCAAAGCTGCCCAGCAGCGCGATGGGCACGACCAGCGTGGGGATGATGGTGTAGCGGATGTTCTGCAGGAACAGGAACATCACGAGGAACACCAGCGCCACGGCCTCCACCAGCGTCTCGACGACCTGCGAGATGGAGATGTCGATGAACAGCGAGCTGTCGTAGGGGATGGTGGCCTTCACGCCCGCCGGGAAATAGGGCTCCAGCTGCTTGAGCCGCTGCTTGATGAGCTTGGCCGTCTGCAGCGCATTGGCTGCAGGGGCGAGCTGCACGCCCACGCCGGCCGAGGGATTGCCGTTCAGTCGCGTGGAGCGGCCGGTGTAGCTGTCGGCGCCCAGCTCGATGCGGGCCACGTCCTTGAGCCGCACGGTGGAGCCGTCGGCGTTGGCGCGCAGGATGATGTTGCCGAACTGCTCCACGTTCGTGAGCTGGCCGCGCACGACGACCGTGGCCGCGACCGGTTGGCCGGGCACATTGGGCAGGTCGCCGATGGAGCCGGAGCTGACCTGGGCGTTCTGTGCCTGGATGGCCGCGTTGACGTCGGCCGGCGCGAGTCGGAAGCCCACGAGCTTGGCCGGGTCCAGCCAGATGCGCATGGCGCGCTCGGTGCCGAACAGCAGGCCCTGGCCCACGCCGGGCACGCGCTGGATCTCGGGCAGTACGGTGCGCGAGGCGTAGTCGCCCAGCGCGATGGGGTCGAAGGCCGGGTTGCTGCTCGACAGGATGATGAAGAGCAGGAAGTTGGGGTTGGCCTTGTCGACGCGCACGCCCTGCTGGATGACGGCCTGCGGCAGGCGCGGCTGGGCACGTGCGTAGCGGTTCTGCACGTCCACCTGGGCCAGGTCGGGGCTGGTGGCCGGGTCGAAGCTCATCGTGATGGAGCCGGTGCCGTCGGCTTGGGCGACGGCTTCCATGTAGATCAGGCCGGGCGAGCCGTTCATCTCGCGCTCGATGACGCTGATTACCGAGTCCTCCAGCGTCTGTGCCGAGGCGCCGGGGTAGCTGACCGACAGCACGATGGACGGCGGCGCCACCGGCGGGTACTGCGCGATCGGCAGCTGCGTGACCGCGACGATGCCGATGACCGTGATGAACAGGGCGATGACCCACGCGAAGATGGGCCGGTTGATGAAGAACTGCGCCATGTGGGGTCAGGCCTTCGAGGCGGCCGATGCAGGCGCTGCGGCCGGTGCCGATGCTGCTGCTGGCGCCCATGGCACCGGGCGGGCCTTGCCGCCGGCCTTGGCCTTCTGCAGGCCGTCCACGATGACCTTCTCGCCGGCCTTCAGGCCACTCAGCACCAGCGCGTTGCCGCCCTGGGCCGGGCCCAGCTTGACGGGCCGCGCGCTGACGCCGCCGTCGTCGGCCACCACCAGCACGGTCTCGCCGGTCGCGCCGCGCGCCACCGCTTGTGCCGGCAGCCAGACGGCGTCACTGACCTCGGCCTGGGCCAGGCGCACGCGCACATACAGGCCAGGCAGCAGCAGGCCCTTGGGGTTGGGCAGCTCGGCGCGCAGCGTGATCTGGCCGGTGGCGGCGTCCACGCTCAAGTCCGAGAACAGCAGCTTGCCGGTCTCGGCGTAGACGCTGCCGTCCTCGAGCAGCACCTGCACGCGTGCGGCGTCCTTGCCGCCCGCACGTTGCAGCTTGCCATCGGCCAGCGCCTGGCGCAGCCGCATCACCTCGGCGGCCGACTGCGTGAAGTTGACATAGAGCTTGTCGATCTGCTGCACGATGGCCAGCGGCGTGGCCTCGCCCTGGCCCACCAATGCGCCTTCAGTGACCAGGGCGCGGCCGATGCGGCCCGAGATGGGCGAGGTGACGGCGGCATAGCCGAGGTTGATCTGCGCCGTCTGYACGGCGGCCTTGCCGGCAGCCACGTCGGCCTTGGCCTGGCCGGCCGCGGCCTGGGCGCTCAGCGCCTCCTGYTGGCTGACGGCCTGGGTCTTGGCCAGCGGTGCATAGCGGTCCGCCAGCGACTGGGCCTGCAGCAGATTGGCTTCGGCGCGTGCGAGCGTGGCCTGAGCGCTGGCGAGGGAGGCGCGGTAGGGCGCGGCGTCGATCTCGAACAGCGCCTGGCCGGCCTTGACGTCGCTGCCCTCAGTGAAGAGGCGCTTGTTCAGGATGCCGGCGGCGCGGGCGCGCACCTGGGCGACGCGGAAGGCCTCCAGCCGACCGGGCAGTTCGGCGGCGAGGTCGGCACGGCCCGGCGTGACGGTGACGACGCCCACTTCGGGCGGCGGCGGCGTGGCCACCGCAGTCTGGCTGTTGGACTGGCCGCAACCGCCCAGTGCCATGCCCAGTGCCACCAAGATGCCCAGCCGAGCGCTGCTACCCCATGCCAACTTCATCATTGCGTCCTGTTCGACTTGCTTCTCGACGGCCCGCTCCGGCGCCGACTCTGGCGCCGGGAGCAAAACCACTGACTTTAGCCATGCGATCGCTTTCACGCCGGTGAAGCAACGCAAAGCCCTGAGGCGGGCTTGGGCGTCACAGGGCCCTAACTAACGCTGGCATTGAGCGCCGCCAGCCGCGCGCGCTGCACGGCGCGGCCGATGTCCGGCCCCTTGGCGCCGCGCGCAATGGCCTCGGCGCTCGCGGCGGCGAGGTCGACCTTCAGCGTCGCCGCCAGGTCGGCAGCGAGGCGCTCGCGCTGCGGGTAGTCGCGGTCCTCCAGCCCGAGGCGGCCGCGGGCGTCGCATTCGCAGGCCCACAGCATCTCGGCAAAACGCTCGGGCCGGCGCCAGGCGTCGCAGCGCTCCAGCAGGCGCAACCGCGCTTCGGCGCTGAACCCCTGGCTCTGGTGCACATGGGTGTGCTCGCGGGCGACCAGCTCGGCCAGCTCGCGGCAGTCGGTGGGCACCTTCCAGCGCGCGCTGACCTTGCGGGCCAAGTCTTCGCTGCGCTTCTCATGGGCGATGTGGCGCGGCAGCTCTTCCTTGCGCGTCGTGCCCTTGCCGAGGTCGTGGCACAGGCAGGCGTAGCGCACGGTCAGCGGCGCCTTCAGCCGGGCGCATTGGTCCAGCACCATCAGCAGATGGATGCCGGTGTCGACCTCGGGATGGTGGGCCTCGGGCTGCGGCACGCCGAACAGGGCCTCCACTTCGGGCAGCAGCCGCGCTAACGCGCCAGCCTGGCGCAGCACCTCGAACATGCGCGACGGCTTGTTCTCCATCAGGCCGCGCGACAGCTCCTGCCAGACGCGTTCGGCCACCAGCGCATCCACCTCGCCGGCCGCGACCATGGCGCGCATCAGCTCGACGGTCTCGGGCGCGACCGTGAAGTCCGCAAAGCGCGCCGCAAAGCGGGCCAGGCGCAGGATGCGCACCGGGTCCTCGGCAAAGGCGGGCGACACATGGCGCAGCACTTTGTCGCGGATGTCACGCTGGCCGTCGTGGGGGTCGACGAGGCGCCCCTGCTCGTCCTGGGCCATTGCGTTGATCGTCAGGTCGCGGCGCGCCAGGTCCTGCTCCAGCGTCACGTCGGGCGCGGCATGGAAGGCGAAGCCGTGATAGCCGGCGGCTGTCTTGCGCTCGGTGCGGGCCAGGGCCACTTCCTCGCGCGTGTCGGGGTGCAGGAAGACGGGGAAGTCCTTGCCSACGGGCAGRTAGCCGGCTGCAGCCAAGTCCTGCGGCGACGCGCCGACGACGACCCAGTCATGGTCCTTGACGGGCAGGCCGAGCAGGCGGTCGCGGATGGCGCCGCCGACGAGATAGGTCTGGAATTGGGACATCCTGCGAATTCTGCGGCCACACTGTGGGCATGAAGCCCCCACGTCAACTTCGTTTCCTGCCCCCCGAGGGGGCGTCAGTGCCCTTCGGGCGGCCGGGCGGGCACTGATGCAGATCCTGAGCGAACACCGCTGCTTTGGCGGCATCCAGCGCTTCCACCAGCACGACTCGGCCGAGATTGGCCTGCCCATGCGCTTCGGGCTCTTCCTGCCGCCGCAGCCCAAGGCGCTGCTGGTGTTTCTTGCGGGCCTGACCTGCAACGAGGAGACCTTCGCGATCAAGGCCGGCGCGCAGGCGCTGGCGGCCGAGCTGGGCCTGGCCCTGCTGACGCCCGACACCAGCCCGCGCGGTGCCGGCGTGGCAGGCGAGAGCGAGGCCTGGGATTTCGGCGTCGGCGCGGGCTTCTATCTCGATGCGACGCGCGAGCCGTGGGCCAAACACTGGCGCATGGAGAGCTGGCTGATGCGAGAGCTGCTGCCGCTGGTGCAGCGCGAAACCGGGCTCGCGCGCGTCGGCCTGTTCGGTCACTCCATGGGAGGCCATGGCGCGCTGACTCTGGCGTTGCGCCATCCCGGCCGCTTCGCGTCACTGTCGGCCTTTGCGCCCATCGCCGCACCCATGCAATGCCCCTGGGGCCAGAAAGCCTTCAGTGGCTATCTCGGCGAGGACCGGGCCGCCTGGGCTGCCCACGACGCCAGCGCGTTGATGCAGTCACAGGCCAGCGCCCCTTACCCGGAGGGCATCCTCATCGACCAGGGCCAGGCCGACAAATTCCTGGCCGAGCAACTGCACCCCGAAGCCTTCGAGGCCGCCTGCGCCGCCAAGGGTCAACCCTTGACCCTGCGCCGCCATGCCGGCTACGACCATGGCTACTACTTCATCGCCAGCTTCATGGGCGACCACCTGCGCCACCACGCGAGCCAATTGTTCTAGGGGGTTGGGCGCCGGCTTTGCAATTCTTGTGGGAAGCCACAGTCGCCGCCGCCGGCCTTCGCACCTAAGCTGCCGCCGAAGCCAGTTCCGCTCGAAGAACTGATGGAGACACGCATGCAAGCTGCCACCGGCCGCCAGCCTTTCTACCGCTCGCTGTACCTGCAGGTCATCACAGCCATCCTCATCGGCGTGCTGATCGGCCACTTCTGGCCACAGACGGGCGAGGCRCTCAAGCCGCTGGGCGACGGCTTCATCAAGCTGATCAAGATGATCATCGCGCCCATCATCTTCTGCACGGTGGTGGTGGGCATCGCCGGCATGGAGGACATGAAGCGTGTCGGCAAGACCGGCGGCTATGCGCTGCTGTACTTCGAGGCCGTGTCCACCATCGCGCTGATCGTCGGCCTCATCATCGTCAACGTGCTGCAGCCGGGCGACGGCATGCATGTGGACCCCAAGACGCTGGACACCAAGGGCATTGCCGCGTACACCGGGCCGGGCAAGCTGCAAGGCACGGTGGACTTCCTGCTCGCCATCATCCCGACCACGGTGGTGGACGCCTTCGCCAAGGGCGAGATGCTGCAGGTGCTGCTGTTCGCGCTGCTGTTCGGCTTTGCGCTGCACCGCTTCGGCGGGCGTGGCACGCTGGTGTTCGACGTCATCGAGAAAACCTCGCACGTGCTGTTCGCCATCGTCGGCATGATCATGAAGCTTGCGCCCATTGGCGCCTTCGGTGCGATGGCCTTCACCATCGGCAAGTACGGGCTGGGCTCGCTGGTCTCGCTGGCCAAGCTGATGGGTGCCTTCTACGCCACCTGCCTGATCTTCATCTTCATCGTGCTGGGCACCATCGCCAGGCTGCATGGCTTCTCGGTCTGGAAGTTCATCAAGTACATCAAGGAAGAGCTGTTCATCGTGCTGGGCACGTCGTCCAGCGAATCGGTGCTGCCGCGCATGATGGCCAAGCTCGAGAACCTCGGCGTGCGCAAGTCCACCGTCGGCCTCGTCATCCCGACCGGCTATTCCTTCAACCTCGACGGCACCTCCATCTATCTGACGATGGCGGCCGTCTTCATCGCCCAGGCGACCGACACGCCGATGACCCTGATGCAGCAACTGACGCTGCTGGGCGTGCTGCTGCTGACCTCCAAGGGCGCGGCCGGCGTGACGGGCAGCGGCTTCATCGTGCTGGCAGCCACGCTGTCGGCCGTCGGCCATGTGCCGGTCGAGGGGCTGGCGCTGATCCTGGGCATCGACCGCTTCATGTCCGAGGCGCGGGCGCTGACCAACCTGGTGGGCAACGGCGTCGCCACGGTGGTGGTGGGCAAGTGGACGGGTGACCTGGACATGCCTCGACTGCAGGCTGTGCTGGACAACGAGACGCCGGCCGAGGCCGAGGAGCCGGAAGCCGTGCTGGACGCGAAGACCCCGCACATGGCACCCTAGCGGAGGCCCGCACGGTCGTGCTAAATTGCGGGCATGGAAACCCGCAGCGAACGCGCCGAGATCACGCTGGCCGCCATCGTCGGCGCGGCACTCGACATGGCCGTGACCGAGGGGCTGGAGAGCATCAGCATCGGTGAGGTGGCCAAGCGGCTGGACCTGTCCAAGAGCGGCGTGTTTTCGCGCGTGGGCTCGCGCGAGCAACTGCAACTGGCTGTGCTGCTGGAATTCGACAGGCGATTTGTGCAGACCGTCTTCGTGCCCGCCATGAGCGAGGCCCGCGGCCTGCCGCGGCTGCAGGCCGTCATGCGCCGCTGGCTGGCCTGGGCCAGCGACGTCGACCGCCACAAGACCTGCCTCTACACGGCCGGTGCCTTCGAGTATGACGACCGCGAGGGCCCGGTGCGCGAGCACCTGCTGGACGGTGTACTGCGCTGGCGCGCGACGCTGCGGCGCACCGTGCTGCAGGCGGTTGAAGCGGGCCATCTGCGTGCCGACCTCGACGCCGAGCAGATGGTGTTCGAAATGGACGCCATCTTCATCATCCTGCTGCACGACGCCCGCTTCCTGCGCGACCCCGGTGCCGGTGAGCGCGCCGAGCGTGCCTGGCAGCGCCTGCTGAACGACTGCCTTCCCTGATCGATGACGCCTTTGCCCGCTGATCTTCTTCGTTTGCCTTTTCGTCGCACGGTCGTGCGAAATATGGAGCCCCTGTGACCACCTCCCACAACCCCGCCGCTGCCTTCTACGCCTCGCCCACCGCCCGCGGCATCGCGGCGCTGTTGCGTGGCCTGCATCGCCTGTCGCCCGACCTCGGCGCGCGCGTGGCGCTGCGCCTGTTCTTCACGCCCATGCCGACCAAATGGCTGGCCCGTTCGCGGGACGTGCCGCGGCCCTGGGTGGAGCGGCAACTGCCCTTCGAAGGTGGCCACATCAGCGTCTGGCAGCGCAGCGATATCGAGCATGGCGAACCGGGCCGGCCCAAGGTGCTGCTGACCCATGGCTGGGCCGGCGATGCCCAGCAGCTGCGGCCGCTGGCCGACACGCTGGCGGTGGCCGGCTTCGAGCCCGTGCTGCTGGACCTGCCGGCGCACGGCCGCAGCAGCGGCTGGCGCAGCAACCTGCTGCAGTGGGTGAGGGCGCTGTTCGCCGTCACGGCCCGCTTCGGGCCGTGGGATGGGGTCGTCGCGCATTCCCTGGGGGCGATGGCGCTGTCCCACGCATTGGCGCGTGGCCTGCCGGTGCGGCGGGCGGCGCTGATCGCGCTGGCGCCCCCACCCTGGCAGTTCCTGCGCTGGTTCGCCCAGGCCATGGGCACGGGCGAGGGTCTGGCGGCGCGCATGCGCGGCCGTATCGAGCAAAGCGAGGGCGCATCGCTGGGGCATTTCGAGCCCGGCTGGCTGGGCGTGCGCGTGAACCAGCCGACGCTGCTGGTGCATGACCGGGGCGATCTGACGGCGCCACTGACCGGCAGCGAGACCCTGCTGGCCGGCTTGGCGGCGGGCCGCCTGCACGTGACCGAGAACCTCGGCCACCGCCGCCTGCTCAACGACCCGGCGGTCATGGAGCAGGTGCTGGGCCATCTGTCGGCAACGCCGTCGCTGAGGGCCGTTTGAACCGCCGAGGGACAATCGAGGGATGGCAGTCCTCTCCCTCTCCAACGCCCACCTCGCTTTCGGCCACGTCGCCCTGCTCGACGGTGCTGGCTTTTCTCTCGAAGTCGGCGAACGCGTCGGCCTCATCGGCCGCAACGGCACCGGCAAGTCCTCGCTGCTGAAGATCCTGGCTGGCCTCGAGAAGCTCGACGACGGCCTGCTGCAGCAGCAGCAAGGCCTGACCAACGTCTATGTGCCGCAGGAGCCCGAGCTGCGCGGCGACGCGACCATCTTCGACGTCATCAGCGAGGGCGTGGCCGAGCACAAGGCGCTGCGCGAGCGCTACGAGATCCATGATGAGAACGATGACCTGGCCTGGGTGCAGGAGCGCATCGAGCACATCGGCGCCTGGAACTGGGAGCAGCGCGTGGAGGAGACCCTGCACCGCCTGGGCCTGGACGGTTCGCGCCTGGTGAGCACGCTGTCCGGTGGCCTGAAGAAGCGCGTCGCGCTGGGCCGGGCCCTCGTCGCCCAACCGGACGTGCTGTTGCTGGACGAGCCCACCAACCACCTGGACCTGGACGCCATCACCTGGCTGGAAGGCCTGCTGAACGACTTCAAGGGCTCGCTGCTGCTGATCACCCACGACCGCGCCTTCCTCGACAACGTCGCCAACCGCATCGTCGAACTGGACCGCGGCCAGCTGCGCGGCTACCCGGGCAACTACGCTGCCTTCCAGGCCGCCAAGGCCTATGAGCTGGAGAACGAGGCGCTGTTCAACGCGCGCTTCGACAAGCTGCTGGCTCAGGAGGAGGTCTGGATCCGCAAGGGCGTCGAGGCGCGCCGCACGCGCTCCGTCGCGCGCATCCAGCGCCTGGAAGTGATGCGCCAGGCCCATGCGGCGCGGCGCGATGTGCAGGGCAAGGTGAGGCTGGACATTGACACCGGTGGCGCCAGCGGCAAGATCGTCGCGGAGCTTGAGGATGTGTCCAAGAGCTACGGCGATCGCGCCATCGTGCGCGGCTTCACGTCCACCATCCTGCGCGGCGACAAGGTCGGCCTGATCGGCCCCAACGGCGCCGGCAAGACGACGCTGCTGAAGATGATCCTGGGCGAGCTGGCGCCGGACAGCGGCACGGTGCGGCTGGGCTCTCGGCTGAGCGTCGCCTACTTCGACCAGATGCGCGACACGCTGAACCTCGACGCGACGCTGGCCGACACCATCAGCCCGGGCTCGGAGTGGATCGAGATCGGCAACCAGAAGAAGCACGTCAAGAGCTACCTCGGCGACTTCCTGTTTTCGCCGGCACGCGCCAACTCGCCGGTGCGAACGCTGAGCGGTGGCGAGCGCAACCGCCTGCTGCTGGCACGCCTGTTCGCACGGCCCGCCAATGTGCTGGTGCTGGACGAGCCCACCAACGACCTCGACATCGAGACGCTGGAGCTGCTGGAGGAGCTGCTGGCGGAGTACGACGGCACCGTCTTCCTCGTCAGCCACGACCGGCGCTTCCTGGACAACGTCGTCACGTCCACCATCGTCTATGAAGGCGACGCGCGCTGGCGCGAGTACGAAGGCAGCGTGCAGGATTGGCTGCTGCAATCCAGGCGCGCCGCGGCTTTGCAGGCGCAGGCCGCACCCAAGGCCGCGGCTGCTCCGACACCGCCGCCCGCGCCCGAGCCCGCGTTGGTCGTCGCGACCAAGCGCAAGCTCAGCTACAAGGAGCAGCGCGAGCTCGACGAGATCCCCAAGCAGATCGCCGCGCTGGAGGCCGAGCAGACGCAGCTGAACGCGTTGATCGCCGGTAGCGAGCTGTACGCGCAGGGCGCGACCCGCATCGCCGAGGTGACCGACCGCGCCGCCGACATCGATGCCGAGCTGCTGGTGCTGATGGAGCGGTGGGAACTGTTGGAGGCGAAGTGAACGCCTTGCACCAGGAATGGTTGGCCCTGCAGGCGCAGCACGAGCGCTACGAGGCCTTGGCCCTGGGTGTGAAGCTGGTGGCGTTTGCGGCCACCGTGCTGGTGCCGGACAACACCCTGGCCCTGGCGCTGCTGGCCCTGCTGTGGCTGCAGGAGGGCGTGCTGAAGACCTTCCAGGGGCGGCTGGGCGATCGCCTGCTCGTTGTCGAGGCGGGGCTGAAGTCGGGCGAGGGGGCGGTGGCAATGCAGTTGCACAGCGACTGGCTCGCCAGCCGGCCGCGCGGCTTGGGCCTGGTGACGCAATACCTGAAGAGCGCGCTGCGCCCGACGGTGGCCCTGCCTTATCCGCTGCTGATGATCCTCATCGTCGTGATCTGAGTGCTGCGGCAGTCGTGCCTTGCCCGGGCCGAGCGCCGGGCCGCTCCCTAGCCGGCCCGTCGGGCGATGTGCTCACGGCTCGATGCCGTGAGCATCGCCGTCCCCCCAGGGGACCGACCAGGCGCGCCCGCGTTCAGCGGGGCGGGACTGGGCGAGGGGACTTGATGTCAGGCGGGTTGCAGCTTCTCGAGCGACACAAAGCCGTTCTGACCTTTGAGCTGCACCACGGTCTCGCCGTGGCGGTGCACGACGTACTGGGCCACGTGAACGGCGCCGTTGAAGCGCACCTTGTCGCCCGGCTTGATGACGGGCTGGGGCGCAATGACGGGCAACGCCGGCCGCGGCGCCGGCTTGGCCGCGCGCATCGCCTCGCGCACCTGGCCATGCAGGCCGGGCGAGCGCTTGGCCAGCGCCTCGAGTGAGCGAGTCATCTCCGCCTTGAGCTGCTCGGCGGTGAAGGGCTTCTTCAGCAGGAAGTCGGCGCCGTGCGCCTCGGCCTCGAACTGGTGTTCGGGCGTCACCTCGAAACTCAGCAACGACAGATGCAGCGATGGCTGCACCTCACGCAGGCGCTGGTAGAGCTGGATGCCGCTCAGTGGCGCCTTGGCAAACCAATCGGTGATCAGGAAATGCGGCTTGAAGAGCAGGCCCTGGGCCAGGGCCGCCTCGGTGTCGGCGCAGCACAGGATGCTGTCGGCGGCAAAGCCGCGGCTTTGCAGCAGCTGGCGTGCAAAGGTCTGAACCCCGGTAAGGGGGTCTACAACAAGGAATTTCAAGGAGTTGCTCATGTCCACATCGGGCGCCGCAGCGGCGCCGGGCGACGCGGATTCTGCCGGCGGCCCGAGCGCGGCTCCTTGAAAAAGTCCGGGTGGAGTGAGAACTTTTTGTCAGCCCTGCAGGCGGCAGAAATCGGCTCTCAGCGCTTGCGGCGTGACCGCGTGGCCATCCGCCTCGAACTGCCGGCCGACATGCGACTGCCAGCTCGCCAAGTCGACCCGCCCGTCCAGGCTGCGGTGCAGCGCCGCTCAAGCGCCCAGGGGTTGCTCCAGCGAACAAGGGGGATGAACCTAGGGGAGCGCGGCGCGGCCTTTCAAGGCGTCAACGCCGGCGCGCAGCTCGCGCCAGAAGGCCGGGTCCTGCGAGGTGGCCATGTTGATGCGCACCAGCGAGCCGGGGGCGCGCGTGGCGCTGAAGAGGGCACCGGGCGCGATCAGCCAGCCCGCGTCCAGCAGGGGCTGGGCCAGGCGCTCGGTGTCGACGCCGACGTCCAGCCAGCCGAACAGGCCGTCCGGCGGCGCAGCCCAGGCGAAGCCCTGCTTGGTGGCCAGGGCCGAAATGCGCTGGCGCGCGGTGGCCAGGCGCTCACGCAGGCGCTGCGCATGGCGGCGCAGCCGCCCCTGCTCCAGGCACAGCGCCACGGCGCGCTCGAGCACGGCCGAGCTGGTCAGGCCATCGAGCAGCTTGGTGTCGGTCAGTGCGTGCAGGCGCTCGGGCGCGGCCGCCAGGTAGCCGACTCGCCAGGCCGGCGTCAGCACCTTGGAGAAGCCCGACACGTAGATGACGCGGCGCAGCCCGTCCAGAGCCGCCAGGCGCGGCAGGTGCTCGGGCGCGAGGAAGCCGTAGCTGTCGTCCTCGACGATGAAGAAGTCGTGCTCGTCGGCCAGGCGCAGCAGCTTGTGGGCGCTGGCCAGGTTGAGGCTGTGGCCGGTCGGGTTGTGCAGCACCGACACGGTCAGGTAGGCGCGCGGCGAATGGGCGGCGGCGAGCGCGCTCAGTACCTCCAGGTCGGGTCCCTGGGCGCCACGCGGAACCGGCAGCAGGCGAATGCCGCCTTGGGTCAGGCGGGCAAACATGACGGCCCAGCCCGGGTCGTCGACGAGGACGGCGTCGCCGGGCTGCAACTGGGTGCGGATGATGAGGTCCAGCGCGTGCGTGGCGCCGTTGGTCGTCAGGATCTGTGCCGGCACAGCGTGGATGCCGAGGTCGTCCAGGCGCTGGGAGAGCGCCGCGCGCAGGCGGTCGTCGCCCATCGGGTCGCCATAGCCGACCTGCAGGGCCAGGCAGTCGGCGGCATGCAGGCGGCGCAGCGCGGACTGCAGCAGCGTCGGGTCCAGCCAGTCGGCCGGCAGCGTGCCCAGGCCCGGTGAGCGCGCGGCGTCGGCCTCGAACATGCCGCGGATCAGCGCCGTCGCATCCATCGGCGCCTGGCGCGGCATGGCCATGGCCTGCGGGCGCGGCGCGGCGCGAGTGGTGGCCGGGCGGCTCTCGCGCACGAAGAAGCCGCGCTGGCGGCGCGCCTCCAGCAACCCCGCGGCCTGCAACTGGTCATAGGCGGCGACGACGGTGTGCGGGCTGACGCCATGCTGGCGCGCACAGTCGCGCACCGACGGCAGGCGGGCGCCCGGCAGCAGCAGGCGTTCCCGGATGCGCTGGGCATAGCGCTCAGCCAACTGGCCGGCGAGCGGCAGGCTGGCGCCGCGCTGCAGGGGAGGGTGTGTACCGGTGGGCATGGCAGTACAGATTCTTGGTCAGGTTGGCTGACTGTACTGGTTCTGTATCGGTGTCATGCCTCAGACTGAGTTCATGTCAGGGTTTTCCACGTCCACCACGGTCTCGACGACCACCACGTCCGATGCGACACGTGGCCTGCTGCTCGGCGCGGCCGGCGTGCTGATGTTCGCTCTCAGCATCCCGATGACGCGGCTGGCCGGCGGCAGCGCTGCGGCGCCCCAGCTCGACCCGGCCTTTGTCGCCTTCGGGCGCGCGGTGGCGGCGGGGCTGTTGTCGATCGCCTATCTCTGGATCACCGGCGCGCGACGGCCGCGCGGCGGCGAATGGCAGCTGCTGGCCTTCACGGCCGCTGGCGTCGTGTTCGGCTGGCCGCTGCTGCTGGGCTTTGCAGTCCGCCATGTGGACGCGGTGCATGCCTCGGTCGTGTCCGGTGTGCTGCCACTGGCCACGGCCGTCATCGCCGCGCTGGTGCTGCGCCAGCGGCCGAGCCTGGGGTTCTGGATCTGTGCGTTGGCTGGGCTGGCATTGGTGATCGGCTTTGCGGCCTGGCGCGGGGCGGGCGGGCTGGAGATGGCGGACGGCCTTCTGCTGGGGGCTGTGGTCTGCGCGTCGGCGGGTTATGTCAGCGGCGCGCGGCTCACCAGCGCCCTGACGGCCGAGCAGGTGATCTGCTGGGTGCTGGTCATCAGCTTGCCCTTCACCGTGCCACTGGCCGTGCTGACGCGGCCGACGGCGCCGGTGGCGGCTTCGGCCTGGGGCGGCTTTGCCTATGTATCGCTGGTGTCGATGTGGATCGGCTTCTTTGCCTGGTATCGCGGCCTGGCCCTGGGCGGCACGATGCGCGTCAGCCAGGTGCAGGTGCTGCAACCCTTTTTGTCCATGCTGTTCGCAGTGCCCTTGCTGGGCGAGCGGCTGGATGCGATGACCGTGGTCTTCGCCGCCGCCGTGCTCGCGGTCGTGTGGCTGGGCAAACGGCAACCGGTTCACTGAAGGAGGCCTGTGATGAATGATCGATTCACCATCCCACTTGCGCCCGGCCAGGCGCTGACCCTGGCTGCCGCTCGCACGCCGCGCCGCCTCGTCGTGACGGGTGGTCGGCTGTGGCTGACCATTTCGGGAGGCACCGACGACCACTGGCTGCGTGCCGGTGAGGGCCTGACGCTGGCTGCTGGTCAGGAGGTCGTTGTCGAGGCCTGGCCGGAAGCAGCCTTTCAATTGCTGCAGCCCGCGCCCAAGCGCAGAGTCGAGGCAAAGCCGGCACGGGGCTGGCGCATGAACCTGGCAGGCGCTGCATGAAGACACTTGGCATCCTCGGCGGCATGAGCTGGGAGTCGACCCAGCATTTGTACGCGCTGATCAACCACGGCGTCGCCGCGCGCCTGGGTGGCCTGCACAGCGCCCAGCTCGTGCTGCACAGCGTCGACTTCGCGCCCATCGCGGCCATGCAGTCCGCCGGCCAGTGGGCCGAAGCCGCTCGCGTGCTGGGCGAAGCCGCCGCCGGCCTGAAGCGCGCCGGCGCGCAGGCGCTGCTGATTGCCACGAACACCATGCACCTGGTCGCCACCGAGATCGAGCAAGCGGCCGGCCTGCCGGTCTTGCACATCGTCGACGCGACCGCCGAGGCGCTGCGCGCTGCCGGCGTCAAGCGGGCCGGCCTGCTGGCCACGTGCTTCACGATGGAGCAAGGCTTCTACCGCGATCGCATGAAGGAACGCTTCGGCATCGAGGTCATCGTGCCCGACGAGGCCGGCCGCACGGAAGTGCACCGCTTGATCTACGAGGAACTGTGCCGCGGCCGCTTTGAACCGGCCTCGCGCGAGGCCCTGCGCGCCCAGGTCGCAGCCCTGTCCGACCGCGGCGCACAGGCCGCCATTCTTGGCTGCACCGAGCTGGGCCTGCTGTTGCCCGCTGACAGCGCTGCCGCCCTGCCGCTGTTCGACTCCACCGATTTGCAGGCCCGTGCCGCGGTCGACTGGATGCTAGGCTGACTCCTTTGAAATCCCGCGAGTGATTGCCATGCACCATTCTGTCTTTGCCGGCCGGCGGGCCGAGCGCCGGGCCGCCCCTAGCCGGACCGCCATCCCCTCGGGGGATCGGTCCATGTACTCATGGAACGAGGGGCTGACATGACGACCGTCTGGACCCAAGCGCGCCGCGCCGCGCGGATGAACCCGTCCATCATTCGCGAGATCCTCAAGGTCACCGAGAAGCCCGGCATCCTGTCCATGGCCGGCGGCCTGCCGAGCGCGGACACCTTTCCGGTCGACGCGCTGAAGGCCGCCTGTGACCGCGTGCTGAGCAAGAACCCGCGCGAGGCCCTGCAATACGCGGCCAGCGAGGGCTTTGCGCCGCTGCGCGAATGGGTGGCGGCGCGGGTGGCAACACTCGGCATGACCGTGACGCCCGACCAGGTGTTGGTCACCAGCGGCTCCCAGCAGGGGCTGGACCTGGTCGGCAAGATCCTCTGCGACGCTGGTGCGCCGGTGGCCGTCGAGACGCCGACCTACCTCGGTGCGCTGCAGGCCTTCACGCCGTTTGAGCCCATCTTTGCGAGTCTCGCCAGCGACGACCAGGGCCCGCGCCCCGAGGCCATTGCGGCGCTGCCGCATGACGCACCCGGCACGCGCTTCAGCTATCTGCTGCCCAACTACCAGAACCCGACCGGCCGCGTCATGGGCGCCCAGCGCCGCGTGGAAGTCGTCGAAGCCTCGCGCCGCGCCGGCGTGCCCATCGTCGAGGACAATCCTTATGGCGACCTCTGGTTCGACGAGCCGCCGCCGGCCGCGCTATCCAGCCTATGGCCGGAAGGGTCGCTCTACCTGGGCTCCTTCTCCAAGGTGCTGACGCCGGGCTTTCGCCTCGGCTATCTGATCGCCCCGCCCGAGCTGTACCCGAAGCTGCTGCAGGCCAAGCAGGCCGCCGACCTGCACACGCCGGGCTTCAATCAGCGCGTCGTCCACGAGGTCATCCGCGACGGCTTCCTGGACGGCCACATCCCCACCATCCGCGCCCTCTACAAGGCCAACCGCGATGCGATGGCCGAGGCTCTGCGCGAGCATCTGCCGCCGGGCTGCGACTACCTGTCGCCCCAGGGCGGCATGTTCTTCTGGATCCGCCTGCCCGAAGGCCTGGACGCGATGGCCCTGCTGCCCCGGGCCGTGGACGCCGGCATCGCCTATGTGCCGGGCGCGGCCTTCTATGCCCACCAGCCCGACCCGCGCACGCTGCGCCTGTCCTTCGTCACGCTGACACCGGACCTGATCCGGGATGGCGTCGAGAAGCTCGGCCGTCTGCTGCACGAGGCGCTGGAGCCGGTTGCGGAGCACGCGCCCTGATGCAGCGCGATGGCTACCGGCTCAGCTTTGCGCCCGAGGACATTGACGCCCGGGCGGCGCACGCCTTCCTCGTCGGGGCCTATTGGTCCGAAGGCATTCCGCTGGCCTTGGTCGAGCGCTCGATTGCCAACTCACTGTGCATCGCGCTGCATGCCGAAGGGGTCGGCCAGGTCGGCTTTGCCCGCGTCGTGACCGACCGGACGACCTTCGCCTATCTCTGCGATGTCTATGTGCTCGATACCCACCGCGGCCACGGCCTGGCGAAATGGATGATCGAGACGCTGCTGGCCCACGCCGACCTGCAGGGCCTGCGTCGCTTCATGCTCTTCACCCGCGACGCCCATGCGGTCTACGCCGGCCACGGCTTCTCGCCACTGGCCAAGCCGCAGCGCGGCATGGAAATCGTCCGCCCCGGTCTATATCTCAAGCCGTGATCAAGCCATGACTCAGTTGCGCCGCTTTGCCCAGGTCGATGTGTTCACCGCCGTCCCGCTGAAGGGCAATGCCTTGGCTGTCGTCATCGACGGTGCGGGGCTGTCCGACGACGAGATGAGCGACTTCGCGCGCTGGACCAATCTGTCCGAGACGACCTTCCTGCTGCCGCCCACCGACCCGGGCGCCGACTACCGCGTGCGCATCTTCACGCCCGGCGGCGAGCTGCCCTTTGCGGGCCACCCGACGCTGGGCAGCGCCCATGCCTTCCTGGCCAGCGGCGGCGATGCGAAGAAGGCCGGCGAGGTCGTGCAGCAATGCGCCATCGGCCTGGTGCGGGTGAAGCGCGACGGCGCCCGCCTGGCCTTTGCCGCGCCGCCGTTGAAGCGCAGCGGCGGCGTCGGTGCGCAAGAGCGCGCGCAGGCGATTGCGGCACTGCGCATCGCGCCCGAGGCTTTGCTCGACCTGGTCTGGGTCGACAACGGCCCCGGCTGGATGGCCGCTCGCCTGGGCGACGCGGCCAGCGTGCTGGCGCTGCAACCGGACTTCATCGCGATGCAGGGGCTCAAGCTCGGCGTCGTTGGTGCCTACCCGGCCGGCGGTGAATGCCAGTTCGAGGTGCGCGCCTTTGTGCCCGACCTCGGCATCCCCGAAGACCCGGTCACCGGCAGCCTCAACGCCGGCCTGGCGTTGTGGTTGCAGGAGTCCGGTCTGGCGGGCGACAGCTATGTGGCCGCCCAAGGCGCCGCTCTCGGTCGGGCCGGCCGCGTGCATGTGAAGCGCGACGGCGAGGGCACCTGGATTGGCGGCGACGTGACGCCGCTGATCCACGGCCAGGTGAGGCTGTGAGCATGGAACTCGACCATCTCGTCGTAGGTGCCGCGACGCTGGAAGATGGAGTCGCCTGGTGCGATCGAGTGCTCGGCGTCACGCCGCAACCCGGCGGCAAGCATGCGTTGATGGGCACGCACAACCGCCTGGTGTCGATCAGCGGCCCCAATCACCCGCGCTGCTATCTGGAAATCATCGCCATCGACCCCGCGGCGCCACCGCCAGGTCGGCCACGCTGGTTCGACCTTGACCAGCCCGCACTGCGCGAACGGTTGGCGCTGGGGCCGGGGCTCATCCACTGGGTCGCCCGCGTCCCCAACCTGGACGCGGCGCTGGCCTATTGGCGCGGCGAGGGCGTGGACGCCGGCGAGGCGGTCGACGCCTCACGCGGCGCACTGCGCTGGCGTATCGCGCTGCGCGAGGACGGTCGCCGCCTGCGCCGCGAGGCGTTGCCGGTGCTCATCCAATGGGACGAAGCCCACCCGACCGACACGCTGCCCGATCAGGGCGTGCATCTGCTCGGCTTCGAGACACGTGATGGCCTGAAGGCTCGCCTTGCCACCCCGCTCGGCGAGGTCGAACTGGGAGTGATTGGTTGATGAAGACCGAAGACCTGTTCCGCGAGGACGCAACGCTGCTGGCCTGCGAGGCCGTCGTCACCTCTCACGGCGAAGGCGGCGTGCTGCTGGACCGCACCGTCTGCTATCCGGTGGGCGGCGGCCAGGCCGGCGACACCGGTTGGCTGATCGCGGGCGAGCAGCGCTGGCGTGTCACCGACACGCGCAAGAGCAAGGAACACCCCGAGGCCATCGTCCACCTGATCGACGGTGAGCTGCCCACCGTCGGCACGGCGGTGCGCATCGAGGTCGACGCCGCGCGCCGCCAGGCTCACCGGCGTTTCCATACAGCGACGCATCTGCTGTGCGCGCTGCTGCCTTATCCGGTCGACGGCTGCTCCATCACCGAAGGCTATGCGCGGCTGGACTTCCATACCGACGAGCCCTTCGACAAGGAAGCCATCCAGGCCGGGCTCGATCGGCTGGTCGCAGAGGCCCGTCCAGTGGGTCACCGCTGGATCACGGAAGACGAATTGGACGCAAACCCAGGGCTCGTTCGCTCGATGAGCGTGCAGCCGCCACGCGGGCTGGGGCGTATTCGAGTGCTGGAGGTGCAGGGCGTGGATCTGCAGCCTTGTGGCGGCACGCATGTCGGCAATACCGCCGAGATCGGCAAAGTCGTCGTCACCAAAATCGAGAAGAAATCAGCCAAGACCCGCAGGGTCGTTCTCGGCTTTGCCGAGTCGGCCTCGGGCCGGAGCTGATTTCTTCGGGGATCACTCTTGTGTGCGCAGCGAACGTGAGTGATCACCAAAAGAAGAGCGCCAAGACCCGCCGCGTGGTCTTGGGATTTGCAGCCTGATCCCGCTGGCTAAACTGCGACGCCTATGGCCGGCCCCGACATACAGCTCATCACGCCTGAATCGCCCGAGGACTGGCAGGAGGCTCGATTCGTCCTGCGCGACTACGCCAACAGCCTCGACATCGATCTGGACTTCCAGGGTTTCGAAGAGGAACTCGCCGCGTTGCCCGGCGCCTATGCACCACCCGGCGGGCTGATGCTGCTGGCAACGGTCGATGGCGCAATAGCCGGCAGCGGCGCCTTCCGGCCCCTGCCCGACGCCGACTACCCGAATGCCTGCGAGATGAAGCGCCTGTTCGTGCGACCGGCCTTCCGCCGCTTTGGCCTGGGCCGCATCCTGGCGCAGGCGCTGATGGACCGCGCCACCGAGGCCGGCTACTCGTCCATGCTGCTCGACACGCTGGATGACATGGAAGCCGCCCGTGGGCTCTACGAAAGCCTGGGCTTTGCCGAGGTGCCGCCGTTCTACTTCAACCCCATCCCCGGCGCCCACTATCTGAAGGCCGAGCTCGGCGCCTTCCGGCCGAGTTACTTCGGATAACCGCCTAGAGTGCCGGCATGGCACTCGAACACGACATCCAGCCCCTCGGCGAGCACCGCTGCCTGCTTGGCGAATCGCCGCTCTGGCATCCCACCGAACTGCAGCTCTATGCGGTCGACATTCCGGGCCGTCAGGTGCTGCGCTGGCGCGCGGGCGTCGACGCGCCGGACGTGTGGCCGCAGGCGGCGGAGCCCGGCTGCATCGCGGCTCGCGCCGGCGGCGGCCTGCTCGTCGCGCGGCGCGACGGCCTGTGGGCGCTGGACACGACTACCGGTGCGCAGCAACTCGTCAGCCCGCCACCCTACGACCCTGCAAGGCTGCGCTTCAACGACGGCAAGGTCGACCCTGCCGGGCGTTTGTGGATCGGCAGCATCTCGGATGCGCGCGAGCCCGAGGCGGCGCTGTATCGCTTCGACGGCAAGGTCTTTGAATCCCAGGTGCCTGGCCTGACGACCTCCAACGGTCTGGCCTGGAGTCCCGACGGCCACCGCATGCACTGGTCCGATACCAAGGCCCATCGCATCTACGTCGCGGACTTCGACGTGGCGACCGGCGCGCTGTCTTCCCCGCGCGTCTTCGCCGAATTCAAGCCGCGCACGCCGGGCGAGGCCTACGGAGGCCGCCCTGACGGTGCAGCGATGGATGCTGAAGGCCACTACTGGGCCGCGATGTTTGAAGGTGGCTGCCTGCTGCGCATTGCGCCGACCGGCGAAGTTGTGCAGCGTGTCGAGTTGCCGGTGACCTGCCCGACCATGCCCACCTTCGGCGGCGCTGACTTGCGCACCCTCTTCATCACGACGGCGCGCGAGAAGCGCCCCGCCGACGAACTGGAACGCGAGCCGCTCGCTGGCGCCGTGCTGCAACTGCGCGTCGACGTGCCGGGCTTGCCCGCGACCCTGACAAGCGCCTGAATCCTGTGTCGGCCTGGGGGCGTATTTACCCCGGTGTAACTCGTCACATATAATGGCTGGCTTTGTTGGGTGGCGCCCGTGCGTCATCCCGGTGCAATCAGCTCCTGGTAGTTTTGGGGGTTGAGCCGCCCACCCCAGGACCCTGGCGCCATGACCGAGAACGGCCCCCGAAAGACCTGGCCCCCCGCCGTTTCGACGGCCGGCGGCTGGGACGACGACAAAGAGGAGCTGCCCGTCAAGGCCCTGAGCCCTGAGCAGGCGGCAGCGCTGAAGTCGGCGTTGCCGATGTTGTCGCCCTGGCGTGTGCTGGGGATGCAGCTGGTGGCAGGCTTGCTGTGCGTGGCCGTGATCCGGCTGTGGACGGCGTCCGGTGTGGCCATGGTTTCGGCGCTCTATGGCGTCGCGGCGGTGGTGCTGCCAAACATGCTGCTGGCGCGGGGCATGACAAAGCGCGTGGATTCAGCGGTCGGTGCGGCTGCCGGGTTCATGGGTTGGGAATTTTTGAAAATCGGTGCATCGATCGCGATGCTGGTGCTGGCGCCAAAGGTGGTGCCGGGCCTGAGCTGGCCAGCCCTGCTGGTCACCCTCGCGGTGTGCATCAAAGTGAACTGGCTGGCGCTCGCGTGGCGTGGCCGCAGATTGACCTGACGAGGCAGAACGAAACATGGCAGCAGAAGGCCACGAAACAGCAGCCCCGAGCGCTGGTGAATACATCATTCACCACTTGAACCACGCGCAGAGTGGCAAGCAGCAAGGCATCGTCGACTTCTCCGTCGTCAACCTCGACTCCATTTTCTTCAGCGTGCTGCTGGGTCTGGTGGGCAGCTTCTTGCTGTGGCGCGCCGCGAAGGCTGCTACTTCGGGCGTCCCGGGCCGTTTTCAAGCCGCCGTCGAAATCCTGGTCGAGATCGTTGCCGATCAGGCCAAGGGCATCGTCCACAACGCCAACAGCCGCAAGCTCGTCGCGCCGCTGGCCCTGACCGTGTTCGTCTGGATCTTCCTGATGAATGCGATGGACTTGTTCCCGGTGGATCTGTTCCCCTGGATCTGGCAGAACCTCACCGGTGACCACCACGCTTACCTGCGCGTCGTGCCGACTGCGGACCTGTCCATGACCATGGGCCTGTCCCTTGGCGTGCTGATCACCTGCCTCATCTACAACGTCAAGATGAAGGGCGCCGGCGGCTGGGCTCACGAGCTCGTTGCGGCACCGTTCGGCGACAAGGTCTATCTGTACCCAGTCAACCTGGCCATGCAGCTGATCGAGTTCGTCGCCAAGACGGTCTCCCACGGCATGCGACTGTTCGGCAACATGTATGCCGGCGAACTGATCTTCATGCTGATCGCCCTGATGGGCGGCGCCTGGAGCCTGTCGGCCACCGGCATCGGCCTGGCCATCGGCCACATCATCGCGGGCTCGGTGTGGGCGATCTTCCACATCCTGATCATCACGTTGCAGGCCTTCGTGTTCATGATGCTGACGCTGGTCTACATCGGCCAGGCCCACGACGCGCACTGATCCCGCAGCAGCCGTCCCCCAGTTTTTCCAAGCAGTTTTCCCTCAACCCTTTCTCTCTTTTTTCCCCTCAAGGAGTCATCGTGGAAGTCATTAGCTTTGTTGCCCTCGCCGCTGGTCTGATCATTGGTCTGGGCGCCTTCGGTGCTTGTATCGGCATCGGCATCATGGGCAGCAAGTACCTTGAGTCCGCCGCTCGTCAGCCTGAGCTGATGAACGAACTGCAGACCAAGATGTTCCTGCTGGCCGGCCTGATCGACGCGGCCTTCATCATCGGCACGGGTATCGCCCTGTGGTTCGCCACCGCCAACCCGTTCCTGGGCCAGATCGCTACTGCGCTGGCTGCTGGCGCCAAGTAATTCGATGCTGTCGACCCGCCGTGGCCAAGGTTGCCCCGGCGGTTTCCGCACTCGAAACTTTGTGAGGCACCAAGGTGTTTATTAACGCATCGCTCATCGTTCAGATGATCGTGTTCCTGATCCTGGTCGGGTTCACGATGAAGTATGTGTGGCCGCCGATCATCAAGGCGCTCGACGAGCGTGCCGCGAAGATCGCCGCTGGCCTGTCCGCTGCCGACAAGGCCAAGGCCGAACTGGCCGGCGCCGAAGCGCAGATCGCCAAGGAACTGGCTCAGACCAAGGCTGAATCCGGCAAGCTGATCTCGGACGCCGAGAAGCGCGCCGCTGCCATCGTCGACGCCGCCAAGGGCAAGGCCGAAGAAGAAGGCGCCAAGATCCTGGCCGCCGCCAAGGCCGACGCCGAGCAGCAGGTTTCCCGCGCTCGCGAAGTCCTGCGCGAGCAAGTCGCTGCACTGGCCGTCAAGGGCGCCGAGCAGATCCTGCAGAAGGAAGTCAACGCCGGCGTTCACGCCGAGCTGCTGGCTCGCCTGAAGACGGAGCTGTAAATGGCCGAGATCGCCACCATCGCCCGCCCCTACGCGGAAGCCCTGTTCCAGGTCGCCAAGTCGCAAGACCTGAGCTCTTGGGGCCGGCAGCTCGACGCGCTGGCCCAGGTGGCGCAGGACGCCGATCTGCGCCAGTTCGCCGATCACCCTAAGGCCCAGGTTGAGCAAGTCGTTGCGGTCATCGCCGCCGCGGCCAAGCAAGACCTCGCCGCCGGTGTGCAGAACTTCCTGCGCGCCATCGTCGAGAACGGCCGCCTGGCTGCACTGCCCGAGATCGTGGCCCAGTACCACGTGCTGGCCAACGCCGCTTCGGGCGTGTCCGACGCGCAGATCTTCAGCGCCTACGAGATCAGCGACGCTCAGCTCGCCGAACTCAAGGCGTCGCTGGARAAGCGCTTCGGCCGCAAGCTCGAAGCCCATGTGCAGCTGGAGCCCGGCCTGATTGGCGGCGTTCGCGTCGTCGTCGGCGACGAGGTGCTGGACACCTCCGTCAAGGCCCGCCTTGAGCGCATGAAAGTTGCGCTGACTGCCTGATCCGCAGCTGGACACCCGCAAGACATTCCGATTTACCCCGCGTCTGACCCCCGCCCTTGATCCGGCGAAGGAACGGCCACCTGGGAGACCTAGCATGCAACTGAATCCCGCTGAAATTTCCGAACTGATCAAGAGCCGCATCGAGGGTCTTGGTGGCAGCACGGACATCCGCAACCAGGGCACCGTCGTGTCCGTTTCCGACGGCATCGTCCGCGTCCACGGCCTGTCCGACGTGATGCAGGGCGAAATGCTCGAATTCCCGGTCGCCAAGGACGGCAGCCAGACCTTCGGCCTCGCGCTGAACCTCGAGCGCGACTCCGTCGGCGCCGTGATTCTGGGTGCCTACGAGCACATCTCCGAAGGCGACACCGTGAAGTGCACGGGCCGCATCCTGGAAGTCCCGGTCGGCCCCGAGCTGATCGGCCGCGTCGTCAACGCGCTGGGCGAGCCGATCGACGGCAAGGGCCCGATCAACGCCAAGATGACCGACGTCATCGAGAAGGTCGCCCCGGGCGTGATCGCCCGCAAGAGCGTGGACCAGCCGGTGCAGACCGGCCTGAAGTCGATCGACTCGATGGTTCCGGTCGGCCGCGGCCAGCGCGAACTGATCATTGGTGACCGTCAGACGGGCAAGACTGCCGTCGCCATCGACGCGATCATCAACCAGAAGGGTCAGAACATGACCTGCGTCTACGTCGCCATCGGCCAGAAGGCGTCGTCGATCAAGAACGTGGTGCGCTCGCTGGAGCAAGCCGGCGCGATGGAATACACCATCGTCGTGGCTGCCTCGGCCTCCGAATCGGCCGCGATGCAATACGTGTCGGCCTACTCGGGCTGCACGATGGGCGAGTACTTCCGCGACCGCGGCCAGGACGCGCTGATCATTTACGACGATCTGTCCAAGCAGGCCGTTGCCTACCGCCAGGTCTCGCTGCTGCTGCGCCGCCCGCCGGGCCGCGAAGCCTACCCCGGCGACGTGTTCTATCTGCACAGCCGCCTGCTGGAGCGCGCCGCCCGCGTGAACGCCGACTACGTCGAAGCCTTCACCAAGGGTGAAGTCAAGGGCAAGACCGGTTCGCTGACGGCCCTGCCGATCATCGAGACGCAAGCCGGCGACGTGTCCGCCTTCGTGCCGACCAACGTGATCTCGATCACCGACGGTCAGATCTTCCTGGAAACCAGCCTGTTCAACGCCGGTATCCGCCCCGCCATCAACGCCGGTATCTCGGTGTCGCGCGTCGGTGGTGCTGCACAGACCAAGCTGATCAAGTCGCTGTCCGGCGGTATCCGTACCGACCTGGCGCAGTACCGTGAGCTGGCCGCGTTCGCGCAGTTCGCTTCCGACCTGGACGAAGCCACCCGCAAGCAGCTGGACCGCGGTGCCCGCGTGACGGAACTGCTCAAGCAGGCCCAGTACTCGCCGCTGTCCATCTCGCTGATGGCCGCCTCGCTGTACGCCGCCAACAAGGGCTTCATGGACAGCATCGAAGTGAAGAAGGTCCTGGCCTTCGAACACGGCCTGCACCAGTACCTGAAGACCAGCCACGCCGCCCTGCTTGCCAAGCTGGAAGCCGACAAGGCGATGGACAAGGATGCCGAAGCTGAACTGAACGCCGCCATCACGGCTTTCAAGAAGTCCTTCGCTTAAGCCACGGAACACGTGGGGCTGAGCTTCAACTTAGCCCTGCACTGACTAGGAGTTCGAATGGCTTCAAGCAAAGAAATMCGCGGCAAGATCAARTCGGTSGARAACACCAAGAAGATCACCAAGGCSATGGARATGGTSGCCGCSTCCAAGATGCGCAAGGCGCAGGAGCGGATGCGGTCGGCTCGCCCCTACGCCGAGAAGATCGGCAACATCGCGGCCAGCCTCGCCAAGGCCAATCCCGAGTACCGCCATCCCTTCCTCGTCAAGAACGAGGGCGTGAAGGCGGTCGGCATGGTCGTCGTCACGACGGACAAGGGCCTGTGCGGTGGTCTCAACACCAACCTGCTGCGCGCGGCCACGGCCAAGCTCAAGGAACTGGAAACCGCGGGCCAGAAGGCCGAGGTCGTCGCCATCGGCGGCAAGGGCCTGGGCTTCATGAACCGCATCGGCGCCAAGGTCGTTGCCCACGCGACGCAGCTCGGCGACCAGCCCCACATTGAGGCCCTCATCGGCCCGGTCAAGGTGCTGCTCGACCAGTACGCCGAAGGCAAGCTGTCCGCCGTCTACCTCTGCTACACGCAGTTCATCAACACGATGAAGCAAGAGGTGAAGGTGCACCAGCTGCTGCCGTTGAAGGCCGACGACATGGTGACGGACAAGGCCGGCCACTCGTGGGACTACATCTACGAGCCGGACGCCGCCACCGTCATCAACGAACTGCTGGTGCGCTACACGGAAGCCCTGGTCTTCCAGGCCGTTGCCGAAAACATGGCCAGCGAGCAGTCCGCCCGCATGGTGGCCATGAAGGCCGCGACCGACAACGCCGGCACGCTGATCGGTGAGCTGAAGCTGGTCTACAACAAGACCCGTCAGGCCGCGATCACCAAAGAGTTGTCCGAGATCGTCAGCGGCGCAGCCGCGGTCGGTTGAGTCACCCGGCACGCAAAGAATTGAATTGAAGGAACGCAAAAATGGCTAACACTCAAGCAGCAGTCGGCAAGATCGTTCAGTGCATTGGCGCCGTCGTCGACGTGGAATTCCCGCGCGACCGCATGCCCAAGGTGTACGACGCGCTGAAGATGGAAGGCTCGGCCCTGACGCTGGAAGTCCAGCAGCAGCTGGGCGACGGCGTCGTCCGCACCATTGCGCTGGGTTCGTCCGACGGCCTGCGCCGCGGCACCGAAGTCTTCAACACCGGCGACACCATCAAGGTGCCGGTCGGCAAGGCAACCCTCGGCCGCATCATGGACGTGCTGGGCAACCCCATCGACGAACGTGGCCCGGTCTCTTCCGAGCTGACCGCCTCCATCCACCGCGCAGCACCCGCCTACGACGAGCTGAGCCCGTCGCAGGACCTGCTGGAAACCGGCATCAAGGTGATTGACCTGATCTGCCCGTTCGCCAAGGGCGGCAAGGTGGGTCTGTTCGGTGGCGCCGGCGTCGGCAAGACCGTCAACATGATGGAACTCATCAACAACATCGCCAAGGCGCACAGCGGCTTGTCCGTGTTTGCCGGCGTGGGTGAGCGCACCCGTGAGGGCAACGACTTCTATCACGAGATGTCGGACTCCGGCGTCGTGGTCCAGGACAAGCTGGAAGACTCCAAGGTCGCCATGGTCTACGGCCAGATGAACGAGCCCCCGGGCAACCGTCTGCGCGTGGCACTGACCGGCCTGACCATCGCCGAGTCGTTCCGCGACGAAGGCAAGGACGTGCTGTTCTTCGTGGACAACATCTACCGCTACACGCTGGCCGGCACGGAAGTGTCCGCACTGCTGGGCCGCATGCCTTCCGCCGTGGGCTACCAGCCGACGCTGGCCGAGGAAATGGGCCGCCTGCAAGAGCGCATCACGTCGACCAAGGTCGGCTCGATCACGTCCATCCAGGCCGTCTACGTCCCTGCCGATGACTTGACCGACCCGTCGCCCGCCACGACCTTCGCCCACTTGGACGCCACCGTCGTGCTGTCGCGTGACATCGCTTCGCTGGGCATCTACCCCGCCGTGGACCCGCTGGACTCGACCAGCCGCCAGATCGACCCCAACGTCGTCGGCGAAGAGCACTACACGACGACCCGTGCCGTGCAGCAGGTGCTGCAGCGCTACAAGGAACTGCGCGACATCATCGCCATCCTGGGCATGGACGAACTGTCGCCGGAAGACAAGCTGKCSGTCGCCCGCGCCCGCAAGATCCAGCGYTTCCTGTCGCAGCCTTTCCACGTSGCCGAAGTSTTCACCGGCTCGCCCGGCAAGTACGTGCCGCTGAAGGAAACCATCCGCGGCTTCAAGATGATCGTGGCCGGCGAGTGCGACCACCTGCCGGAGCAGGCGTTCTACATGGTCGGCACGATTGATGAGGCGTTTGAGAAGGCCAAGAAGATTCAATAAGGCATTGCGGGACAGACCTGGCCGAGGTACCCCTCGGACTGCTCTGTCCCCAACTGATCAAGTTTTGAATCTCTGCAACTCAGCCAAGGAAGATTGACATGGCAACCCTCCACGTCGACGTGGTCTCCGCCGAAGAGCTGATCTTCTCCGGCGAGGCCAAGTTCGTCGCCCTGCCGGGCGAGAGTGGCGAGCTCGGCATCCTGCCGAAGCACACGCCGCTGATCACTCGCATCAAGCCAGGCGCCGTGCGCATCGAGCGCCCGGACGGCACCGAAGAGTTCGTCTTCGTCGCCGGCGGCATTCTCGAAGTGCAGCCGAACCGCGTGACCGTGCTGGCCGACACCGCCATCCGCGGCAAGGACCTCGACGAAGCCAAGGCCATCGAGGCCAAGAAGCAAGCCGAGGAAGCGCTGAAGAACGCCAAGAGCGAACTCGACCAGGCCGCGATCCAGAACGAGCTGCTCACGCTGGCGGCCCAGGTCGCGGCGCTGCGTAAGTTCCGCGCGAAAAGCTAAGGGCATTCCCTGGCTCAACCGCAAGCCCGCCTCTTGGCGGGTTTTCTACTTTCAGACCCGCCCATGACCACGCCCACCGCTGCCCCCGTTGCCGCCCAGGACGGCCTGGCCCTGCACGTCGAGCAGTGGGCGGCGTGGGCGCCGGGTCTGGCATCCCAGGACGACTGGCGGGCCTGGCTGCGTCAGCCGCAACCGGTTACCGCCGACGCACCGGCCGCGCCACCGCTGCCGGAAGTGCCGGCGATGGCGCGGCGGCGCATCGACCCGCTGGGGCGCGCTGCCCTGCAGGTGGCCTATTGGGCCCAGCAGGGCGTCGACGCGGCGGCGCTGGCGGCCATGCCACTGGTGTTCGCGTCGCGCTGGGGAGAATTGGCGCGCTCGGTCGCCATGCTGCGGGACCTGGCTCAGGGCGAGGCGCTGTCACCGACCGCCTTCAGCCACTCGGTGCACAACGCCATCGGCGCCCAGTACTCCATCCAGCGCGGTATCACCGCCAATGTCAGCGCGGTGGCCGCGGGCGAGGTCAGCGCCGCCGCCGGCTGGATCGAGGCCCAGGCGCTGCTCGCCGCCGTCGCGCCGGCCGTGCTGCTGACCGTGTTCGACGCGCCGCTGCCGGCGCTGTACGCCCACACCGGGCTGGATGCTCTGATCGCGCCGCCGCATGCCTATGCCCTGCGCCTGCGTTTGGCGCGCGCCGGCGAGCCGGCCGTGCAACTGACGCGCCAGGTCTCGCTCGCGCATGCGTCGCCCAGCACGTTGTCACCCAATCTGCAGGTGCTGCAGTGGCTGCTCGACCCCGCCGCCGAGCTGCGCCAGGTGGACGGCGCCGCGGACTGGCAGTGGCGCCATGTCGTCGCTCGATAGCCTGCTGCCCGACTGGTCCCGGGCCTGGTCCCGCGCCTGGCGCGTGCCGGCCACGGGTCTGAGCTTCGCCTGCTTCGGCATCGGCGGCCTGCTGATGGGCGTGCTGGCCTTCCCGCTGATCAACCTGCTGGTGTGGAACCCGGTGCGCCGCATCCGCTGGTCGCGTGCGCTGGTGGGAGCCAGCTTTCGCGGCTTCATCGGCCTGATGACGCTGCTTGGCCTGGTGAGGGTGCGGTGGTCGGGCGCCGAGCGCCTGCAGCGGCGTGGCCTGCTGGTGCTGGCCAACCACCCGACGCTGATCGACGTGGTGGCGCTGATCGCGCGCACGCCCAATGCCGATTGCGTCGTGCGTGCCGGGCTGGGCGACAACCCCTTCACCTGGGGGCCGGTGCGGGCCTGCAACTATTTGCGTAACGACCGTGGCAGCGAGGTGTTGGAAGGTTTCAACGCCAGCCTCCAGGCGGGCAGCAATCTGGTAATTTTTCCCGAAGGCACCCGAAGCAGCCCCGGGCATGCTTTGCAGTTGCAGCGCGGTGCGGCCCAATTGGCCCTGCGCACGGGCGTGGCCATCACGCCAGTGCGCATTCGCTGCGAGCCGCTGGGATTGAGCAAAGGCTGGCCGTGGTGGAAAACCCACGACCGGCCGTTACACCTGAGTCTGGATGTGGGCGAGGACATCGCCGTGACACCCTTTCTAGAGGGTGCTCACGGAGAATTCCCGCTCGCTGCAAGACGGCTCACGGGATACTTGCGGGACTATTTTTCTGGGGGAAAAGGCGATGGAACAGAGCCTGGAACTTGAAATCAAGACCTTGCTCATCGACGCCTTGAATCTCGAGGACATGAGCGCAGACGACATCGACGCCGAGCAGCCGCTCTTCGTCGAAGGCCTCGGCCTGGATTCCATCGACGCGCTCGAGCTGGGCCTGGCGCTGCAAAAGCGCTATGGCGTCACCATGTCGGCCGATTCGGAGGAAACCCGCCGCCATTTCCGCTCCATCCGGGCTTTGGCAGCTTTCGTGGCCACGAGCCGCAAGGGCTGAATCGCCAGGGAGTTCACACCATGACCGAACACGACATCTACACGCGCCTGTCGGCCATCCTGGTCGAGACCTTCGACATCGAGCCCGAGCGCATCCGCCCGGAAGCCCGGCTGTACGACGACCTGGACATCGACTCCATCGACGCGGTGGACCTCATCGTCAAGCTCAAGCCCCTGGTGGGCAAGCGCCTGCAGCCCGAGGCCTTCAAATCGGTGCGCACGCTGCAGGACGTCGTCAACGCCCTGACCGCGCTGCTGCAGCAGGCCGAAGAAACCACCGGTGAAGACGAGGCCGCGCTGCCGCGCGCCGCCTGATCCCGTTTCTCGCCCCAGCGTGCGCAACATCCTCTGGGTGGCGCTGACCGCCCTCTATCCCGTTCTCGTCTACCTGGGTCTCGCACACGCCGAGCCCCGGGTACTGGCGCTGCTGCTTCTCGCTCTGGCGCTGGCGCGCTACCTCGCGTCGCGCAGCCAGCAGGCCCTCGCGATCGCGCTGGCCGGCCTGGTGCTGGCCGCGTTGACGGCCTGGTCCAACCAGCTGCTGCCGCTGAAGATCTACCCGGTGGCGATGAACCTGGCCATGCTGGTGCTCTTCGGCGCCAGCCTGTTCAAGGGCCAGACCGTCGTCGAGCGCCTGGCGCGCCTGCACGACCCCGAGCTGGACGCCCATGGGGTGGCCTACACGCGCCGCGTCACCATCGTCTGGTGCGGCTTCTTCATCGTCAACGGCAGCATCAGCCTGGCGACGGCCCTGTGGGCCAGCGAGCAGACCTGGGCGCTGTACAACGGCTTCATCACTTACGGGCTGATGGGCACCCTGATGGGCGGCGAGTGGCTGGTGCGCCGCCGCGTACGAGCCGGCAAGCATGTGGCGTGAACTGCGCCTCGGCCTTGCCGRTGCCCTGAGCCCGGCGCGGGCCGCTCAGCCCGTGGGTTGGCGTTCCGGCCGGGCTGTCATGTCGGCCGAGTTCCTGGCCCAGGCCGCTGGCTGGTTCGCGCATTTCCAGGCGCTGGCGACGGGCGACGTCGCACTGCATTTCGAAGACACCCTGCACGCCACCGCCGCGCTGTTCGGCGCCTGGCATGCCCGCAAGACCGTCTGGTGGCCCGGTGACGCGCTGCCGGCCACGGCGCAGCGGCTGTCCGAACAGGTGGGGGCGTTTGCCGGCGACTGGCCTGGCCGCAGCGATGCCACTGCCACCGTGGCCAATGCGCCCGTGCCGGATTGGCAGTCGCTGGACCCGCAGGCGCCCCAACTCGTCGTCTTCACCTCCGGCAGTAGCGGCGAGCCCAGCGCCATCCCCAAGCAGCTGCACCAGTTGTTCGACGAGGTGCGCGCGCTGGAAGCCGAGTTCGGTGCGCGCCTGGACGGCGCCACGGTTCACGCCACCGTCAGCCACCAGCACATCTATGGCCTGCTGTTCCGCGTGCTGTGGCCGCTGGCGGCCGGCAGGCCCACCGCGGCGAACCGCGTGGCCTATCTGGAAGACCTGCATGCCGTGCCCGGCCGCATCGCGCTGATCGCCAGCCCGGCCCACCTGAAGCGCCTGCAGCTCGCCGTCACCGGCGACCTGCCCGAGCGCTTGGCGGCGGTGTTCAGCTCCGGCGGCCCGCTGCCAGCCGATGCGCTGGCCCCCTGCGCCGAGCGCCTGGGTCAGACGCCCATCGAGGTCTACGGCAGCAGCGAGACCGGCGGCGTGGCCTGGCGCCAGCGCCCGCCCGGCGCGGGCGATGCCGAGCCCTGGCGCGCGCTGCCCGGCGTCGAATGGCAGCTGAGCGACGGCCAACTGCAACTGCGTTCGGCCCATATCGGTGGCGATGACTGGTACACGGCCGCCGACCATGCGCGCGCCGAAGGCCCCGGCTTCGTGCTGCTCGGCCGCGCGGACCGCATCGTCAAGGTGGAAGAAAAGCGCGTGTCGCTGGCCGCCGTCGAGCAGGCCCTGCTGGCCAGCGGCCAGGTGCAGGAAGCCCGCGCGCTGCTGCTGCCGGGCTCGCGCCAGGAGCTGGGCGTCGTGTTGGTGCCCACGCCCGAGGCCTGGGGCGCCATCGACCAGGCCGGCCGCGCTGCATGGCTCGCGCCGCTGCGCGAACGCCTGGCCGCCCAGCTGGAGTCCACCGTGCGCCCGCGCCGCTGGCGCCTCGTCAGCGAATTCCCCGCCAACACCCAGGGCAAGACCACTCAGGCCGCATTGCAGGCCTTGTTCGACCCCATGCGCCCGCCCGCCCGGGTGCTGATGCGTGAGGCGCTGACGGTGCGGCTGCGCGTCGACATCGAGGCCCGCCATCCCGGCTTCGAAGGGCACTTTGAGGGCCAGCCTGTGCTGCCGGGCGTCGTGCAGCTGGATTGGGCAGAACGCTTTGCACGCGAGCTGTTCGCACTGCAGCCGGCCTTTGCCGGGCTGGACCAGCTCAAGTTCCAGCAGGTCATCCGCCCCGGCGGCACCGTGGACCTCGAGCTGACCATCAATGCCGACGGCAGCGAGCTGCGTTTCGCGCTGACCAGCGAGCGCGGCGCGCACGCCAGTGGCAAGCTGCGCTTTGGAGCCGGCGTGTGAAGGTTTGCGCCGTCATTCCTGTTTACAACCATGGCGGTACGGTCGGTGGCGTTGCGGCCAAGCTGCGCGAGCAGGGCCTGCCGGTGCTGCTGGTGGACGATGGCAGCGCAGCCGCCACGGCAGCGCAGCTCGACGCCTTGGCGCGGCAGGACGGCATCCAGCTGCTGCGCCTGCCGCACAACCAGGGCAAGGGCGTGGCCGTCATCGCCGGCATGCGCCTGGCGGTCGAGCAGGGCTACACCCATGGCCTGCAGATCGATGCCGACGGCCAGCATGACGCCTTCGATGCCTCGCGCTTCGTGGCCGCCGCCCAGGCACACCCTGAGGCGCTGATCTGCGGCTGCCCCATCTACGACGCGTCCGTGCCGCGCGCGCGGCTGTACGGCCGCTACGCCACCCACATCTGGGTCTGGATCAACACGCTGAGTTTCGCCGTGCGCGACTCGATGTGCGGCTTTCGCATCTACCCGCTGGCCACCACGCTGCCGCAGCTGGCGCACGCGTCCATGGGCCGGCGCATGGACTTCGACACCGAGATCGCCGTGCGCCTCGTCTGGGCCGGCGTGCCGGTCGTCAACCAGCCCACGCGCGTGCACTATCCGGTCGGCGGCATCTCGCACTTCCGCGTCTGGCGCGACAACGTGCTGATCTCGGCCATGCACACGCGGCTCTTCTTCGGCATGCTGTGGCGCGCGCCGTTGCTGCTGGCGCGCAAGCTGCGGAGCAATCCATGACAGTGCGCGCTCAGCACTGGGCGTCGTTGGGTGAAACGACCTTCGTCAGCGGTATCTGGCTGCTGTACGGCGTGCACAAGCTCTTCGGCCGGCGCCTGGTTCGCTGGGCCATGTTTCCCGTGGTGGTGTTGCATTGGCTGACGCGCCCGGCGCTGCGCCGCTCATCGCTGGACTATCTGCGCCAATTGCACCGTGCCGAACCGGGCGTGTTCAAGCGTGAACCCGATTGGCGCGAAGGGCTGCGCCACGTCGCCTGCTTTGCCGAGACCATGCTCGACAAGCTGCTGGCCATGGCCGGTCGCTACCCGGCCGAGTGCGTGCGCGAGCAGGACTTCTCTCTCGTCGACGCCATGGTGGCCCGGGGCCAGGGCGGCATCTTCATCACTGCCCACATGGGCTGCCTGGAGCTGTGCCGCATGGTGGGCCGGACCAAGCAGGACCTGAAGCTGACGGTGCTGGTGCACACCCGCCACGCCCAGGCCTTCAACCGCATCCTCAAGCGCCTGGACCCGAGCTCCGCCGTCAACCTGCTGGAGGTCACCGACTTCGGGCCGGCCATGGCCATGCAGCTCAAGGAGCTGGTGGACGCCGGCGGCTGGATCGCCATCGCCGGCGACCGCGTGCCCATCCAATCCGCGCAGACCGTCAGCGTCGACTTCCTCGGTGCACCGGCGCCGCTGCCCGTCGGCGCCTATGTGCTGGCCGGTGTGCTGCACTGCCCGCTGGTGCTGCTGACCTGTTTGCACCGGGGTGCCGGCTATGAGATCCGCTTCGAGGTGCTGACCGAGCACATCAGCCTGCCGCGCGCCGGGCGCCGCGAGGCTCTGGCCCAATACGCCCAGAGCTACGCACGGATCCTGCAGCGCCGCCTGCGCGAATCGCCCTATGACTGGTTCAACTTCTACGCTTTCTGGGACAGCCCGCATGCCGTTGCCTGAGATTGTTTTCGATGGCCGCCCGCTGAGCCTGGACGACATCGCCGCCATCTCCCGCCGCGAGGCCCGCGCGCGTCTGAGCACCGCGCCTGATTTCGTGCCCCACATCGACGCTGGCGCCGAGTTCATCGCCCGCCTGCTGGCCGAGGACGGTGTCGTCTACGGTGTCACCACCGGCTATGGCGACTCCTGCACCGTCAGCATTCCGCCTGCGCTCGTGGCCGAGCTGCCGCGCCACCTCTACACCTACCACGGCATCGGCGCAGGCCCCATGCTGGCGCCCGAGCAGGTGCGCGCCGTGCTGGCCGTGCGGCTGCAGTCGCTGGCGCAGGGCGTGTCGGGCGTGAGCTACGCCTTGCTGCAACAGTTGGCCGCCCTGATCGAGCACGACATCCTGCCCTTGATCCCCAGCGAAGGTTCGGTCGGCGCGAGCGGTGACCTTACGCCGCTGAGCTATGTCGCCGCCGTGCTGTGCGGCGAGCGCGAGGTGTGGTTCCAGGGCCGGCAGATGCCGGCGGCCGAGGCCCTTGCGGCCGTCGGCCTGAAGCCGCACACGCTGCGCCCCAAGGAAGGCCTGGCCATCATGAACGGCACGGCCGTCATGACGGCGCTGGCCTGCCTGGCCTTCCAGCGCGCCGAGAGGCTGTCGCGCTTGGCCACGCGCATCACGGCGGCCAATGTCGTCGCCAGTGCCGGCAACGCCCATCATTTCGACGAGCGCTTGTTCGCGGTCAAGCCGCATGCCGGCCAGCAGCGCGTCGCCGCGCGGCTGCGCACCGACCTCGCCAGCGACAGGCCCTCGCGCAACGAGCAGCGCCTGCAAGACCGCTACTCGCTGCGCTGCGCGCCCCACGTCATCGGCGTGCTGGAAGACGCGCTGCCCTGGCTGCGCCAGCTCATCGAGAACGAGCTGAACAGCGCCAACGACAACCCGCTGGTGGACGCCGTCGAGGAGCGCGTGCTGCACGGCGGCCATTTCTACGGCGGCCATATCGCCATGGCCATGGACACGCTGAAGACGGCCGTCGCCAACGTCGCCGACCTGCTCGACCGCCAACTCGCCCTGCTGGTGGACACACGCTTCAACCACGGGCTGCCGTCGAACCTGAGCGGTGCCCTGGGCGAGCGCGCCGCCATCAACCACGGACTGAAGGCGCTGCAGATCAGTGTCTCTGCCTGGACGGCGGAGGCCCTGAAGCAGACCATGCCGGCCTCGGTCTTCAGCCGCAGCACCGAATGCCACAACCAGGACAAGGTCAGCATGGGCAGCATCGCCGCCCGTGATGCGCTGCGCGTGCTGGACCTCAGCGAGCAGGTCGTTGCCGGCCTGCTCATCAGCGCCCGCCAGGGCCTGGGGCTGCGCCAGCGCCTGGGCGGCCTGCAGCTGAGCCCGTCGCTGTCGGCCTGGTACGAGCAGCTGTGTGCCCGCCTGCCGCTGATCGACGAAGACCGCGCGCTGGACGCCGAGCTGCAGGCGTTGCTGCGCGACATCCGCGATCCGCATGGAGCCCTGCATGCGCCTGCGTGAAGACCCGCGCCTGGCCCACGAGATCGAGATCACGCCGGCCTTCCACGATCTCGATCCGATGGAGATCGTCTGGCACGGCCGCTATGTGCAGTACCTGGAGCAGGCGCGCTGTGCGCTGCTGCAGCGCTTCAACTACGACTATCCGCAGATGCGCGCCAGCGGCTACTCGTGGCCCATCATCCATCTGCAGCTGAAGTACGTGCGCCCCGCCGAATACGGCATGCGCCTGGGCGTGCGCGCCTGCATCACCGAGTGGGAGCACCGCCTGCGCATCGACTACACGGTGCGCGACATCGCCACCAACGCGCGCCTGACCCGGGCCCACACGCTGATGGTGGCCGTGGACATGCGCAGCAAGGAAATGCAGTTCGCCAGCCCGCCTATCCTGTTTGAACGTCTGGGCATCCCCCTGCCATGAAGCGCCGCACCCTTCTTCTCGCCACCTTGCCGCTGCCGGCCCTGGCCGATGCCATCGCCCAGGTTCAGCAGCGCCTCGTCAGCACGCCGGTGCAGCGCGGTGGCTTCCAGCAGGACAAGCAGCTTGCCGGCTTCGCCAAGCCGCTGAAGAGCCAGGGTGACTACCTGTTGGTGCGCGGCAAGGGCCTGATCTGGCGCACGACGGCGCCGTTCGCCAGCCAGCTGGTGCTGACGCGCGACCGCATCGCCGGTGGTGGCGGCCTGCAGCTGGATGCCAGCAAGGAGCCCGGCATCCGCGTCGTGACCCAGCTGATGCTGTCGCTGCTGGACGGCGACCTCGGCGCGCTGCAGCAGGCCTTCGAGGTGCAGGCCAGCCTGGTGGGCGACAAGGCCTGGCGCGCCGCACTGAAGCCGAAGGCCGCGGCCCTGGCCCAGCTCTTCAGCCGCATCGAGCTGGAGGGCGATCGCCAGCTGCGCCGCATCGTCATGACCGAGGCCCAGGGCGACACGACGACGCTGCGTTTCGACGAGCAGGCGCGCGAGCCCGCTGCCCCCAGCGCTGACGAGGCCAAACAGCTTGGTTGATCGCGCCAGCCGCCTAGCGCCCTGGTTGTGGGCGCTCGCGCTGCTGCTGATGGCCGCAGCCCTGGCCCTGGCTGCATGCAAGGGCCGTGTGCGCATCAACACCGATGTGCTGGCCATGCTGCCCAAGGACGAGCGCCGGCCCGAGGTCGAGCAGGCGATGACCGCCCTGGCCAAGGCAGGGGAGGGCCGCGTCATCGTCATGCTGCGCGCGCCCCAGGGCAGTGAAGCGGCGATGGATCGCTTCATTGCCAAGCTGCAGGTCGAGGTGCCCGGCATCAAGCTCAGGCACCGTGTGTCCGACGCCCAGCAGGCCGACTGGCTGAGCTTCTTCGCCCCGCAACGCGGCGCACTGCTGACCGACGCCCAGCGCCAGTCCCTGCAGACCGCCCCTTCGGAAGCGCTGGCTCAACAGGCGCTGACCAGCCTGATGCAGCCCATGGGCCTGCCGCGCGTGGGCCGCTGGATCGATGACCCCTTCAACACCCTCGGGGCATGGCTCGCCGAGCGAGCCCAGGGCAGCAAGGTGCGCGCTCTGGACGGCCGCCTGCGCCTGGCCGATGCCCAGGGCGACTGGATGCTGGCCCTCATCGACAGCGGCGCCAGCGCCTTCGCGCTGGGCGACAACGAGCGCATCGCCGAAGCCCTCGCCAAGGCCCGCGCTGCCGTGCCCGAGGCCCAGGTGCTGGCTGCCGGCGTGCCCCTGCATGCGCATGCCGCGGCCGCGCAGGCCCAGCGCGAGATGCATCTCATCGGCGTGGGCTCGCTCGTCGGCGTGTTTGCGCTGAGCTGGTTCGCCTTCGCCCGCATCCGGCCGCGCCTGCTGGTGTTGCTGTCGGTGGGCAGCGGCCTGCTGGTGGCCGTGGCGGCGACGTTGGCGGTGTTTGGCGAGCTGCACCTGATCACGCTGGTGTTCGGTGCCAGCCTTGTCGGCGTGGCCGAGAACTACGCCAGCAGCCACTACAGCAGCCGCATCGCCCAGCCGCCGGCGCAGCGCTTCGCCTTGATGCGCGAGCAACTGCCCACCATGGTGCTGGCGCTCAGCACGACGCTGGCCGGCTATGCGCTGCTGGCAACGACACCTTTCCCCGGCCTGCAGCAGGTCGCGCTGTTCTCGGCCGCCGGCCTGACGGCGGCCTTCGTCAGCACCTGGCTGTGGTTCCCGCATCTGGACGCCGGCCCCGTGCCCGTGCGGCCGCTGACGCGCGCGTTGGGCCGCGCCTGGCAGCGCTGGCCGCAGCTGACCTGGCGCAGCGGCCTGATCGGCGGCGTTGTCATCGCCGCTCTGTTGGCTGCTGCCGCCTGGCGCGGCCAGGCCAACGACGACATCCGCCTGCTGCAGAACACGCCGCCCGCGCTGATGCAGGAGCAGATCGACATCGGCCGGCGGCTGGACCTGCCCAGCCCGGCGCAGTTCTATCTGCTCACTGCGGGCAGCGAGGCCGTGCTTCTGGAGCGCGAGGAAGCTCTCAAGGCCAAGCTCGCCAGCACGCCCGGTATCGCCGGCTGGCAGGCCGTTTCCGACTGGGTGCCTTCGCCGGCCCGTCAGGCCGGCGATGCGGCCCTGGTGCAGCGCCGCTGGGCCGAGGTGTCGCTGCTGGTGGCCGAGCAACTGGGTCAGCCCCTGCCCCAGCGCGATGCCGTCGCGGCGCCGGTACTGACGGTGGAGGCCTGGCGCACCGCCCCTGTCAGCGAGGCGGCGCGCCACCAGTGGCTGGGCCGCGATGCCGACGGCCGCTGGCACAGCGTGCTGATGCTGCGCGGCGTGTCGCGCGAGGTGCTGCCGCAACTAGCGGCACTCGCCGATGGCACGACGGTGCGCTGGGTCGACAAGGTGGCCGATGTGTCCGAGCTGCTGGCCCGCCAACGCATCCGCATGCTCGGCGTGCTGGTCATCGCCGTGGCGGCCGTCGCCGCCTTGCTGGCCTGGCGCCTCGGCGCTGCCTGGTGGCGGGCCCTGGTGCCCACCCTGCTGGCCGGCAGCCTGGCACTGGCTGCGACGGCCCTGGCCGGCCAGCCCTGGCAGCTCTTCCACGTGCTGGCCCTGCTGCTGCTGCTCGGCGTGGGGGTGGACTACGGCATCTTCCTGCTCGCCCAGCCCAGTCGGCGCGACCTGCGCGGCTTCGTCTCCATCACACTCGCGGCCGCCAGCACCTGGCTGTCCTTCGGGTTGTTGGCCCTGTCCGGCACGCCGGCATTGCGGGCCTTCGGCCTGACCCTGGGACTGGGAATTGCCCTGGCCTGGTTCCTCACCCCTTTCTTCGTCAACGACCATGACCCTCGAAACGACTGACGTCTGCATCATCGGCGCAGGCCCTGCAGGCGCCGTCGCTGCGGCCCTGCTGCGCCGCCAGGGCCTGGCCGTGACCGTGCTGGAGCGCCAGCTCTTTCCACGCTTCTCCATCGGTGAGAGCCTGCTGCCACAGTCCATGGCCTATATCGAGAAGGCGGGGCTGCTGCAGGACGTCGTCGAGGCCGGCTTCCAGTTCAAGAACGGCGCGGCCTTCTGCCGCGGCCCCAAGCGCACCGCTTTCGACTTCCGCGACAAGTTCACGCCCGGTTGGGGCACGACCTACCAGGTGCAGCGCGCCCATTTCGACCAGGTGCTGGCCAATGGCGCCGCCAAGGCCGGCGCCGATGTGCGCTACCGCCACGAGGTGACGGCTGTGCGCGTCGCGGCAGGTCAACGCCCGCAGATCGACGTGCAGCCGCTGGACGGCGGCGCGGCCTACACCGTCGAAGCCGGCCATCTGCTGGACGCCAGCGGCTTCGGCCGCACGCTGCCGCGCCTGCTGGACCTGGAGACGCCCTCGGCCTTCCCCGTGCGCGCCGCCACCTTCACGCATGTGCAGGACCGCATCAGCGACCCGACGTTTGACCGCACCAAGATCCTCGTCACCGTGCATCCGGACGACGTGGACGTGTGGTTCTGGACCATCCCCTTCAGTAACGGCCGTTGCTCGCTGGGCGTCGTCGCGCGGGCCGAATACTTCGACCGCTTCCCCGAGGACGCGACGGAGCGACTGAAGGCCGTCGTCGCCGAGACACCCTCGCTGGCCGCGCTGCTGAAGGACGCCGTCTGGGACACGCCGGCCAACAAGCTGCAGGGTTATGCCGCCAATGTGAAGTCGCTGTGGGGCCCGGGCTTCGCGCTGCTGGGCAATGCGGGCGAGTTCCTGGACCCGGTGTTCTCCAGCGGCGTGACCATCGCCGTCAAGTCGGCCGACCTGGCGGTCACGGCGCTGCTGCGCGAGCGCGCCGGCGAGGCGGTGGACTGGGAGAAGGATTACGCCAAGCCCTTGCGCGCCGGCGTGGACGCCTTCCGTGCCTTTGTGGAGAGCTGGTACCGCGGCGGCTTCCAGGACGTCATCTTCCACCAGGACCAGAACCCCGACATCCGCCGCATGATCTCGTCCATCCTCGCTGGTTATGCCTGGGATTTGACCAACCCCTACGTCGCTCACCCCGAGCGCATGCGCACGCTGGAGCAGTTGTGCGCCCCCTGATCCTGTTCGCTGCGCTGTTGCTGTCGGCCTGCCAGACGCTGCCGCCACCGGCCGCGCTGCCGCCGCTGCAACTGGCGCCGGCCGCCTTTGGCGCCGAGCTGTCGCTGGCGCAGCGGCTGACGGTGACGGACGCACCCGAAGCGCCCAGCGATGCGAACGGCGCCGTCACCGAGCGCCAGCTCGACACACTGCTGCAGGTCGACGCCAAGCAATTGCAGCTCGTCGGCCTGGCCTTTGGCCAGCGCGTGCTGACGATGCAATGGGACGGCCGCGAGCTGAACGTCAAGCGCCACCCCATGCTGCCCGCCGCCGTCGACCCGGCGCGCGTGCTGCGCGACGTGGCCCTGGTCTTTGCGCCGCTGCCCGCGCTGCAGGCCGCGCTGCCGGCCGGTTGGACGCTGGATGAGTCGCGCAACGAGCGCACGCTGCGCCAGGCCGGCGAGACGCGCCTGACCGTGCGCTACCTGGACGGCCGCGCGCGTGTCGAGATCGACAATCGCGCCGAGCACTATCAACTGCGCATTGAATCCCGCTCGCTGGAGGGCGGCTGATGAACTTCTACCTGAACGCCCTCGGCGTCGTCTGCGCCGCCGGCCATGACGCCGACACGCTGGCCGAGTCGCTTTGGGCCACCACGCCCAGCGGCGTCGAAGCCGAAGCCTGGCGCGGCCGCACCCTGCACCTGGGCCGCGTGCGCCAGCCGCTGCCCCTGCCCGCCGCCGCCGCCCAGCGCAGCCGCAACAACGCCCTGCTGCTGACCGCGCTGCAACCCATCCGCACCGCGGTGGATGCAGCCATAGCCCGCTTCGGCCCGCTGCGCGTGGCCATCGTGCTCGGCACCAGCACCTCCGGCGTGGGCGAGAGCGAAGCCGCCTGGGGCCACCACCGCGAGCACGGCGAACTGCCGGCCTGGCATGACGTGCGTCAGCAGGAGATCGGCTCCGGCGCCGCGCTGCTGGCCGCCGAGCTCGGCACGCTGGGCCCGGCCTATGTCATCTCCACGGCCTGCTCGTCCAGCAGCAAGGCCCTGGCCAGTGCGGCGCGGTTGCTGCAGTCGGGCCTGGCGGATGCCGTCATCTGCGGCGGTGCCGACAGCCTGTGCGACTTCACCGTCGCCGGTTTTGCCGCACTGGAGGCCGTCAGCGACGCGCGCTGCAATCCCATGAGCGCCCAGCGCTGCGGCATCAACATCGGCGAGGCCGGCGCACTTTTCCTGATGACGCGTGAAAGAGGCGAAGGCCCGGCCGTCCGCCTGGCCGGCTGGGGCGAGACCAGCGACGCCCATCACATCTCCGCGCCCGAGCCCAACGGCCGCGGTGCCGAGGCCGCGATGCGCGCGGCCCTGGACATGGCGGGCCTCACGCCTGCCGACATCGGCTACCTCAACCTGCATGGCACGGCCACGCCGCACAACGATGCGATGGAGAGCGAAGCGGTAGCGCGGGTCTTCGGCCTGGACACGCCCTGCAGTTCCACCAAGCCGCTGACCGGCCATACGCTGGGCGCCGCCGGTGCGCTGGAGGCCGCCATCGGCTGGTTGACCCTGCTGGGCGACGGCGCCCTGCCGGCCCACCATTTCGACGGCGAGCGCGATGCCGCGCTGCCCGCCATCCGCCTGGTTTCACCGGGCGAGCGCCTGGCTGCCGCGCCGCGCGCCGTGTTGTCCAATTCCTTTGCGTTTGGCGGCAGCAACGCCGCCCTGGTGTTGACCCGTGAAGACTGAACCCACCATCGCCGACCTCGTGCCGCACCGCGGCGCCATGAGCTGGCTCGACCGCGTCATTGAAGCCGATGCCGAGTCGCTGCTGGCCGAGGCCACCGTGCGCGCCGACCATCTGCTGGTGCAGGGTGGCCAGCTCAGCGCATCGGCCGGCGTCGAATACATGGCCCAGGCGGCCGCCGCATGGGCCGGCTATCAACGCCACCTCCATGCCGATGAAGGCGGGGCCGCCCGCATCGGCTTCCTGCTCGGCACGCGCCGCTACCAGTGCAGCCGCGCGGCCTTCGTCGTCGGCGATGTGCTGCGCGTGCAGGTGCAGCGCCTCTTCCAGGCCGACAACGGCCTGGGCCAGTTTGAGTGCGTCATCAGCATCGATGGCGCCGAGGTGGCGCGCGCCAGCCTCAATGTCTTCGGGCCCGACGACCCGGAGGCTTTCCTGAACGGACAGACCCCATGAGTACTCCCCATACCGTGCTGGTGACCGGCTCCAGCCGCGGCATCGGCCGCGCCATCGCCCTGCGGCTGGCGCGCGACGGCTACGACGTCGTCATCCATTGCCGCAGCCGCCGAGAAGAGGCCGAGGCCGTCGCCCAGGCCGTGCGCGACCTTGGCCGCCAGGCCCGCGTGCTGGCCTTCGACGTGGCCGATCGCGCCGCCACTGCTGCCGCGTTGGAGGCTGATGTGGAGGCCCATGGCTGCTATTACGGCGTCGTCTGCAATGCCGGCATTGCCCGCGACGGCGCCTTCCCGGCGTTGACCGGTGAGGACTGGGACGCCGTCATCCACACCAACCTCGACGCCTTCTACAACGTGCTGCAGCCGCTGACCATGCCGCTGGTGCGCCGCCGCAAGCCGGGCCGCATCGTCACGCTGGCCTCGGTCTCGGGCCTGATGGGCAACCGCGGGCAGGTCAACTACAGTGCCGCCAAGGCCGGCATCATCGGCGCTAGCAAGGCGCTGGCCGTCGAGCTGGCCAGCCGCAAGATCACGGTCAACTGCGTGGCGCCGGGCCTCATCGAGACGGACATGATCGACGCCGAAGTGCTGGAGCACGCGCTGAAGTTGATCCCGGCGCAGCGCGTCGGCCAGCCCGAAGAGGTGGCGGCGCTGGTGGCCTTCTTGATGAGCGAAGACGCCGCGTACATCACGCGGCAAGTGATATCGGTAAACGGGGGGATGGTCGGGTGAGCAACAAGAGAGTCGTCATCACCGGCATCGGCGCGTTGTCGCCGCTGGGGCATGACGCAGAAACCGTCATGGACAGCCTGCGCGCCGAGACCAACAAGGTCCAGCGCATGGCCGACTGGGCCGCCTACGAGGGCCTGAACACGCAGGTCGGCGTGCCCTGCGCACCCTTCGAGCTGCCGGCCGACCGCTACAACCGCAAGACCATGCGCAGCATGGGCCGCGTGGCGCAGATGGCCACGCGCTCGGCCGAACTGGCGCTGGAACAGGCCGGCCTCATCGGCGACCCGCTGCTGACCAGCGGCCGCATGGGCGTGAGCTTCGGCAGCTCCAGCGGCACGCCCAGCGCCATCGGCGACTTCGGCCGCATGATGACCGTCAAGAGCATCGAGGGCATCAACGCCAACACCTACGTGAAGATGATGTCGCACACCGCGACCGTCAACATCGCGGTGTTCTTCGGCATCACCGGCCGCATCATCACGACGAGCAGCGCCTGCACCTCGGGCAGCCAGGGCCTGGGCTATGCCTACGAGGCCATCCAGAGCGGCCGCCAGGTCGCCATGCTGGCCGGCGGCGCCGAGGAACTGGACCCGACCCAGGCCGCCGTGTTCGACACGCTGTTCGCGACCAGCACCAAGTACAACGACCAGCCACGCCTGACGCCGCGCCCCTTCGACGCCGACCGCGACGGCCTGGTGTTGGGCGAGGGCGCCTGCACCTTCGTGCTGGAGGAGTACGAGCATGCCAAGGCGCGCGGCGCCAAGATGCTGGGCGAGATCGTCGGCTACGGCACCAACTGCGACGGCACCCACGTCACGCAGCCACAGTCCTCGACCATGGCCCAGGCCATGCGGCTCGCGCTGGAAGACGCCGGCCTGCCCGCCACTGCCATCCCCTACGTCAACGCTCACGGCACCAGCACCGACCAGGGCGACGTGGCCGAGAGCCAGGGCACGCAAAGCATCTTTGGCACCGGTGTGGCGATCTCGTCGCTGAAGAGCTATATGGGCCACACCCTGGGCGCCTGCGGTGCACTGGAGGCCTGGATGACGCTGGAGATGATGAACGCCGACTGGTTCGCGCCCACCATCAACCTCAAGCGCGTCGACCCGCGCTGCGGCGATCTCGACTATGTGTTGAGTGGCGGCCGCGTGCTGCAGACCGAGTTCGCGATGACGAACAATTTCGCCTTCGGCGGCATCAACACTTCGTTGATCCTGCGCCGCCTTTGATTTCGACAACCCGCCTGGGAGGGCCTGATGAAGCAGAGCGTACTGACCGTTGCAATGATCTTGGCGAGCGCTGCGGCGCAAGCCGGTTCGCCGGAACAGGAGTTGGCTGACGGCAAGCGGATCGCCGCCAGCTTGTCGCAGGAAGGTCGAGACCTCTGCGTCTTCGACAACGGTGCGCCGTCCGACATGCCGCACCAGAAACTGCAACAGCTCAAGGTCGCCAAGGGCACCTATGGCGGCGTCAAGGAGTTGCTGCCGGCCCTGGTGCAGCAGGCCCTGGCGAACAAGGCCGATGCCCTCGTGGACTACAACAGTTCGCAGCGTTTTGGCTTCTGGCCTTGGCGCGTCGTGCGCCCGGTGGTCACGGCAACCGCCATCCGCTGGAACGAGGCGCCTCGCAAGTCCTGCGAGGCCATGGGTGGCGTGCGCATGGAGGTCATCCTGACGACCAACAAGAGCCCCGAGGCGCTGGCGCAGGGCGTCGCGCCTCAGGCGCCCGCCGCCGCCACGGCCGATCAGGCGGCATCCGCGCCGCAGTGATCGCAGGGCTGCGCAGCGCATTTGCCGGCTTCCGCCTACCTGTGCGGCGCCCTTGATACGGCATCATCGAAAGCCCCGTTCAAGGAGCGTGCTCATGAAGTTTCGTCTTGTGGTCTTGGCCGCCGCTGCGTTGCTGTCGGCGCCAGCCTTCGCGCGCGACACCGTGCTGCATATCCCGCTGGCCGATGTGCTGGAACTGCCCGAGGCCAAGGAAAAACTGGACCCGGCGTTCAAGTTCTATTTGGCCGGTCAAGCGACGCCGAAGGTCAGCAGACGCCTCGCGACCTACGTGGCCAATCCGAAGACCAACGGCTTCGGCAAGGCGGACGACTATGGCTGCAAATGGGCCGCATTGAGTGCGCTGATCGATCTGCAGGATGGCGCCAAGCGCCACGGCGCCAATGCGGTGGTCGACATCGTCAGCTACTACCGGAAGGTGGAGTACAAGAGTGCGACCGATTTCGAGTGCCATGCCGGTGCCTTCGTCATTGGCGTCGCTTTGCGCGGCACTTTGGCCAAGGTTGAGTGACGGACCACGGCTCGCGGTGACCCTGCTCTGCCTGCTGGCCGCCGAGCCTGAGCTGCGGGTCGGCATGCCGTCACCGGGCGCCTGGCTGACGCCCTCCGAGCAGGCTCGCCTGCAGTCGCTGGGCACCGAGGCCCGGCGCGACACCTTCCTGGCCGGCCGCTGGCTGGCGCGCCGCGCGGTGCAGCGCTGGCTGGGCTCGGATGAGCCGCCCGCACTGGAGGTGGCCAGCAGCGGTGCCTGCCGCGTGGCTGGCCGTGGCGATGTGTTCGTGTCCATCAGCCACAGCGCCGGCACAGTCGCCTGCGCCGCGGCCGGGGTGCCGATCGGCATCGATATGGAAAGCCTGGCTCGGCCGCGCGACCACCTGGCCCTGGCCGAGACGGTGCACAGCCCCGCGCAGCGCGCCGACCTGGCCGCCTTGCCGGTCGAGGCGCGCGCGCAGGTCTTTCTGCAGGCCTGGACGCTCAAGGAGGCCTGGCTCAAGGCGCGCGAACAGGGTCTGGACTTTGCGCTGATGCGGGCGCTGGACTTCAGCGACGACCCCGAGGGCGACGTGGCCGTCACGACCATCGGCGCTGTGGTGCTGGCTGTGGCCTGCAATCCCAAGTTGCCTGTGCGCATCGAAGGCCCCATGAATGCAGTGTGGCGCCGCTGCCGGGCGCGCAGGGCCGGCGAATAAACTGCTGGCCCCACGAAAGCAGTACGGAGGCAGGATGGCGCGATGGCGCTTCGCAGCGGCATTTGCAAGCCTGGCGTTGGTCGTCGCGACCCATGCCGCGGCCGACCCGTCGCCGCTGGCCGAGCATGTGTCGGTGAGCGCCCCGGTGCCCATCCGCCTGTTGCTGACTTTCGACGACGGCCCGAGCGCGCGGGAGACCGACAACCCGACGGTCCAGATCCTCGACGGCCTCGCGCGCAATGCCATCCAGCCGGGCATCAAGGCGCTGTTCTTCGTGCAGACGGGCGCCGTGAACGGCGGTGCGACACCGCGCGGCCAGGCGCTGATGCGCCGCACGCTGGCGGAGGGCCATGTGCTGGGTTTTCACACCGCGACGCCCGGCCACACCAGCCACACCAAGCTGAGTGATGAGCTGCTCGAAGGCAGCCTCAGCCAGGGCTTGGCGGCGCATATGGAATTGGCCGGCCGCCCCCCGGTGCTGGTGCGCCCGCCGCATTGGGCCTACGACGCGCGCACCTTCGCGGCCTATCAGCGCCATGGACTCAGCGTCGTGATGACGGACCTGTCCGCCAACGACGGCAAGATCCCCTGGCCCAATGCCAGCCTGCGCCGGCGCTCGCATTTCGAGCACCAGATGCGCGAGCTGCGCCGGCGGGTCACCGAGCTGCCGCTGGTGGACGGCGTGCGGCCGGTGGTCGTGACCTTCCACGATGCCAACCCCTTCACCGGCAGCCATGTCGACGAATATCTGCAGATCCTCGTCGATGGCGCCAACAAGGCCGGGCTGGTGTTGGCCGATCCGCCGTTCTACGACTCGGCCGAATCCTTGGAAGCCGCTGCGCGGGCGCGGGCGCTGACCGACCCGAGCGTGCAGATCCGCATCCCGGGCTTCTGGACTTCGCTGCTGGCCTGGATCCTGCCCGAGCCTCCGCTGGACTGATCAGCCGGGCTTGCGAGCGACGGCGTTCAGCAGCGTTTCCTCGCGATTTTTCGGCTGGCCCAAGCCCAGCCATTCGCGCGCACCCAGGTCGCTGCGGCTCCACCACAGATAGGGCGTGCTGATGCGGTCCGCGTCCACCTGGAAGCCGGCCTCGCGCACCAGGGCGATGAACTCGTCCGCCGTGCGCTGCACATGCATGGGGTGGCGGAACAGCAGCCGGATGATCCAGCTGTGGATGTAGGCGCGCGTGCTCTCGGCCAGCAGCAGCAGGCCGCCGGGCTTAAGCACGCGAAACGCCTCGGCCAGGGCCGCTTTCTGGTCGACGATGTGGTGCAGGGTCTGGTGGCACAGCACGATGTCCACCGACGCGTCCGGCAGCGGAATGCGCTCGGCATGCGCCGCGTGCAGGGTGACGGGCACGGGGCAGGCTTTCACCATCGCGGCGCAGCGGGCCTCGAAGTCCGGCTCGGGGTCGAGTGCATGGATCTGGGCCGGCGCAAAGCGTGCCGCCATCTCCGGCAGGGAGTGGCCCTGGCCGGTGCCGATGTCCAGCATGACGCCGCCGCGCGGCGCGTCCGGCGCCATGCGCTGCAGGTCGCTCAGCGCACGGCCCAGCACGTGCACGCGCCAGGTCGCGGTGGACAGGAACCACAGGCCGAAGCGGGTCTCGGGCACGAAGGCCAGTTTCTGGGAGGGGCGGGCGCTGGCTGTGTTCATGGGCGGCGGCCCCGAAAAAACAAGTCGGCGATGATAGGGCTTTGCCCCTTCGCGCCCGCCTGCCATGAGCTCCGAACCGTCCAGTTTCACCCTGCAAAGCCCCGATGGCGCGAGCGCCCAGTTCAGCTTGCACGGCGGCCACCTGCTGTCGTGGCGCCCACCCGGTGCCGGTGAGCAGCTCTATCTGTCGCCGCGCAGCGAATTCACGCCAGGCAAGGCCATCCGCGGCGGCGTGCCGGTGTGTTTCCCGCAGTTTGCCGAGCGCGGGCCGCTGCCCAAGCATGGCTTTGCGCGCACGCTGCCGTGGGAGCTGGTTCAGCAGCAGCAGGGCAAGGACGATGCGCTAGCCGTCATGCGCCTGCGCGACAGCGACGCGACGCGTGCGATCTGGCCGCATGCCTTCGAGCTGGAGTTGAGTGTGCGCGTGGGCGGCCGCAGCCTCGACATCGAACTCGCCTGTGAGAACCTCGGCGACGCACCGCTGCAGTTCACAGCGGCGCTGCATACCTATTTGCGCGTGGCCGACCTGGACGCGGTCAGCGTCGAAGGGCTGGCCGGCCTGCGCTATTTCGACAGCATCAAGCAGGCCGAGGCGTTGCAGCGCATGGATCTGCTGCTGACCGGCGAAAAGGGCGTGCTGGACCTGGACCGCATCTATTTCGGTGTCAAGGACCGTCCGCTGCTGGTGACCGAGGACCGGCGCCAGGTGGCCGTCCGCCAGCAGGGTTTCGAAGATGCCGTGGTCTGGAACCCTGGCCCCGAGCGCTGCGCCAAGCTGGCCGACATGCCCCCCGAAGGCTGGTCGGAGATGCTGTGCGTGGAGGCGGCATGCATCGGTCGCCCCATCGAGCTGCAAGCCGGCGATACCTGGGTCGGCCGGCAGAGCCTGGCCTTGCTGTAGCCAGGCGCGGGCCGCTCAGCCCAGCAGCGGCTCGTCCGGCAGTTCGTTCAGGCGCGGCGTGGCGGCGCTCGCGTCACGCGGGAAGTGCGCCACCAGCAGCGCGTCCACGGCCGCGATGGCGTCGACCAGGCCCGGCTCGAAGCGGCCGGCGCGGAAGGCCTCGCTCATGGCCTGGACCAGCTGCTGCCAGTGACCGGCACCCACGCGGCGCGCCAGCGCGCGGTCGGCGACGATCTCGATGCGGTGCTCGGCCAGCAGCAGGTAGATCAGCACGCCGTTGTTGTGCTCCGTGTCCCACACGCCCAGCTTGGCGAACATCGTGACGGCCCGTTCGCGCGCCGGCGCGTCGCGCCAGAGGTAGCTCAGTGGCAGGCTGGCTTCGACGCAGACGCGGATCTCGCCGCTGTGGCGCTGCTCGCTGTCGGCCACGCGCTTGTGAAGCCGCACCAGCGCCTCGGGTGGCAGCACGCGGCGGGCATCGTCCTCGTCCCAGAGGCGATGGCGGATGAAGCGCTGGAGTGACAGGCGCGCCATCACCAGTCTCCCGAGGCGCCACCGCCGCCGAAGTTGCCGCCCCCGCCGGAAGAGAAGCCGCCGCCCCCACCGAAGCCACCACCCCCGCCACCACCCCCGCCGAAGATGATGGGCGGGATCAGCATGCCGCCGCGGCGGCCGCTGAGTCCGGCAAGGCCGGAACTTCGTCGAGCGGCGCCGATGCCGAACAGGCCCACGAGCACCAGGGCCGCGACCGCGGCTATGCCGGCCACGACGAGGCCGCCGCCAAAGGCCCAACCCGCCGCGCCGGCGGCGCCTGCCGTGGCCAGGCTGCCCAGCTTGCGGCCGAACAGGCCGGTCAGCAGCATGCCGACAACCGGCACGCCGATAAAGAAGAGCATGCCGAGGTCCTGGAAACCAAAGCCCTCGTTGTCACCGGCGTGCGGCGCGGAAGCGGGGGTTGGCAGGCCTTCGCCGTTGATGCGCGCCTGCAGTTTCTCGATGGCCGCCTGCAGGCCACCGGCGTAGTCGCCATTGCGGAAGGCCGGCTTCATGGCCGTGTCGATGATCTGCCGCGCGGCCAGGTCGGGCACCGCGCCTTCGAGGGCCTTGGCCACCTCGATGCGCATCTTGCGGTCGTTCTTGGCGACGACGATCAGCAGCCCGTCACCCACTTCGCGGCGGCCGATCTTCCACTGGTCGGCGACGCGCTGGGCATAGGCGGCGATGTCCTCGGGCGCGGTCGTCGGCACCATCAGCACCACGATCTGCGGCCCCGACGCGCGCTCGTAGGCGGCCAGCCGGTCTTCGAGTGCCTGGCGCTGCGTGGCGTCGAGCGTGGCGGTCTGGTCGATGACGCGGGCATTCAGTCCCGGCACAGGCTGCACGCCCTGGGCCTGGACCCACGGCGCCGCCAACAGCAGCAGCAAGGCAGTCAGCCAGCGCATCGCGCGGCTACTTCGACGCGGCCGGTGCCACCGGCCTGGCCGTCGTGCCGAAGTCCACCGTCGGCGCCGTCGTGATGGCCGCCTCGTTCTGCACGGTGAAGTTGGGCTTGGCCTTGTAGCCGAACAGCATGGCCGTCAGGTTGTTCGGGAAGCTGCGCGTGTGGACGTTGTAGCTGGCCACTGTCTGGATGTAGCGGTTGCGCGCCACGGTGATGCGGTTCTCGGTGCCTTCGAGCTGCACGCGCAGATCCTGGAAGCCCTGGTTGGCCTTCAGGTTGGGATAGTTCTCGGTGACCACCAGCAGCCGGGACAGCGCGCTGCTCAGCTCACCCTGGGCTGCCTGGAACTTCTTCAAAGCCTCGGGGTCGTTGACCAGCTCCGGCGTGGCCTGCACGCTGGTCGCGCGGGCGCGCGCCTCGACGACGCGGGTCAGCGTTTCCTGCTCGAAGTTGGCCTCACCCTTGACCGTGTTGACGATGTTGGGAATGAGGTCGGCCCGGCGCTGGTACTGGCTCAGCACCTCGGCCCAGCTGGCGCTGACCTGCTCGTCAAGGGTCTGGAACTGGTTGTAGCCGCAGCCCGACAGGCTGGCGGCGGCGGCCACGGTGACGAGGATTCGGATCATGGGCGCATCTCGCTGCTGGGAGGATGGCAGACAAGGGCAAACGACGCTCCCGCGACGTGCCGGATCGTGCCGGGGCCAGCAGGGATAATTTGGCCATGTTCGCCCCCCTGCAAAACGATACCTTCCTGCGCGCCTGCCTGCGCCAGCCCACCGAGCACACGCCCATCTGGCTGATGCGCCAGGCCGGCCGCTACCTGCCCGAGTACCGCGCCACGCGCGAGAAGGCCGGCAGCTTCATGGGCCTGGCGACCAACACCGACTACGCCACCGAGGTGACGCTGCAGCCGCTGGAGCGCTTCCCGCTGGACGCCGCCATCCTGTTCAGCGACATCCTGACGGTGCCCGACGCGATGGGCCTGGGCCTGTCCTTCCAGCAGGGCGAGGGCCCGAAATTCGCAAGGCAGGTGCGCGACGAGGCCGCGGTGGCAGCGCTGGAAGTACCCGACATGGACAAGCTGCGCTATGTCTTCGACGCCGTCACGTCCATCCGCAAGGCCTTGAACGGCCGCGTGCCGCTGATCGGCTTCTCCGGAAGCCCCTGGACCCTGGCCTGCTACATGGTGGAAGGCGGGGGCTCCGACGACTACCGCCTCGTCAAGAGCCTGATGTATTCGCGCCCCGACCTGATGCACCGCATCCTGGACGTGAACGCCCGCTCGGTGGCCGCCTATCTGAACGCCCAGATCGAAGCCGGCGCCCAGGCCGTCATGCTGTTCGACTCCTGGGGCGGCGTGCTGGCCGACGGCGCCTTCCAGCAGTTCAGCCTGGCCTATTCGCGCCAGGTGCTGAGCCAGGTGAAGACCGAGCACGGTGGCGTGCGCATTCCTCGGCTGCTGTTCACCAAGGGCGGCGGCCTGTGGCTGGACGAGATCGCCGATGCCGGTGCCGACGTCGTCGGCCTGGACTGGACGATGAACCTTGGCGCCGCCCGTGCCCGCGTGGGCGATCGGGTCGCGCTGCAGGGCAACCTCGACCCCAATGTGCTGTTCGCGCCACCCGAAACCGTACGTGCTCAGGCTCGCGCCGTGCTGGACAGCTTCGGCAAGCCCGCCGCCGGCCACGGCCATGTCTTCAACCTCGGCCATGGCATCAGCCAGTTCACCCCGCCCGAGAGCGTCGAAGCCCTGGTGGACGAGGTTCACCAGCATTCGCGCCGCCTGCGAACTGCAGCCTGACAGGGCCGTCAAATCTGCAGTTCCGCGATGACTTATCCCCAAAATTCGGGAGGCGAGGGCGGCGGACTGTCGTTGGTGCGGCGCACCTAAGAGTTTTCCCGAATTCGTGCTAAGTGCTTGATTTTCAAGGCAGCACTCAAATGGCGCCGACGAACGGATTTGGGGCGGTTCGTCCCGCTCTGGCGCTCTATCGGCCCGCACGGGGCGATTTGCTCACAAACTTATCCACAGAAATTGTGGGCAACCCAAGAGCCTTTAAGAATCATGTACTTGCAGCCACTTGCTGAGCCACTGCTTCACAAGAAGCGCGGAGCTGCGCATGGCTGAAGCTGAAGGCCCTGCAACGGTGCGCGTGGCGGTCGACGCCCCTCAGCACAGCGGCTTGAATGGCCCGCTTGACTACGCGAGTGAGCAGGCGCTCGCATCAGGCACTTTGGTGCGGGTGCCGCTGGGCAAGCGTGAACTGCTGGGCATCGTCTGGCCGGGCGACGAAACCATGGCGCCAGACGTCACCCTGCGGCCGGTGGCCGCCGTTTTTGACGCGTTGACGCCGCTGGGCGCCGACTGGTGCCGGCTGCTGGATTTCGCCGCCGGCTATTACCAGCGCAGCGTCGGCGAACTGGCCAGCGCGGTGCTGCCGCCGCAGTTGCGTGAACTTTCGCCTGATCAGTTGGCTGCGCGTTTGCGCAAGCTGGACCGCAAGGTCGCCAAGGCGGTCGCCGTGCCCGAACCGGTCCGGCCCGAGCTGGCGCCGGAGCAGGCCGAGGCCGTCACCCGCATCACGGCCCAGATCGACGGCGGCGAGCGCAAGCCGCTGCTGCTGTTCGGCGTGACCGGCAGCGGCAAGACCGAGGTCTATCTGCGCGCCGCCGAAGCCGCGCTGGCGGCGGGCCGCCAGGTGCTGGTGCTGGTGCCCGAGATCAACCTGACGCCGCAACTGGAGGCCCGCTTTACCGAACGCTTCGCGGCGCTGCTGCCTCAGCCCCTGGCCATCGTGTCGCTGCACAGCGCGCTGACGCCGGCCCAGCGCCTGCAGAACTGGCTGGCCGCCCACCTCGGCCGCGCGCGGCTGGTGCTGGGCACGCGGTTGGCGGTATTCGCGTCGATGCCCGAACTGGGGCTGATCGTCGTCGACGAGGAGCATGACCCTTCCTACAAGCAGCAGGACGGCGCCCGCTACTCGGCGCGCGACCTGGCCATCTGGCGCGCGCATGACCTTCAAGTACCCGTCGTGCTCGGCTCGGCCACGCCGTCGTTGGAGAGCTGGCAGCACGCCGAAAGTGGCCGTTATGAGCGCCTGACGCTGGCGGCTCGCATCGGCGGCGGCGCGCTGCCCCGCGTCAGGCTCTTCGACATGAAGGCCTTGCCGCCCACCGCTGGCGTGACGACCGCGCTGACCGCGCCGCTGCTGGCCGAACTGAAGGCACGACTGGAGCGCGGCGAGCAAAGCCTCGTCTTCCTGAACCGCCGCGGCTATGCACCGGTGCTGCATTGCGGCGAATGCCAGTGGAAGAGCGACTGCCCCCACTGCAGCGCCTGGCGCGTCTTCCACAAGCGCGACCGCACGCTGCGCTGCCACCACTGCGGCTTCACCGAGCGCGTGCCGAGTGCCTGCCCCAACTGCGGCAACCACGACATCGCCCCCATCGGCCGCGGCACTGAGAAGCTGGAGGAGCAGCTCGGCGAGGCCTTGCCCGGCGCGCGCGTGCTGCGCATCGATGCCGACTCGACGCGGCGCAAGGGCGAACTGGAGACCCAACTGCAGGCCGTGCACGACGGCGACGTCGACATCCTCGTCGGCACGCAGATGATCACCAAGGGCCACGACTTCCGGCGCATCCGCTTCGTCGCCGCGGTGAACCCGGATGGGGCTCTCTTCAGCAGCGACTTCCGCGCGCCGGAGCGCCTGTTCGCGTTGCTGATGCAGGCGGGCGGCCGTGCGGGTCGCGATGCCTCAGGTGAGACGCCGGCCGAGATGTGGGTGCAGACCTGGCACCGCGACCATGCCCTCTACCAGGCGCTGGCACGCCACGACTATGTGCGCTTCGCCAGCGACCAACTGGCCGAGCGCCGCTCCGCCAGCCTGCCGCCGTTTGCCCACCTGGCACTGCTGCGCGCCGAGGCGCGCACGGTGGAGGCGGCCAAGGCCTTCCTGACGGCCGCCGCGGAGCTGATGCATGACGACGGCGTGCTGGTCTACCCGCCGGTGCCGCACGCGGTGGCCCGCGTGGCGGACGTGGAGCGCATGCAGATGCTGGTGGAGGCCACGCAGCGCGCGCGGCTGCAGGCCTTCCTGCGCGGCTGGGTGCCTGAGCTGATTGCGCTCAAGCGCGAGCACAAGGCGGTGCTGCGCTGGGCCGTCGACGTGGATCCGCTGGCCATCTGACACGCCAGAATGCGGCGATGGACACCCATCGCCGCCACCTGCTCCAGCTGTCCCTGGCCGCCGGCCTCGCGCCCGGCTTATTGCGCCATGCGCGAGCGGACGTGGCGCCGCGCTTCGCGCTGGGCATCGCATCCGGCCACCCGACGCCTGACGGCATGGTGCTGTGGACCCGGCTGACCGGCGCTGACCTGCCGGCGCGCGTCGAGGTGCGCTGGGAGGTTGCGGAGGATGAAGCCTTTCAGCGCCGCGTCGCCTCGGGCACCGAGATCGCTGAAGGCGCCTGGGCGCACAGCGTGCATGCCGAGCCCGCAGGGCTCAAGCCGGGCCGCTGGTACTGGTACCGCTTCGAGGCGCTGGGCCAGCGCAGCCCGGCGGGCCGCACGCGCACCACGCCGGCCGCGGACGCACTGGAGCCGCTGCGCTTTGCCATCGCCAGCTGCCAGCGCTGGGACCACGGCTTCTTCGCCGCCTGGCGCCACATGCTGGCCGAGGAGCTGGACCTCGTCATGTTCTTGGGCGACTACATCTATGAATACGGCGGCGCACCTGGCCGCGTGCGGGCCGTGGAAGGCGGTGCTGCCGTGACGCTGGACCAGTACCGCGGCCGCTACGCGCAGTACAAGTCCGACCCCGCGCTGCAGGCCATGCATGCCGCCGTGCCCTGGCTGTACGTGTGGGACGACCACGAGGTCGAGAACGATTACGCCGGGCTGCGCGGCGAGAAGATCGCGCAGGACTTCCCGGCGCGCCGGGCCGCCGCCTACCAGGCCTGCTGGGAGCACCAGCCCCTGCCCAAGGCCTGGCGCCCGCGCGGTGTGGAGATGCGCATGCATGGCCGCCACACCTGGGGGCGGCTGGCCGTCATCCATGCGCTGGACGACCGCCAGTACCGCGACCCGCAGCTGTGCACCAAGGCCGGCAGATACGGCAGCAACACGCTGCCGCTGCGTGAGTGCCCGGAGCTGCTGGACCCGAAACGCACGCTGCTGGGCGCGGCCCAGGAACGCTGGCTGGCCGAGGGCTGGGACACCACGCCGGGCCGCTGGAATCTCGTCGCACAGCAGACGGTGATGGCGCGCATGAACTGGAACGCGACTGAGCCCACTTACTGGACCGACGGCTGGGATGGCTACGCGCCGGCCCGCAACCGGCTGCTGGCGACCGTGCGCGAACGCCAGGTGCCCAACGTCGTCGTGCTGGGCGGCGACGTGCATTCGCACGTCGTGGCAGACCTGAAGGCCGACTTCGACGACCCCGACTCGCCCGTCGTCGCCAGCGAGTTCTGCGGCAGTTCCATCACCAGTTGGGGTGGCAAGCAGCAGCGGTTGGACGAGGTGTTGCCGCACAACCCGCACCTGCACTACGGCCGCAGCGACCAGCGTGGCTACATGGCCTTCGTGGTCGACAAGGCGGGGCTGCGGGCGGCGGTTCGGTCGCTGGACGATGCCCTGCAGCCTGACAGCGCCATCCGGACGGTGGCACGTTTCGCCGTGCAAGACGGCCGAGCCGGCGTGCAGCCCGCCTGACGGCAGCGGCTCAGCGCGGGCGCGGCGTGGGGGCCGTCAGCGCGGCGGCCAGCGCCGTGGCGCGGCGCGCCTCGGCCTGGCGGCGCAGCGTGCGCGGCAGCAGCAGGCAGCCCGCCAGTGCGGCGAAGGTCAGCGCCAGGCTGCCGGGCTCGGGGATGCGGTTCAGGTTGACGTTGTCGAGGTTGCCGCCCAGGCCGTCGCTGGTGCCCACGGATGCGAAGCTCAGCAGGTTGCGGCCGGCCTGGGCCGTCAGGCTGAACTTGACCTCGGTCCATTGATTGCCGCTGCCGCCGAGGCCGCTCAGGGTGGCGCCGAGCTGCACGCCGTTCCAGAACGCCTGCATGCCGTTGGTCGACGCGGCCTGGAGCTCGCGCGGTGCATACCAGAAGCTCAGTTCATAGCGTGCGCCAGCGCTGAGGTTGTCGAGGTATTGACCGATCAGCGTGTTGCCGTTGGTGTCGAGCTCGAGGTAGTTGCGGCCGTCCTGGGCCGTGCCGGCGACGTTGTTGCGGACTTCGAAACCGCTGCCGGGCCCGCCGAGCCAGGTCCAGCCCGGCGTGGTGACCACGTTGACCCAGTTGCCGTTGGCCACGGCCGTGCTCTCGAAGCTGCCGTTGACGAGCAGGTTCACCGGCGCGGGGGCGGCCAGTGCGGAACTGCCGAAGGCAATCAGAGCGAGCAGGGACAGGGCGCGTTTCATGGGCGGGGGCAGGCGGTGTGATGACTGGCCGCGATTCTTTAGCCAGCTCTGCCCCGTGCCGGGTGCAGAGTTCACACTCGCGAAACCACCCCCCTCAGGCCGGTGTGCCGCCTGTGAAGCAATTCACTGAAAACGGTTGTTGGGGACTGAGGTATTTCGGGCCGAGCGCTGGGCCTGCCATGGGCCAGAGGCCCATGGCCTTGCGTAGGCACAAGCAGTCCGCAGGGACTGCTTGTGTCCGACTCCAGTTCACCGAGCCGGCCCGCTTGGGCGATGTGCTTGCGGCTCGATGCCGCAAGCATCGCCGTCCCCTCGGGGGCTTCGGCCGGACACATTGCGCCCGGTGGGCGCGATGTGCCTGCCGAAGAGCTGCGGCACTGCCGCAGCGCGGTCTGCAAGACCGATCAGGCACGCCTGCGTTCAGTAGGGCGTGGCTGGGCGAGGGGCAGTTTTACCGCGGCGTGTGCGCGAGGGTGCTGGCCAGTGCCGCGGCACGGCGCTGTTGCTCCTGGCGACGCAGGGCGCGGCTCACGGGGCGCGCAACTGCCAGGGCCAGAGCACCCAGGACGATCAGCAGCGAGCCCGTGTCGACCTCGGCGGGCAGAGCGTCGAACTCGGTTTCGGCCTGGCGGTTGGCCGGCGTCCAGTGGGCGTTGCCGTTGAACGACGTCAGGCTGGCCGAGCCGAGGCGGCCGGCATCGGCAATCACGGTGGCCGTCGTCGTGTCGACGATGGGTTGGCGCGCTTCACGCGTGGCGCCGGCCGGGGTCGAGGAACTCAGGGCAGCGAGGACGGCAGCAAGGACCAGGGCTTTCATGTGCAGGCTCACCGGAAAGAAGGGCTGGATCGCATTGTTCGCAGCCTACCGTGGCGAGGTTGTGAAGACTTCACGCGCTCGGGGGGTACCCCCGCGAATGAGCGCTTCAGTCTTGACTATTGAGAAGCCCCTCGTCCAAGGAGTACCTTGACCGGTCCCCCGAGGGGACAGCGATGCTTGCGGCATCAAGCCGCAAGCACATCGCCAGGGCGGGCCGGCTCGGGAGCGGCCCAGCGCTCGCCCCGCAGAAAGGCACTACGGCGGCGGCTATTGGGGTGCCGCCCGCGCGGCTGCCTTGGCGGCCAGTTCTTCGCGCATGCGCTTGAGCTTTTCCCGGGGATCCTCGCGGGTGCTGCCCTCGTGCAGCTTCATCTCGGCCAGGAAGCGGCTGGGAATGCCCACGACGGTGTCGCGGCCTTTTTTGCGCCGGCGCAACGTCGACACGGCCAGCGTCGTGCGCGCCCGCGTGATGCCGACGTACATCAGCCGCCTCTCCTCCTGCAGCGCCTCGGCCGTCAGCTCGGCTTCCTCGCGCTTGAAGGGCAACAGGCCCTCGTTGACGCCAGCCAGCACCACGTGGGGCCATTCCAGGCCCTTGGAGGCGTGGAGCGTGGTCAGCGTGACCTGGTCCTGGTCCTCGCCGCGCTCGGCCAGCGACAGGATGACGCTGATGGTCTGGGCCACGTCCAGCACGCTCTGCTTGGGCTCGGTGAAGCTGACGCCGCCTTCCTCGCTGTGCTGGCCGCCGCAGCGCTTGGCGATCCAGTCGACGAAGTCCAGCACATTGCCCCAGCGCGCCTGGGCGACCTTCTCGTTCTCCTCGTTGTCGAGCAGATGGGCCTCGTAGGCGATGTCCTTGAGCCACTCCGTCAGCATGGCGTGAGCCGCGGTGTGGCCTTCGGTATGTTTGGCCTTGTATTGCAGCTCGTTCACAGTGCGGCCGAACTCGTGCAGGCCGTCCAGGGCGCGCTTGGTCAGCGAAGTGGCCAGGCTCTCGGAGAAGAGGGCCTCGAACATGCTGCACTTCCACTGCGCCGAGAAGGTGCCCAGGGCGCCTAAGGTCTGGTGGCCGATGCCGCGCTTGGGCGTCGTCACGGCGCGCAGGAAGGCCGGGTCGTCGTCCTGGTTCACCAGCAGGCGCAGCCAGGCACACAGGTCCTTGATCTCGGCCTTGTCGAAGAAGCTCTGGCCGCCCGAGACCTTGTAGGGGATCTGGGCGCGGCGCAGGGCCTGCTCGAAGATGCGCGCCTGGTGGTTGGCGCGGTACAGGATCGCAAAGTCGCGGTATTGAGGTCCCTTGCCATCGGCACGCAGCTGCTGGATGCGCGCCACGGCGCGCTCGGCCTCGTGCTCCTCGCCGTCAGCCTCCAGCAGCACAACCGGCTCGCCATCGCCGTACTCGCTCCAGAGCTTCTTCTCGAAGATCTTGGGGTTGCCGGCGATGACGTTGTTGGCCGCGCGCAGGATGCTGCCGGTGGAGCGGTAGTTCTGCTCCAGCGGGATGACCTTCAGCTTGGGGTAGTCGGTCGGCAGGCGCTTCAGGTTCTCGATGGTCGCACCGCGCCAGCCGTAGATGGACTGGTCATCGTCGCCCACGGCCGTGAACATGCCGCGCTCGCCCACCAGCGCCTTCAGCAGCTCGTACTGCACGGCGTTGGTGTCCTGGTATTCGTCCACCAGCACATAGCGGAGCTTGTCCTGCCATTTCGCGCGCGCTTCGGCGTGCGTCGTCAGCAGCTTGAGCGGCAGCGTGATGAGGTCGTCGAAGTCCACCGCCTGGTAGGCGGCCAAGCGCTCCTGGTAGCGCACCATGACGGCGGCGGCCGAGCGTTCATCCTCGTCCTTGGCCACCTGCGCTGCCTGGGCCGCGTCCAGCCCCTGGTTCTTCCACAGCGAGATGGTCCACTGCCAGCGCCGCGCCTGGTTCACATCCGTCGTGCCGCCGGCGTCCTTCAGCACGTTGAGCACATCGTCGCTGTCGAGGATGGAGAACTGCTCTTTCAGCCCGACCCGCGAGCCCTCCTCGCGCAGCAGGCGCACGCCCAGTGAGTGGAAGGTCGAGATCGCCAGGTCCTTGGCCGCCTTGTTGCCGACGAGTGCCTTGGCCCGCTCGCGCATTTCCTGCGCGGCCTTGTTCGTGAAGGTGATGGCGGCGATCTGGCTGGGCCGATAGCCCGACACCAGCAGCTGCGCGATCTTGGTCGTGATGACGCGCGTCTTGCCCGAGCCCGCGCCAGCGATGACGAGGCAGGGACCGCTCAGGTGGTAGACGGCTTCGAGTTGGGCCGGGTTGAGGCCAGCGGCGGGCGGGGATGACATGTCTTTGGTGGCGGCTCTGCTTGCGGGCCGAGCGACGGGCCGCTCCCAAGCCGGCCCGCGCTGGCGATGTGCTTGCGGTTCAACGCCGCAAGCATCGCCGTCCCGTAGGGGGACCGGCCAAGGTACACCTTGGACGAGGGGCGCACATCATGCCACTCGCGCTACCCCTTCCCCTGGCAAGGCCCGCAGCCCCAGCCCCAGTAGCAGCAGCGTGAAGAAAACGAAGCCGACGCGGGGCACGTCCAGCAGGCTGTCGAAAGCGCCCACGGTACCTAAGCCGATCAGCGCGGCGACGATAGCCGGCGCCAGCGGATGGTCGCGACCGCGGCCGAAGCTCAGGCGCACCAGCACCAGCAGGTAGGCCCCACCCAGCAGGGCCAGGCCCACCAGGCCCTGCTCGAACAGCACGTGCAGGGCCGCGTTCTTGATATGCCAGGGCAGGTGGTGGCGGTCGCTGGAGAAGAACCAACGTGCCATCTCGCGGTTGAAATCGCCATTGACCAGCAGCTGGCGCCCCTGGGCGTCCTGCATCGCGATGCGAGCGATGTCGACGCGCGCCGCGCGCGTGTCCAGCGCCATGGAGAAGGTCACGAAGCGCGGGGCCCACCAGTCGCCGCCCAGCGCTGGCACCGGCCCGAGCTTGAATTCGCTGGTCTGCCAGGCACCCATGCCGGCTGTTGCCGCGGCAGGCGCCGTGGCTTCGGCGCCGCCTTCCGCCGGCGCCTCGGCCCGCAGCGGCTTGAGCATCGGCTCGACGCTGTGGCAGTTGTCCGGGTAGATGAGGTTCTTCTCGCAGATCTGCAGCACCAGATTCGCGTCGGCCGCCGTGCGGTGCACCAGGGTGATGGCAACAGGCCCGGCCGCCGGTGCGGTGATGCGCTGGCTGACGCGGAACTGTTCGCCGCGGCCCAGCGCATGCTTGCCGGCGGCCAGCGCCAGATAGGACTCGGTCGGGTCGTGGCGCAGCCGGTAGTCGCCCACCTGGCTGCTGACCGGGCCCTCGTAGAAATTGCTCGGCACAAAGCGCCCCGCGCCCTTGCCCAGCAGCCACTGGCGGCCGCCGTGCAGCAGGTGCAGGCCCTCGCGCCAATGCGTCAGGCGGGTCTGGCCGTCCTCCTTCCAGGTGGCCACCCGGTCACGCAGATAGGCGCCGCCGCCCAGGGCCGCGACGATGGCCATCACCATCAGCAGGCCGGCAACCAGCAGGGCGCGCTTGCGCCAGCCCGCGGCGCCGTGGCTGTCCTTGCCCTGCAAGGGCCACAGGCGCGGCTCCACCAGCATGGCCGCCCACACGCCGGCCAGAGCCAGGCCTGCTGCCAGCGCCGTCCAGCGGCCCGTGGTGCCGCTCCAGTAGTCGGCCACGATGACCATGGTGGCCAGCAGCCAGAACCAGGCCGTCGCGACCAGCAGCACATACAGGGGCCGTGCCTGCCCCGGCTGGTCGCGCCAGCGCAGCGCGGCGCAGCACAGCAGCGCGACGACGTTGAGCACATAGGCCGCCTTCGGCACGGCCATGGACAAGGCCCAGCTCGCGCCACCGAGCAACAGGGCCAGCAGGCCGCCCATGATCAGCGCCGTCAGCCGCTGGCTCAAGGTGGGCAGCCACAGGCTGGCCGGCATGGCCAGCAGGATGACCATGACAAAGAACAGGGCCAGCAGGCCGCGGTAGCCACCGCTGCCGAATATCAGAGCGGCGGCCAGCGCGAAGGCGCCGGCCATGGCAAGCGCCCCGACCTTGGCCAGGCGCGGCAGCGGCTCGTCGACAGCGCCCAGCGTGCTGTCGATCTGGCTGCTTTCCGGGCCCGAGGCTGCGGCGCGGCGGCGCTGGGCGTCGGCCAGCATGACCATGGGGATGAGAGCCAGCGGCAACGCCAGGTAGACGCCGCGCGAGAAAGTGGTGAGGCAGGCATAGGCCGCCAGCAGCGCGATGACAAGACCGATGGCAAAGCGCCAGGGCGAGCGCGTGCGCAGCAGGGCCAGCAGGGCGAAGGGCAGGGTCAGCACCAGGAAGCCGTCCAGGGCCGCGCCGCCGACATGCATCTCCCAGAAAAGGGCCGTGGTGCGGTAGTCGGTCGAGAAGTCCAGCACGCCGGGGTAGGCCAGGCGCTCCCACAGCGCGGCGGCACTGGCGCCGGCCAGGGCCAGCACCAGGCCGAGCAGCAGGCCGCGCGAGAAACCTCTTGGACGCGCGGTGGCTGCGGCCGTCCACAGCGGCAGCAGGGCCAGCGCCAGGAAGATGGCCTTGGCGTTGCGCACCGAGTTCATCGCCTCGTGATAGCCATGGAACCAGCCGAAGGTGAAGCCACCGGCGTCGGCGAAACCGCGCCTGATGCTCCAGGCCGCCGACAGCGCCAGGGCCATCATCAGCACGACGACGACCGGCGAATAGACGAGGCCGTGGCGCCAGGCCGGCGCGCGGTCGCGCGCGTTCAGCTGCAGCGCATAGGCCAGATAACCGCCACAGCCGCAGGCGGTGACGAGCAGGTCCATCTCCTCGAAGCTGATCCAGCCGGTCCAGGGGGCCAGGCCGACCAGCGGCAGCGGCGCGAGCACAAGAACGGGCGTCTTGACCCAGAACAGCGCCGCCAGCAGCACAGCGGCGCCCCAGGCAGCCAGTGCGAGCGGCCCCGACAGCGGGTGGTGCCAGGCCAACTCGGCGCCCACGAGGCCAAAGCCGACGCCGGCCGCGAGGGCCAGCCACTGGGTCTTGGTGGCGGGCAGCTTGAGCTGCAGTTCGCCCAGGCCCATCAGGCCCTGGGTGGCGGGGGCGGCCCCGACCGCGGCCATCAGCACGCCCGCCGGTTCAAGCCGGCAGGGATCGGGACAAAACGGGTCGCGTATGACGGCGCAAGCAGCGGGCGGGCCATGAAACCTCCGGAGAAGCGCGCATTGTTGCCGAGCCCCGAAGGCCGTGCATCGCGGGCAACCCGGGCCGGCTGAACGGGTTCAGCGCCTGCGCCGTAGCGCCGCCAGCAGCCCCAGGCCGCCCAGCAGCAGTGCCGCGTGGGTGGGCTCGGGCACGGCCGTGACCTGGATGTTGTCGATGCCGACCACTTCGGTGACGCCAGCATGGAATTCGCCCTTGATCGTCAGGCTGGTCACGTTGGCCAGCACCTGCCAGGACGGCAGCACGAAACTGTAGTGATGCCACTGACCATCGGCCGGCGGGTTGTTCGCGGCCACCATGTCGAACACCACGCCGCCGCCGGCCCCGATGATGGTCACTTCACCGAAAGGCGCCCAGTCCGGCGCATCGCCGTTGATGTTCCTGGCGTCGAAGGACAGCGTGCCGCCGGCAAAGGCCGACCAGTTGCCCAACCAGGCAGTGGGCGCGTTCAGCAGGAAGTCGTCGTCCGTGATGTCGGTGACCTGGAGCCAGCCACCGCCGTTGCCGCCGCTGGCCATCCAGACCTGGGCGCCACCGTTGCTGGTGGTCCAGCCTTCGGCGTCGGTGTTGAAACCGGCGGCCATCGCAGCCGAGGTGGCCAGCGACAGCGCGACGGCGACGAAAGGCGCAAGGAGAGAACGGGCCATGGCGGTGCTCCAGCATTGGTAGGGCGCGCATGTTGGCCGAGGGGCCGCTGCGGCGACATCCCTAGCCAACGTCCGGAAAGCTCAACCCTGGGGCAGACCGCGGGTGCCGGCCGTGGGGGCAGACGGCTCCGAAACGTGGGCCGCCATGGCGAGCAGGCCCACACCGGCCGCGGCGCCGAGCCACAGCCAGCGCTTCCACCAGGCGGCTCGAGCCTTGGCTTCGACGGCGGGGCCGGGTTCGGCAGCGCCGCCGGCGCTGCGTGGGGGGGCGAGGCCCAGCCACTCGCGCAGTTCGTCGGCGAGGCCCTCGGCGCCGCGCGTGCGCAGCTCAGGCGATTCGGCCATAGTGCCGCGCAGCAGGGCATCGAGCTTGATCTGCTGCGCCGACTTCATCAGCGGCCAGGCCTCGGCCACGCTGCCACGCAGCGGCGCCAAGCCCCGGGGTGTGTCCTCCCAGCCGCAGATGAAGACGCGGGCCAGGGCGCCCAGGCCATAGATCTCGCTGGCGAGAGTGGGTGGTTCGCCGTTGCGGCGCTCGGGCGCCACGAAGGCCGGCGAAGCGCCGAGGCTCAGGCCGCGGTCGAAAGGGTCGGTCGGGTCGGGAATCTTGGTCAGGCCCAGGCCCATCAGGCGCACGCCGCCTTCGGGGCCGAGCCAGATCATGGCGGGGTCGATCTCGGCCAGCAGCCAGCCCTGCTGGTGGGCCGAGCGCAGGGCTTCGCAGAGCTGCACCAGCAACTCGACGCGCTGGCGAAGCCCCAACTGGTGCAACTGCGGCAGCACCGGCTCGCCATGCTCTCCCTCGACGATCAGATAGGGGTGGGCATCGGGTGTCACGCCGCTGTCGCTGGGCACGGCGATGTGGAGGTGCTGCAGCTTGGCGAGGTCACCGGCCTGGTCGGCGTAGCGCAGCATGACGCCGGCGCCCTGGTCGCTGCGGTCCAGCACGAGGACGGCCGCCTTCTGCTCCGTGGCCATTGCATGGTGGGCGCTGTACCACTGGCCGGCATGGGCCTGCTCGCCGTCGGCCAGCGGTTTCTCCAGCCGCCACACGCCCAGCGCCTGCCCTTCGTCCAGGGGCGCGGCGGCGGCTGGCGGTGGCAGGGAGAGATTGGGCATGCGCATGGCGCGGCATATTAGGGGTGACCCCAGGGGGCTGCCATCCCCCTTTGTTACAAAGCGGGCCGGTCCGCGCATTCGCTCACGGCCCTGGATACTCGCCCCCGGACAATGCTTGCCGTTCTCGCCACGACCTTTCCGTTCTTCGCGCTGGTGCTGTGCGGCTGGCTGGCCGCCGAGCGCGGTCTGCTGCCGGACAGCGCCATTCCCGGCCTGAATGGGTTCGTGCTTTTCTTTGCGCTGCCCTGCCTGCTGTTCCGCTTCGGGCGCGACACGCCGCTGCTGGAGCTGCTGAACCCGGCCCTGCTCGGCGTCTATCTCAGCTCGGCGCTGCTGATCGTCTTCTTCACGGTGGCAACGACGCTGTCCGAGCGAGTGGGCATGAAGGACGCGGCCTTTGGCGCCCTGGTGGCGGCCTTCCCCAACACCGGCTTCATGGGCGTGCCGCTGATCGTCGCGTTGTTGGGCAATGCCGCTGGCGGGGCTGTCGTCAGCACCATCCTGGCCGACCTCTTCGTGACGAGCTCGCTGTGCATCGCCCTGGCCCAGGCTGGCGCCAGCGGGCATGCCGGCCGGGCGGCGTTCGTGCAGGCGCTGAAGGCGGCCGCTTCCAATCCGCTGCCCTGGTCCATTGCCCTGGGTGCGGCTTTGGGCGTCAGCGGCCTGGTGTTGCCGGGGCCGCTGGCCAAGGTCATTGCCATGCTGGGGGATGCGGCCTCGCCGGTGGCGCTGTTCTCCATTGGCGCGGTGCTCAGCCGCTCGGGCCGTGCCAACCGCAAGGCCGGCCGTGTGACGCCGGCGGCGCTTTACCTGCCCGTGGCCGCCATCAAGCTGCTGCTGCATCCGGCGCTGGTCTTCGCCTTGGGTGCCGCGGCGCGCTGGCTGGGGGCGCCGCTGGCCTGGCCGCAGCTGGTTGCGCTGACGCTGGCGGCCGCGCTGCCCAGCGCCAGCAATGTGTCGCTGCTGGCCGAGCGCTACGGCGCAGACAACGGCCGCATCGCGCGCATCATCCTGGCGTCGACCGGCCTGGCCTTTTTCAGCTTCAGCGGCCTGGCGGCCCTGCTGATCTGACCTATGAAGCTTGCGGGCCGAGCGCCGGGCCTGCCATGGGCCAGAGGCCCATGGCCTTCCGTAGGCACAACCAGTCCGCAGGGACTGCTTGTGTCCGACTCCAGTTCACCTAGCCGGCCCGCCGTTGGCGATGTGCTTGCCGGTCGATCCGGCAAGCATCGCCGTCCCCTCGGGGGACCGACCGCGTACCCGCGGGCGAGGGGCTTCAGTTCAGCGGCGGCGACGCGCCACCCAGGCGATGACGCTCAGGCCCGACAGCAGCAGCGCATAGGTCTCGGGTTCGGGAATCGGCAAGCCGCCGCCGGTCGCACAGGCGAGGTTCTGGCAGATCGTGCCGCTGCCATTGCCGGCGAAGCTGATGCCGTAGTCCGCCGCAGCGGCGCCAGACATCACATAGACCGTCGAGCCCTGCGGCAACTGCATGCCCGTGAACTGCACGGTGTTGGAGAAGTCCGCGGCACCGTTGCCGCTGATGCTCGTGCTCAGCTCGGACTTCAGGTACAGCGCCGTGCCATAGGTGAAGCTATAGCTGCCGATGACATCCTCGTTGATCGTCAGCGTGCCGTTGCCATCCGTGTAGGTCCACAGGCCGTCGCTGTAGACGCTTTTGTTCCAGTGGTCCGAGCCGGCGTCGTAGGAGGCGTAGACCGACGCGACGACCTGGTTGGAGAAGGAGCGCAGCGACCAGTCGATGGACGCGCCGCCATTGCCCGTCGTGATGCCGGCGAGACTGCCGTCGATGTGGATGGTGCCGGTGAAGGTGCCCGTGCCGGTGCCGCCGCCGATCTGGTAGAGCTCTTCCCAGGCCGAGCGCCCGACCGCATAGGTCAGGTTGTTGCTCTCCACGTGCATGGGCCAGCTGGTCGCGCCGACGACGAACTGGCCGTCGTAGCTCTGGCTCACCGGCGTGAAGCCGGCCAGCGAGGCGCTGGCGTGGTTGCTGCCCCAGTCCGTCATGCCGTAGGCATTGGCGGTGACGGGCGTCATGCCCTGGCTGGCGTCACCTGCCCAGACGCCACCGGCCGTCACATTGGGCAGGGGCGTGGCTTGATCGTAGGCGGCGCCGCTGCGGTAGTCGGAGCCGTAATAGACGCTGCCGTAGACGGTGTTCGGGTTGCCGCCGGCGTCCAGGCCAAAGACGGGGCTGGTTGTCTGGATGCTGTTGTAGTAGCCGCTGTAGGCCTCGGCAAAGACGCGGTATTGCGACTGCGCCTGGGCGGTGCAGGCGAGGGAAGCGAGACCCAGCAGGGTCAAGGCACGAAGAGACATGGCACGGCTCCCAAGGCAGCGAGCCGGCGGTGGCCCGCTGAAACAAGTTGTGCACTCTGTCACTAATTGCTTGTCTTGGCATCCCCATTCGACAGGACGGCGTGCCCTGGCAGCCGGATCGTCACGCGCAGCCCGCCACCGTCCCGGTTGGCCAGCGCGATATGGCCGTCGTGGGCTTCGGCAATCTCCCGTGCCAGCGCAAGCCCCAGGCCCGTACCGCCCTGGGAGCCGGGTTCGGAGCGCTTGGTGGAGTAGAAGGGCAGCAACGCCTGGGCCAGCACCGCCTCGCTCATGCCGGGGCCGCGGTCCAGCACTTCGATGCGCAGCTCGTCGCCCTGGCTGGCCAGGCGCAGCAGGATCTCGTCGGGGTCGCTGCCCGACTCATGGGCGTTCTTGATCAGGTTGAGCAGGGCTTGTTCGATCTGGGCCGCATCGAACCAGCCGGGCTGATCGGGCGGCGCGCCCTCGACGCGGAATTCGCCCAGCGTCGCCAGCCGCGCGATAAAGGCCGACCAGTCCACCGCGGCGCGGCGCGGCGCCGGCAGCTTAGCGAAGGCCGCGTAGCCGCTCAGGAAGACATGCAGATGTGCCGCGCGCTCGCCGATGCTGGCCAGCACCTGCAGCAGGCGCTCGGTGTTGCCGCGCCGCGCCAGCTCCGCGCCGCTGTGGGCCAGCGACGAGATCGGCGCCAGCGAGTTGTTCAGCTCGTGGCTCAACACGCGGATGACGCGCTTCCACGTCGCGACTTCGGCCCGCGACAGCTCCCGCGTCATGCGTCGCAGCAGCCGCAGCCGATGCGGCTGGCCCTGCAGCCTGAACGTGCGCGTGCTGTGGTGGAAGGTTTCCTCCGACCCATCGGGCAGCGTCACCGCGAAAAGCCGGTCGCCGTCGCCGGCGAGGGCCTCGCGCAGCGCCTCCGGCAGGTGGGCGATGACGGTGGTGAAGTCCAGCCCGGTCAGGCTGCGGCCGTCGCCCAGCAACTGGCGTGCGGCCAGGTTGGCAATGGCGATGCGCTCGCTCGGCGCCGTCAGCACCAGCGCGACGGGCGTGTTCTGCACGACGGTGTCCAGCAGCAACTCGCGCTGGGCCAGGTGCTGGCGCTGCTCGCGCAGGGCCAGGCCGAGCTCGGCGTGCAGTTGCGTCAGCTCGATCAGCTCACGCGGACCGTCTGGCGCGAGATTGAGGCTGAAGTCGCCGTCGCGGTAACTCAGCACGGCCCCTTCGAGTGCGCGCGTGAGCCGCAGCAGCGGCGTCAGCCAGAACGCCGCCAACCAGCCGATCAGCGGCAGCATGACGATCACCGCCACGGCCAGCGCGATGCCTGCATCCAGGCCCGCTCGGCGCACGCCGAGGATGACCAGGGGCGGCACGACCGCCGCCGCGCCGAGTGCCAGCAGTGCGCGTGCGCGCAGCGACAGCGGCATCAAAGGTCTATCCCATAACGCTCCAGCCGCCGGTACAGCGCCTGGCGCGACAGACCCAGCTGGCTGGCCGCGCGGCTGACCACGCCGCCTGCCGCGTTCAGCGCCGCGACGACGGCCTCGCGGCTGGGCTCGTCGAGGTTGCGCCAGGCGCCCCCGCCATTGCCATTGGCTTCCTCCAGCCCCAGCAGGGCCGGCGTGATCTCACCGCCCTGGCACAGCAGGGCCGCGCGTTCGACGGCGTTCTTCAGTTCGCGCACATTGCCTGGCCAACGGTGGGCGAGCAGGGCCTCGCGCGCGGCCTCGCTCAAACGCGCCCGGCCGGCCAGGAAATGCTCGGCCAGCGGCAGCACATCGTCGCGGCGCTCGGCCAGGGGCGGCAGCTTCAGCTCGATGAGGTTGAGGCGGTAGAACAGGTCTTCGCGGAAGGCGCCGGTCTTGACCATGGCGCGCAGGTCGGCATTCGTCGCGCTCAGCACGCGCACCCGCACCTGGCGCGTCTTGCTCGAGCCCAGGCGCTCGAACTGGCCCGTCTCCAGCACGCGCAGCAGCTTGACCTGGCCGGCCAGCGGCAGGTTGCCGATCTCGTCGAGGAAGAGGGTGCCGCCATCGGCCGCCTCGAAGCGGCCCACGCGCGCCTTGGCCGCACCGGTGTAGGCGCCGCTGTCGCTGCCGAACAGCTCGGCCTCGATGAGGTCGGCCGGCAGGGCGCCGCAATTCAGCGCGACGAAAGGGCCGTCATGCGCGCTGGAATTGGTGTGCACGAAGGCCGCAATGCGTTCCTTGCCGGCGCCGTTCGGCCCGGTGATCAGTACCGGCACCGGTGCCGCGGCGATCTGGCCGGCCAGTTCGAGCAAATTGGCTATCGCATCGGAGCCGAACACGAGGCCGGCGAGGTCGTAGCGCCGTGCCAGCGCTGCGCGCCTGGCCGCCCGCGCCTCGCGCAGCTGCGCGATTTCGCGGTTGGCCTCGCCCAGCTCCAGCAGGTTCTCGACGGTCGCGATCAGCTTGGCGTCGTCCCAGGGTTTGGCGAGATAGTCGGCCGCGCCGGCCTTGACGAGGGCCACGGCCGCGTCCAGCCGCGTCCAGGCCGTCAGCAGGATGACGGGGAGGTCGGGGCGGCGCGCGCGGATGGCACGAAAGAGCTGCTCGCCTTCCTCACCCGAGGTCGTGTCGGCCGTGAAGTTCATGTCCTGGATGACGAGGCCGAAGGCGCGCTTGTCCAGCAGGGCCAGGCCCTCCTCGGGGCTGGTGGCCATGCTGGCCTCGATGTCGTGCAGGGACAGCAGCAGTTCCAGCGCCTGGCCCACGCCGGGGTGGTCGTCAATGATCAATACGCGTCGCATGGCGCAGCAGGATAGCCGCCCATCCAACCGTGCCATCTGCCCGGATTTTCCGCACGACGCGCTAGGTTTTTCCCTAGATCGCCACTTCAACGGCGGACTCGTCACAAAGCAACCCGTATCCTGCGCCGCCTCGGGCGGGCTGATGGTGGTTGCGCACGAGATTCACATCAACGTCGAAGGGAACACCATGTCTTCAGTGGGATTGGATGCCGTACCCGGTCCGGGTCGGAGTGCGGGCTGGCTCGACAAGGAAAGAACCATTGCCGGCGTCGGCTTCAACCGCTGGCTGGTGCCGCCGGCGGCCCTCGCCATCCATCTGTGCATCGGCATGGCCTATGGCTTCTCGGTGTTCTGGCTGCCGCTGTCCAAGGCCCTGGGCATCAAGGAGGCGATCAAGTGCGGCGCCGACGTGGGCTTCTTCCAGGAACTCTTCGTCAGCGGTTGCGACTGGAAGGTCTCGACGCTGGGCTGGATGTACACGCTGTTCTTCGTCTTCCTGGGTTGCTCCGCGGCGATCTGGGGTGGCTGGCTCGAACGCGCCGGCCCGCGCAAGGCCGGTGTCGTGTCGGCCCTGTGCTGGTGCGGCGGCATGTTGATCTCGGCGCTGGGCATTCATCTGCACCAGTTCTGGCTGATGATCCTGGGCAGCGGCGTCATCGGTGGCATCGGCCTGGGCCTGGGCTACATCAGCCCGGTCAGTACGCTGATCAAGTGGTTCCCGGACAAGCGCGGCATGGCCACCGGCATGGCCATCATGGGCTTTGGCGGCGGCGCCATGATCGGCTCGCCACTGGCGGCCGAACTGATGAAGACCTTCGCCACGGCCACCGACGTCGGTGTGACGCAGACCTTCATCGTCATGGCCCTCGTCTACTTTGTCTTCATGATCGGCGGCGCATTCGGCTATCGCGTGCCGCCGACGGGCTGGAAGCCGGCCGGTTGGACCGCACCGGTCGCCCAGGGCAGCAACGCCATGATCACGCAGCGCCACGTGCACGTGAAAAAGGTCTGGGGCATTCCGCAGTTCTGGCTGGTCTGGATCGTGCTGTGCATGAACGTGTCGGCCGGCATCGGCGTCATCGGCATGGCCAGCCCGATGCTGCAGGAAGTCTTCGGCGGTTCGCTGATCGGCCTGACCGCCAAGTTCGGTGAGCTGGACAAGGCGCAACTGGCCAAGATCGCCGCTGTGGCCGCCGGCTTCACGGCGCTGCTGAGCCTGTTCAACATCGGTGGCCGCTTCTTCTGGGCCAGCCTGTCGGACAAGCTCGGCCGCAAGGTCACCTATGTCGTCTTCTTCCTGCTTGGCGGGCTGATGTATGCCAGCATCCCCAGCAGCGCGGCCGCCGGCTCCAAGCTCGCCTTCGTCGGCGCGGTCTGCGTCATCCTGAGCATGTACGGCGGCGGTTTTGCGACCGTGCCGGCCTTCCTCGCCGACCTGTTCGGCACGCAGATGGTGGGTGCGATCCATGGCCGCCTGCTGACGGCCTGGGCCACGGCCGGCATCCTGGGCCCCGTCGTCGTGAACTACATGCGCGACTACCAGCTGGAGCTGGGCCTGCCGCGCGAGCAGGTCTACAACCAGACCATGTACATCCTCGTGGGCATGCTGGTCGTCGGCCTGATCGCCAATCTGATGATCCGTCCGGTGGCCGACAAGCACTTCATGACCGAGGCCGAGCTGGCCGAGGAAAAGCGCCTGGCGCACGAGCGCGCTGCGGCCGCCGAGGTGGGTTCGGGGTCGGGCGCCAGTGCCGCGACTTCGCCCGCGGTGGTGGCGCTGGCCTGGGCCGCGGTGGGCATCCCACTGGCCTGGGGTGTGTACAAGACCCTCATCAACGTGGGCAAGTTCTTCAACTGATCCGGTCCTGCTAGGCTGACAAGCCCCGCTGCCTGTGCAAGGCGCGGGGCCTTTTTCTTGGTGTATGACCTTACAGCCCCCACGTTCGCGCTGCTCACTGCCCCCCGAGGGGGTGCGTCAGCGGCTTCGGGCGGCCGGGCACCACTGACATGAGTGAACAAAAGATCGAGCTGTACGACGGCCCCGCCGGCGGTTGGGGCGCGCTGAAGAGCGTGGCCAAGCACCTGAACGAGCAGGGCGTGGCCGTGAAGGGCGCCAAGACGCTGCTGCATGCCAACCAGACCGACGGCTTCGACTGCCCCGGCTGCGCCTGGCCCGACCGTGACCACCGCTCCACCTTCGAGTTCTGCGAGAACGGCGCCAAGGCCGTCGCCGCCGAAGCCACTGCGCGGCGCGCAACGCCCGAGGTCATAGCCGCGAAGACGCTGAAGGAATGGGCCGAGGCGTCGGACTACGACCTGGAAGCCACCGGCCGCCTGACCGAGCCCATGGTCTACGACGCCCAGACCGATCGCTACCAGCGCACCAGCTGGGACGCGGCCTTCGCGCTGATCGCCCGCGAGCTGCAGGCGCTGCCTGATCCCAACGAAGCCATCTTCTACACGTCGGGCCGCACCAGCAACGAGGCCGCCTTCCTCTACCAGCTGTTCGTGCGCGAGTACGGCACCAACAATTTCCCCGACTGCTCCAATATGTGCCACGAGCCCAGCGGCTCCGGCATGCGGCCGACCATCGGCGTCGGCAAGGGCACGGTCACGCTGCACGACTTCGAGCAGGCCGACACCATCTTCGTGTTCGGCCAGAACCCGGGCACCAACCACCCGCGCATGCTGGGCGAGCTGCGCGCGGCCCGCAAGCGCGGCGCGCGCATCGTCAGCTTCAACCCGCTGCGCGAGCGCGGCCTGGAGCGCTTTGCCGACCCGCAGAACGCCATCGAGATGGCGACGCTGGGCGATTCGCCGATCAGCAGCCACTACTTCCAGCTCCAGGTCGGCGGCGACTTCGCGCTGCTCAAGGGTATGTGCAAGCGCGTCGTCGAACTGGACGATGCCGCGCTGGCGGCCGGTAAGCCGCGCGTGCTGGACGTCGCCTTCATCGCCGAGCACACCCAAGGCTTCGAGACCTTCATCGCCGAGCTGCGCGAGCAGCCCTGGGAGCCGCTGGTCGCGGCCTCGGGCCTGACACGCGAGCAGATCGTGCAGGCCGCGGACATCTACGCGACCAGCGAGCGCGTCATCGCCTGCTGGGGCATGGGCATCACCCAGCACCGGCACTCGGTCAAGACCATCCAGATGATCGTCAACCTGCTGCTGCTGCGCGGCAACCTGGGCCGCCCGGGCGCGGGCGCCTGCCCGGTGCGCGGCCACAGCAATGTGCAGGGCGACCGCACCATGGGCATCTACGAGAAGCCCGCACCGGCCTTCCTGGACAAACTGGGCCAGGTGTTCGGCTTCGAGCCGCCGCGCGAGCACGGTCATGACACCGTGGGCGCCATCCAGGCCATGCTCGATGGCCAGGGCAAGGTCTTCATCGCCATGGGTGGCAACTTCGCCGCTGCCACGCCCGACACGGCCGCCACCTGGCGCGCGCTGCGCCAATGCGAGCTGACGGTGCACATCACCACCAAGTTCAACCGCAGCCATGTCGTGCACGGCCGCAAGGCGTTGGTGCTGCCAGTGCTCGGCCGCACCGAGATCGACGTGCAGGCCAGCGGCCCGCAGGGCGTCACGGTGGAAGACTCGATGAGCATGGTGCACCTGTCGGCCGGCATGAATGCGCCGGCTTCCGAGCACCTGATCTCCGAGCCCATGCTGGTCGCGCGCATGGCCGCTGCCACGCTGACGAAGAGCCGCACGCCGTGGCTGGCGCTGGCCAGCAACTACGCCACCATCCGCGACAAGATCGAGGCCGTGCTGCCCGACTTCGCCGGCTTCAACGAGAAGATCAAGGCGCCCGGCGGCTTTCGCCTGCGCAACACCGCCAGCGAACGCGTCTGGGCCACGGCAAGCGGCAAGGCCGAGTTCAGCACGCACGCCATGCCCACCGATCTGGCTGTGCAGCGCATTGCCGAGCGCCAGCGCGACGTTCGCGTCTTCACGCTGACGACGCTGCGCTCCCACGACCAGTACAACACCACCATCTACGGCCACGATGACCGCTACCGCGGCGTCTATGGTCACCGCCGCGTCGTCTTCATCCATGCCGAGGACCTCAAGGACCTGGGGCTCAAGGCCGGCGACTGGGTGGACATCACCAGCCTCTACATCGACGAGGCCGGCGGCGACGTCGAGCAGCGCCACGCCGAGCGTTTCCTGCTCGTCGCCTACGACATCCCGCGCGGCTGCCTGGCCAGCTACTACCCCGAGACCAACCCGCTGGTGCCGCTGCAGAGCTTCTCCGTCACCGCGCGCACGCCGACGTCCAAGTCCATCCCGGTCGTGCTGAGTGCGCACGCCGGCTGAGCTGCTGCATGAGCTGGGCGATGGCGCCCGGGCCGTGCCGCTGACGCGCCTGGCCAAGCGCCTGGACGCCCGCGTCAGCGAGTTGCTGCGCGAGTTCACGGCCCTGAGTGACGCCCGGCTCGGTGGCGTGGCCGGGCCGGGCTGGGTCAGCCTGCATTGCGACGACACGGGCCGCTGGACGGTGACCCTGACCGAGGCGGGCCGCGCGCAGCAGTCGGCGACACAGGGCTAGCCGCCGTGTAGCCGCAGGCAGATCCCGTGCCTGTCCGGAGGCACGGCCGAGGCACGGAGGGCAGCTTGCGGCGTCTCAAGTTCCCTGTCATGCTGGCTCTTCAGGGCAGCCCAGTAGCGGCGCCCTTCAGCAAGCGCCGCCCCAGGCGCAGCGCGGTGCAGGCGGACAACGGCGTCCTGCCGACCGACTTCCGGCTGAGTCGACGATGTCGCCAGCCGCTCGACTCCTTCGACGAGGTCAAGCCATGAACTTCAATGCTTTCAAGGTTTCCACCCGATTGGCCCTGGGTTTCGGCTCGGCGGTGCTGCTCGGCCTTGTGATCGCCGTCTTCGGCATGCTGCGGATGGGCTCGCTGGCCGCCAAGGTCGACGAGCTGGCCCTTGATCGCATGCCCAAGATGGACAAGTTCGCCGACATCAAGGACAACCTCAACACGAGCGCTCGCGCGGTGCGCAATGTGCTACTGACGACCGATGCGACCGTCCGTGCTGCCGAGGTGAAGCGCATCGGCGAGATGCGTGCGGCCACCGACCAGTCGATCGCCATGCTGGACAAGGCGCTCGCACAGCCCAAGAGCCGGGCGCTGCTCAAGCTCATCACCGACAACACGCCCGCCTACCGGCACGGGCTGGACCAGGTGTTGGCGCTGGCGAGCGAGGGCAAGACAGCCGAGGGCGCTGCGATGCTGACCGGCGAGGTGCGTGCCCGGCAGAGCACGATCTTCAAGGCCGTCGATGACTCCATCGAGTTGCAGAGCCAAGTCGCCAACCAGCTCGCCAAGGATGCCGGCCAAGTCGCCGCCAGCAGCGGCATGGAGATGCTCGGCGGCGCGGTCGCGATGGCCTTGCTGGGCGGTCTCGTGGGCTGGGCACTGTCGCGCAGCCTGAGCCGCGCACTTGGTGCCGAGCCGGGCGAACTCAGCGAGGCCGTGCAGCGCGTGGCCGATGGAGACCTGGCCCAGCCGGTACCGGTGCGGTCAGGAGACACGACGAGTACCGTGGCTGCTGTGGCGCGCATGCAGGAGGCGCTGGCCCTCATCGTGAGCACCGTACGCGCCAACTCCGACAGCGTGGCCATCGCCAGCGCCCAGATCGCGCAGGGCAACCAGGACCTGTCCAGCCGCACCGAAGAGCAGGCCAGCGCCCTGGAGCAGACGGCGGCGTCGATGGAGCAGCTGGGCTCGGCCGTGCAGCAGAACGCCGACAACGCCCGTCAGGCCAACCAGCTGGCACAAGGCGCCAGCGAGGTGGCCGTGCGGGGTGGCGCCGTCGTCAACGAAGTGGTGGCGACGATGAGAGACATCCAGCAGAGCTCGCAGCGCATCTCCGACATCATCGGCACCATCGACGGCATCGCCTTCCAGACCAACATCCTTGCGCTGAATGCGGCGGTGGAGGCCGCGCGAGCCGGCGAGCAGGGCCGCGGCTTCGCGGTCGTGGCCGGCGAGGTGCGCCTGCTGGCCCAGCGCAGCGCCCAGGCGGCCAAGGAGATCAAGTCGCTGATCATGGCCAGCGTCGAGCGTGTCGAGCGCGGCACCGTGCTGGTGGATCAGGCCGGCTCGACCATGACCGAAGTGGTCGACGCGATCCGCCGCGTCACAGACCTGATGGGCGAGATCAGCAGCGCCAGCGGCGAGCAGAGCAGCGGCGTGGCGCAGGTCGGCGAAGCGGTCATGCAGATGGACCAGACCACGCAGCAGAACGCCGCACTCGTCGAGCAAGGCGCCGCCGCCGCCGAGAGCCTCAAGGAGCAGGCCCGCCAGCTCGTGGCGGCGGTGGCGGTCTTCCGGCTCGCGCACGAGGCTCATGCGGCCGTGCCGGCGCCCCGGCCACGCAAGCCCTCGCCACCCGTGAGCCGGCCGTCGACGCGACCGGCGGTCAAGGCCGTCGTGCGCAGACCGGCACCCGTCGAGCCGCGCGTGCCCTCCAGGCCTGCCGCCAGCCCGGCCGTCGTCAAGCCCCCGGCGGCGGCCGATGGTGAATGGGCCGACTTCTGAACCGACACTGCAGGCTCCGTTGACTCGCCCGCATCTCCCATGCCTGCTCTCCGTCTCCTCGGCCGCCTCACCTCCATCAACGTCCGCAAGGTCATGTGGACCGCCGCGCAGCTCGATCTCGAGCTCGACCGCGAGGACTGGGGGGCGGGTTTTCGCTCGCCGCAGGAGCCGGGCTATCTGGCGATGAACCCCAACGGCCTGATACCCGTGCTCATCGATGGTGACTTCGTGCTGTGGGAGAGCAATGCCATCTGCCGCTATCTCGCCACCAAGCTCTACGCAACCACGCTGCTGCCGACCGAGCCGCAGGCGCGCGCCAGGGTCGAGCAATGGATGGACTGGCAGGCCGGCGAGCTGAACAACAGCTGGCGCGTCGCCTTCATGGCGCTGGTGCGCGGCCAGCCGGCCACGCCCGAGGCCATCACTGCAGGCGTGGCGAACTGGAACAAGCACATGGGCATGCTGGAAGTGCAGCTCGCCAAGACGGGCGCCTTCGTGACCGGGCCTGAGTTCACGCTGGCCGACGTCGTGCTCGGCCTGTCGGCCCAGCGCTGGAAGAACGCGCCGATCGAGCGCGTGGAACTGCCGGCGGTGGAGGCCTGGCTGCAGCGCTTGAGCGCGCGGCCGGGGTTTGCCGACTACGTGGACAACGGCATGCCTTGAGCGACCTCAGGGCTTGCCGCCAGCAGGCCGGCGCGCCAGGATCTGCTGCGCCGCCTCCCTGGCCGCGGCCATCTGCTGCGGTGTGGGCGGCGCGGCCAGGTGAAGCGCACCCCGCTCCAGCAGCGACTTGGCCATGCCCTTGGCCTCAGGGTGATCGGGCAGTTCGGCGTAGGCCATCAGAAAGCTCAAACGCTCGGCGTCGCTCAGTCCCCACGCGGGGTTGGACGTCGCCGCATTGATGAGGCTGAGCCCGTCACCGGCGAGCGCGTCACGCCGCATCGCTTCGGCCACCTGCTGGCACTGCGCGGCGGTCAGGTCGCCGGGGAAGGTCGCGGCGGCAAAGGCCGAGGCCGCCTCGGCCACGCCGGCCCGCACCGCCCGTGAGGCCAGTTCCGGCAGCATCACGCGGTGCTGGGCGGTCACGGTCTGGCAGCGCCTCGACTCGGCATCGGCCTCCACCATCATCTGGGTCATCATTTCCGGCGATATCCCCTGGTTGCGGACGGTCTCGAAGCTGTTGCGCCGCGTCTCGTTCGACGCGCAAAGCCGCAGCCAGCGCACCGCCTCCCAGGCGGCCGCCGCATCGTCGCCGGCCATCGCACGATCGATGTGCGGGCCGTACCCTTCCGAGCCGATGCGCGGTGCGGCCGGCCTTGCGGAGGTGGGTGTCGGCGAAGCCGTTGCGGAGGCGGCGCGCGCCACCGCGCGGATGGTTGTCGAGGCTGCTGAAGCCGCCAGGGGCGGCGTGGCGGGCAGGGCGGCCACGGTTGTGGGCTGGGAGGGCAAGGCCGGGCCTGCGGGCGGCGCGCTCAGCCCCAGCCACAGGGCGGCGGCAGCTGCAGCGCCAATCGCGATGAGGATGAGAACCCAGCGAATGGCGTCCATGGCGGCTCAGCTTGCGAAGTTGTAGCGCACGACGGCGACCGTCAGTGCGAACAGATAGCCGTAGGCGAAGCGGTCGATGCGCAGCACCGGGTCGCCGCGGCGCGCGCGCCAGAGGCCCATCAGCGTCATTGCGAAACCGGCGATCACGGGCGTGACGACGAGGTTGGCCAGGCGGGGCCAGCCATCGCGCGTCAGGTGCTGGGGCATCAGCCACAGGCTCAGCGCGCCGACGATGCCGCCCAGCAGCACATAGCCGAGCACGGCCACCCAGACGCTGGGCTGCTTGCGAAAAGGCTCGGCCACGGCATGCAGGCCGAGTTCGACGAGCAGTTCGCCGAAGACCTGGAAGATCAGTTCGAGCAGCAGTTCAAGCAAGATCTCCAGGGCGGTCTCCGCAGTCGGTGAGATGACACGCAGCCTAGCGCAACCGGCCGGCCGGCAGGCGGCCGCGTGAGTTTTCACCGGCTGGAGCGCTGATGAAAAAAAGCCCGCGGCAGATGAGCCGCGGGCCAGGTGCGGAGTGGCGCCTGCCACCCTGCCGTCGAGATGTGTCAGCCGAGCCGTACCGGCACAAAGATCTGCTGGCCGTCACGCGCCACCAGCAAGGCCACCGAGGCCGGCTTGCCCTTCAGCGCGTCGCGCACCTGCTCCACGCTCTGCACCGGCTTGCCGTTCAGCGCCAGCAGCACGTCGCCGGGCTGCACGCCTGCCAGCTGGGCCGGGCCGGTCACGCCTTCGATCAGCAGGCCATGGTCCAGCCCCGAGCCGCGCAGCTCCTGGCGCTCCAGCGGACGCAGCGCCAGGCCCAGCGAGCCGCCCTGGGGCGTGGCATTGGCTTCCTGCGTGTCCTTGTCGGCGCGGCCCAGGCTGACGGTCTCGCTGACGCGGGACTTGTCGCGCCACAGCTCCAGCTTGAGCTTGTCGCCGGGGCGGGCCAGGCCGACGCGGCTGGAAACGTCGCCCGCCACGCGCACCGGCTCGCCGTCGATGGCCGTGATGACGTCACCCGCCTTCAGCCCGGCCTTGGCGGCGGCGCTTTCAGGCTGCACGCTGGACACCAGGGCGCCATCGGGTGCGCCCAGGCCGAAGGACGAGGCCAGCGGCGCCGACAGGTCCTGCAGCGTGACGCCCAGTCGCGCATGCTCGACCTTGCCGTGGGCAACGATCTGGTCCTTGACCTTCAGCGCCACGTCCACCGGGATGGAGAAGGCCAGGCCCTGGAAGCCGCCGCTCTGCGAGAAGATCTGCGCGTTGACGCCGACGACACGGCCGGCCGCGTCGAACAGCGGGCCGCCCGAGTTGCCCGGGTTCACGGCCGCGTCGGTCTGGATGAAGGGCACGACGCTGTCGCCGGGCAGCGAGCGACCCTTGGCGCTGACGATGCCCTGCGTGGCCGTCTGCTCGAAGCCATAGGGCGCGCCGATGGCCAGCACATAGTCGCCGACCTGCACCTGCTTGGGGTCGCCCAGCTGCACGGTGGGCAGGCCCTTGGCGTCGAGCTTGAGCACGGCGATGTCGGTGGCCGGGTCGCTGCCCAGCACCTTGGCCGAGAACTCCCGGCGGTCGCTGAGCTTGACGGTGACCTGCTTGGCGTCGCGCACGACGTGGGCGTTGGTCAGCACGACACCGTCGCTGCTGATGATGAAACCGGAGCCCTGGCCGCGGAAGGGCTGCGGCCCCTGCTGCGGCATGCGCAGCCCGGGGATGCCGCGGAAGAAGCGGAAGAAGGGGTCATCGTCACCCCGCGCGACGGGGCCTTCGTCGCCGTCGTCATTGCCCACCTTGTGCAGGCCGGCCACGGTGATGCCGACCACGGCCGGGCCCTGGGTCTGCACGATGGCGCGGTAGTTGGGCAACTGGGCGGGGGGAAGGGCCACGGCGGGTGCCGGTGTGGTGGCCGCAGCGAGGGCCACGGTGGTCGGGGCGCCGCCGCCGGGCGTCGCGTCGGCGGCCGCTGCGGCGGGCGCCTTGTGAAACCCGGGCAAGGTCCACCCCGAAGCCGTGGTGGTCAGCGTCACACCGGCAGCCAGCAGCGCAGCGGCCGCGGCAGTCACCGTCATCTTGGCGGTCTGGGTCATCGAGAACTCTCCTCTAGGGGCGGGCTGCGGCGCAGCCGTTGCCGTGGACTCTAGGGAGGGGAGGTGAGGGCTCGATGAGGGGAAGGTGAGGTGAAAGTTAAGGCGACGTGGGACGTGGAGTCTGCGGTGGCGGCTTCAGGCTGGCTGCTGCCGCTCGGATTCATCAGTCGTGGGGCAGCAATGTGCCCGAAGCCGAACTTCGAGACCAGGGGGAAGGGTCAATTCCGCAGCGGGCGCTGTCATTGGCTGCCAGGGATCGGGGTCACGCTGCCGGCCACAAACCAGCCACTGAGTTGAGCCCATGCCGGCGACACCAACGTCCGGTGCGGAGCGCGCAGCGGCCATTCAAGCCGTACTTCAGGAAGTCCCCGGCACAGCGTCGATCGAATGTCGGCTGTCCGTGCCGGCGAACAGGCGCTCTCGACCCATGGCAGCTGGCCGCGGATTCGAACAAGCCGCTGAAAGGCGGGCACGGGTCTGCGAACACCCCAGGCAAGCCGGGCCGCAGATGGTCGAACAGGTGCCGCCGCTTCCTCGAGCCCTGTCCTTCGAGGCCTACCGATCGTCGAATGGCGCGAACACTTCGGCCACCCAGTCCACGAACAGCCGGATCTTGGCACTCAGGTGCCGGTTGCTCGCGTACAGCACGTGGAAGGGCTGGCGCGGGCGCATCCAGTCGTCGAGCAGGCGGGTCAACCGTCCGTTCTCGAGGTGCGGCGCGGCCATGAACTTGAATGCCTGTCCGATTCCTACGCCAGCCAGTAGAGCGCTCAAATGCGCGGTGCTCTCGTTGACGGCCACCTCCACTTGGCCGTGCACCAATATCTCCTCGCCCGCGCAGTGGAATTCGAGCGGGAACGCCCGCCCGGTGAGCGACGAGAAATATCCGGCGATGGCGTGGCCGGGAACGCGACGCTTGTCGGCGTCCTGCGCGGGCCGGGGCATCAGTTCGGAAGGGTGCTTCGGAACGCCGCGCGCCTTCAGGTAGACCGGGCTTGCACAGGTCACCCAATCCATGTCGGCGATGCGTCGCGCCACAAGCGACGTGTCCGGCAACGGCCCGCCCCGAATCGCGCAGTCCACGCCTTCGCCAACGAGGTCGATCGGACGATCGCTGACGCCGAGATCGACATGCAGATCCGGGTAGCGCGCGCGGAAACCCGGCAGCGCGGGAATGAGGATCATGTTGGCAACGACCGAGCCGACGTCGACCCGGATGCGCCCACGGGGTTGGGCGCGCGAGCGCGAAGCGCTTTCGTCCATCTCTTCGAGTTCGCCGATCAGTCGAGCGGCCCGCTCGTAGTAGGCCGCGCCCTCGGGCGTCACGCTAACGCGTCGCGTGGTGCGATGCAGAAGCTTTGTTCCCAGGTGGCGCTCCAGATCCTGGACAAGCTTGGTCACCGTGGGTCGTGGAATGTTCATGGTGTCGGCGGCGCGCGAGAAGGCGCCGGATTCGGCGATCCGCACGAAGACGCGCAGCGCCAGCAGTTGGTCCATGGCGTGGGCTGTAGGGTTGTTTCGTCCCCATTATTCAAGCACATGAAATAAGAAGTGCAAATCCTCATCTTTATTCCTGCCCATGACATTCGTAAGCTTCGCTCACCCTCTCAACACAGGAGCACGGCATGGGAAACAAACTCACCGGCAAGGTTGCCGTCATCACCGGCGGCACCACCGGCATCGGTCTGGCAGCCGCCAAGACCTTCGCGTCCGAAGGCGCGTTCGTCTACATCACGGGACGGCGTCAGGCCGAGCTGGATGCGGCCGTCGCCGCCATCGGGCAGAACGCCCAAGGTGTGCGAGCCGACTCGACGAAGCTGGACGAACTGGACAAGCTCTACGACCAGGTGCGGACACAGCATGACCGGGTCGACGTGCTGTACGCGAACGCAGGCGGGGGCGAGATGCTGCCGCTGGGCGCAATCACCGAAGCGCATTTCGACCAGACCTTCGAACGCAATGTGAAGGGCGTCGTGTTCACGGTGCAGAAGGCGTTGCCTTTGCTGGAGAAGGCAACACGCGGCGCCTCCGTCATCTTGGCGGGCTCGACGACCAGCGTGAAGGGCACTGCCAACTTCAGCATTTACAGCGCGACCAAGGCCGCGGTGCGCAACCTCGCCCGCAGCTGGGTTCTGGACTTGAAGGGCCGTGCAATTCGCATCAACACGCTGTCGCCAGGGCCGATCCACACGCCCGGCTTGGTCGAGCTCGCGGGGCCCGAGGCCGCGCAGCAGCAAGGACTGCTCGACTACCTGACCGCACAGGTGCCGATCGGCCGCATCGGACAGCCCGACGACGTCGCCAGAGCGGCGCTGTTCCTCGCTTCCGACGATTCGTCGTTCATCACCGGCATCGAACTGTTCGCCGATGGTGGCATGGCGCAGGTCTGAACTGCCCATCGACGAGCCCCTCACCTGTCAAGGAAAGTCTCATGACAACCGCACTCGAACTGCTTCAGGCCTATCAAGACAATGTTCGCACTCCAGCCGCCGCCGCGGCGCTCTTCGCGGACGACGGCGTCCTCGAGCTGCCGACGGTCCAGGCGCATGCCCGCGGCCCCTCGGCCGTCGAGGCCCTGCTCTCCGGCCTGCTGGCCAAGGTACCCGATTTCCGCTTCAAAGACTTCAAGGTCTGGATCGACACGCCCGACAAGGTCTTCGGCGAATACTCGGTCGAGGCGATGGTGGTCGACACCGGCAAGATGTACCGCCAGACCTATGCCGGCGTGTTGATCGCCGAGAACGGCAAGATCAAGCTGCTGCGCGAGGCACTTGACACCGCGGCCGCTGCGCGCGCGTTCAGCAAGGGTTGAACTTGCTGCCAGGCCGGCGCCAAAGATTGGCGCCCGCGATACACCCGGCAGTTGACCAGATGGACCAAATTAGTACACTCGGTACATGGCAAGCAAATCAAGTGAAGCGCCTCCATCGGCGGCGGAAGCGCGGAGGAACTCGATCCTCGACGCCGCCGTCAAGGAGTTCGGACGGCACGGATACCGGAAGACCTCGATCGAGGATCTGGCCGCTGCCGCCGGCATCTCCAAGCAGGGTCTCTACCTGCACTTCGCGGGAAAAAACGAGGTCTTCCAGGCCTCGATGCAGAAGTACCTCGTCGACTGCATGGCGCTGGTGGACAAGGCGCTCGGCCGGGCCGACCTGTCTCTGGTCGACCGCCTGACGGCGGCGCTGAATGCCTGGTTCGGGAGGCACCTGGCCACGTTCAGTCCCGCATCGTTCGACGTCATCGTGACGGGCGATCAGCTGTTTCCTGCGGCCATCGAGGAGTTCAAGGGCGAGTTCATGAAGCGCATCGCCTGGGCGCTGGCCGCGTCGCCTGAATTCATGGCGTCCGGTGCGAACCGCTCAGCAAAGGAGGTGGCGCAGGTGCTGTTCCTCTGCGGCCTCACCTGGAAGGAGGGTTCGCCCTCGCCGCGCGAATTCTCGGAGCGCCTTCGGCTCTGTGTTTGCGTCTGCTGTCACGTGAAAAAAGAGTGAGGGATTTGATGGGCATGGGCAAGATTCTCGTCACTGGCGGCTCCGGCTTCCTCGGTGGCCACTGCATCGAGCAACTCCTCCAAAGCGGGCACGAAGTGCGCACGACCGTGCGCTCGGAAAGCCGGCAGGCACACGTTCGCTCCATGGTGGGTCAAGGCAGGCCCCATGCTGATGACCGACTGGGCTTCGCGATGGCCGACCTGCAACGGGACGAAGGCTGGGCCGATGCGGTCAAGGACTGCGAGATCGTCCTCCACGTCGCGTCCCCCTTCCCGCCCGCCGCGCCGAAGCATGAAGACGACCTTATCGTCCCCGCCCGCGAGGGCACTCTGCGCGTGCTGACCGCCGCACGAAACGCCGGAGTGAAGCGCGTCGTCCTCACGTCGTCCTTCGCCGCGATTGGCTACGGCCACAGGCGTCCCGACCAGGTCCTCGACGAGACGTCCTGGACTCACCTCGATGCACGCTCCAGCGCCTACGTCAAGTCCAAGACCTTGGCCGAAAAGGCAGCCTGGAACTTTGTCGCCACCGAAGGACAAGGCATGGAGTTGACGGTGATCAATCCAGTGGGGATCTTCGGCCCCGTTCTCGGCGCCGACTGCTCGTCGTCGATCGCCTTGATCAAGCACATGCTCGAGGGCCGGGTCAGCGCTTGTCCCAAGGTGTATTTCGGCGTGGTGGACGTGCGCGACGTCGCGGACCTCCACATCCGGGCCATGACTCACCCGAAGGCGTCCGGCGAGCGCTTTCTCGCTTCGGCCGGCGACTGCGTGTCGATGCTCCAGGTCGCCGCCATGCTCCGCGAGCGCTTCGGCGACGTCGCGGCCAAGGCGCCGACCAGGGAGCTTCCCGACTGGTTGGTGCGTGTTGCCGCGCTCTTCAAGCCGGAGCTCAGGCAGGTGCTGCCCGAGCTGGGCAAGGACAAGCACATCTCGAACCGGAAGGCTCGCCAACTGCTGGACTGGGCGCCACGCAGCAGTGAAGACGCCGTGGCCTCTGCAGCGCAAAGCCTGCTGTCCAGGGGGCTCGTGGCCAGCAGCCCACCGCCCTGAGCCTCCGTGCTCTGCAAACCCAACCACCGGACTCCGTCCACGACCTTCGACCCACCCGAACCTGACCTCACCATGAAAACTGCACTCGACCTCCTCAAGGCCTATACCGACAACGCACGGAACCCCGCTGCCGCCGGTGCGCTCTTCGCAGACGATGGCGTGCTGGAACTTCCGACGATCAAGGTGCATGTCACCGGACCTGTGGGAGTCGAAGGACTCCTGACCGGCCTGCTGAAGCGTGTGCCCGATTTCAGGTTCAAGGAATTCAGGGCGTTCATCGACACGCCTGACAAGGCATTCGCCGAGTATTCGGTCGAAGCGTTGGTGCCCGACACCGGCAAGGTGTACCGCCAGACCTATGCCGGCGTGTTGATCGCAGAGAACGGCAAGATCAAGCTGCTGCGCGAAGCACTCGACACGGCAGCGGCTGCCGCCGCATTCAAGAAGGATTGAGGGCCAATCATGTCCGACCTCTTGAAACGGCTGTCCGCCGAAAGAATTTCACGCCGCGATGCGGTTCTCGGCATCGCGCGCGGTGCCTCGGCTGCTGCGTTCACGACGAGCCTGCTGACCCAGGCGACCGCGTTCGCCGGCCAGGGTGCCGGTGCGCCAGAAGCGATCGTGCCCTTTCGGGTCGCCGTGCCACAAACCGAGATTGACGACCTGAAGCGCCGCTTGGCGATGATGCGTTGGCCCGAGCGTGAAACGGTTTCCGATTGGTCGCAAGGCGTGCCCCTGGACATCGCGAAGCAGGTGATCAAATACTGGCACGACAAGTACGACTGGCGAAGGTTCGAGCGTCAGATCAATGGCTATCCGCAGTTCAGGACGCGCATTGACGGCCTCGACATCCACTTCATCCATGTGAAGTCGAAGCATCCGGGCGCGCTGCCCGTCCTCATGAGCCACGGCTGGCCGGGCTCGGTGGTCGAATTCCTCAAGGTGATTGGCCCGCTGACGGACCCGACTGCGTACGGCGGCCGCGCTGAAGAGGCGTTCGACGTCGTCATTCCCTCCTTGCCGGGGTTCGGATGGTCGGGCAAGCCCACCGATACGGGCTGGGACGTCGTCCGCACGGCCAAGGCCTGGGGTGTCCTGATGAAGCGCCTGGGCTATGCCCGCTGGGTTGCCCAAGGCGGCGACTGGGGATCCGGTGTGACCCACGCGCTCGGCCATGTCAAGCCCGAAGGCCTGGTGGCCGCGCATGTGAACTGGGCCTTCGTCTTCCCCGACAAGCTGCCGGTGGACCCGACAGCGGAAGAGCGATACGCCATGGATCGCGCCGCGCAGTTCACGGGCGACTGGGCCGGCTACTTCAAGGAGCAGGCGACCCGCCCGCAAACCATCGGCTATCCGCTGGCAGACTCGCCGGGCGGCTTGGCCCTCTGGATCTACGAGAAGTTTCAGGCGTGGACGGACAACCCCGGCAGCGTCGACAAGGTGCTCACGATGGACGAGATGCTCGATGACATCTCCGTCTACTGGTTCACCGACACGGCGGCCTCGTCCGCACGCTTTTACTGGGAAAACACGCGCAAGGGCTCCGCCAATTTCAATGCCGGAGTGATCGACCTGCCGATGGCGGCCACCATGTTTCCCAAGGAGATCTTCACGACGCCGAAATCGTGGGCGGAGGCGCACTGGCCCCACCTCATCTACTGGAACAAGGTGGACCGCGGCGGTCACTTTGCAGCCTTCGAGCAGCCGGCGATCTTCACCGATGAGCTCCGCAAGGCGTTCCGGACGGTTCGCGCGTGATGCGGGCGGTCGCGGGGGCGGCACGCGCCGACGTCTATCCACGCGAAGAGGAGGCCGCGCTTGGCCAGTGAATGCTGAGACCTATTCGAATCTCTCCTACTGGAACAAAGTTCCCAAGGGAGGCCACTTCCCCGCGACGTAGCAGCCCACGCTGTTCGTCGCGGAGACGCGAAGCGCACTGCGCCAATTCCGCTAGCGCCCAACCCTCTCGATGTCGCCCGTCAAGCGGACGGCTCTCCGAGAGGGACAGTTCCACCACAACTGATCCACAACTCATCACGAGGACAAGAAATGGCAAAAGTACTGGTTCTCTACTACTCGAGCTACGGCCACGTCGAGGCCCTGGCACACTCAGTCGCTGAAGGCGTCCGCAGCGCAGGCGCGACCGCAACTGTCAAGCGCGTTCCCGAACTTGTTCCGGACGAAGTCGCGACGGCCAGCCACTTCAAGCTGAACCAAACGGCTCCGATTGCGAGTCCGAACGAGCTCGCGGACTATGACGCGATCATCGTGGGCACTCCCACCCGATTCGGCAACATGGCAGCCCAGATGAAGAACTTCCTCGATCAGACCGGCGGACTTTGGTTCGCCGGCAAGTTGATCGGCAAGGTAGGTTCGGTCTTTGCATCTACGGCCACTCAGCACGGCGGCCAAGAGTCGACGATCTTGTCCACACACACCGTCATGCTGCATCACGGCATGATCATCGTCGGCCTTCCATATACCGCCAAAGGCCAGATGCGCCTGGACGAGATCACCGGTGGCAGCCCTTACGGCGCGTCGACCATCGCCGGCGGTGACGGCTCGAGACAACCCAGCGCGAACGAGTTGGAGTTGGCGCAATTCCAGGGTCGGCACGTCGCCGAGATCACACAGCGCCTGACACGGATCGCCTGAACGGCCGAGCGATCAAGGAAGGACCAGCGAGGTCATTGGAGTAGGCGACGTTGACTCGAACGTCGCTTGCCCGTTGGCAAGGAGCGAGATTTGTGCCAGACCCGAATCGGAGCGTTGCCTGGTCCTTCGCATGCTCGTAACACTCTGCGCGTCAGGCGTTCTGCAGGTTGCCTGGCTTGGGTGTGATTTGAATCGCCGCCGCAATCAACCCGGTCTCGCCGAGGACAACCGTTAAAGAGAAGTGCTTCTCAAGGACTTCGCGTTGAAGCCAACGCCGATATGGGTGGCGTACGGCAACGATCCATCCCGATCCCCAGACATCTACAAGACCGCGGCGGGGATCGATCGGTAGTCAATCACCAAGGAAGAATGCCATGTCAGATCGTATCCACGAACTCCTGCACCGCAACCTTCAGGAGGTCTTCGGTGAAGGCGATGCGATGCGCCGTCGCGCAGCGATCAAGGACCTCTATACCGAAGACTGTGCGCTCTACGTTCCCCCGGGAATATTCATCGGGCACGACGCCCTCGACAAGTTCGCCGGAGACCTTCGCGCGACGCACCCGCACTTTTCCTATACGCCGGTCGGTGAACCTCAGGCTCTCCACAACGCCGGCCGCATTGATTGGAGTTCCGGCGTGAAGGGTGAGGAGCCGGACTACACGGGCCTGGATGTCATCATCGTTCGCGATGGGAAGATTGCCGCGCTCTACGTCTTCCTGGATTCGATGCCTACCTGAAAGCGGCCCTCCGCGACCGCCAGTTCACGGCCTTCGAATCTGACACTGACCCGAACATCGTCGCCGGCCTTGCCTTGGTGGCCCCGGTCGCCAGTTCCGCTGAGAGGCTGGTCCTGGAAGTGCAGCGGTCATTCCACGATCAATTGGTCGAATGACAGCTGCTCCAGGCGGCGGTCGCAGGACTGCGGAAATCGAGCGACTGCAGCCAGCCTGTTGCTTAGGTTCGGCGGGCTTCCGCTTTGGGCACATTGCTGCCCTACGCACGCCGGCCGCGAGCGTCGGCAATCGCTGCGAAGCAGTAGTCCGCCGAACTTCGGCATCAGGCTGAGCTGAGTCATTCACATGCCAATGCAGCAGCGACAGCAGCCGTCCGGACCGGTCGTTGAGCGCTGCTGGCACCGACCGGCAGCTTCGCCCATGGGAGCAGTCGCTTGACCACGGCCCTCGAAAGTCAATCGGTTGAAGCGAACCTTCCCCGCTTCGAGCCATGGTTCGGGTCGTAGACGCCCCAAGCCCAATCTCCAAACCGGGTGTCTCGGTAGTCTTCGTAGGCACGTCGGATTTCGTCTAGCGTGGTCATCACGAACGGCCCGTGCTGCACGACGGGTTCTTCAATCGAGCGGCCTTGGAGCAGCAGTACCTCGGCCTCCTTGGACCCATTTACAAGCTCGACCACGGCGGAGCAGTCGACCTCGATAGCAGAACGCGCGTCGACGCACTCACCGTCGATGGTCAGCGTGGAGCCCTTGAAGAAGAGGAGCTGCCTGCGCGTGCCACTACCCAAGGCAGGCGGTAGCTGCCACCTCGCACCCGGCGCCATCTTCAACGTCCACACGGCCAAGTCCGAACTAGGGTCTGACGCCCATGACCTTGAAGGCGGTGACGGCGGCTGTTGCATGTGCACTCCGTGCAAGGCGCCGACGATGCATGTGACGTCGACGCCGGCTTCAACATGCCTCGGGATGTCCTCGGACCAGAACATCTTGAAGCTGGGCTCAGCCATCTTGTCGCGCGCCGGCAGGTTCAGCCATATCTGAAACAGCTCCAGCGTGTTCGGCTCGAGGGGGTCCAGCAAAGGGAACATCTCCGCATGCACGACACCACGCCCCGCAGTCAGCCACTGCACATCGCCCGCGCCATACCGGGCTGTGGCGCCCAGTGAGTCCGAGTGGTCGACCACGCCCTGGCGGACGATGGTGATGGTCTCGAAGCCGCGATGCGGGTGGGCAGGGAAGCCTGGCACCGTCTGCCCGAAGTACATGCGCCAGGGCTTTCCGGCACCTGTATCGGCAGGTGGTGGCTCAACCGGTCCCAAGTCGGCGTTCCCAGGTGGATAGTGGTCGAGGTGATAGGCGCAGACGAGAAACGGGTCGATGGTTTCCCAGGGGGTGCCGAGCCGGGCGACGCTGATGATGGAACGGGGCATGAACAATCCGAAGAGAGCAGTGGGTGAGCCACTCGTGGGCGGCAGTCAGCTCAGCTTGATGAGGTTCTGCAGGATCAGCGGCCCGCCCATACCGATCAGCAGCCCGCCCTCGTTCGCCTTGCCCAGAGGGACCGGCGCGAAGCCCAGGTCCGCGACCAGCTTGGCCATCGCCGCCTCAGCGCCGGCGTCGTTGCTCGACACGAACATGACACGCCGACCACCGTTGACCGCAGGGTCTTGCGCGAGCAGCTTGGCCGGCAGCTGGTTCAGCGTCTTGACCACCTTCGCGCCTGGGAAAGCGGCAGCCACCACGTCCGTGGAAGCCTGCCCCTTCAACTCTTCCGGCGAGATGCCGTAGGTGTTCATCGCGTCTACAACGACCTTGCCAGACCAGTTCGAGAGGGCTCCGCCGACCGCTGCGTGAGCACGGAATGGAACAGCCAGGATGACGACGTCGGCCGCAAGAGCGTCCTGCAACGCGACGGGAACCACCTTGTCGCCAAGTTCAGCGGCAAGCGATGCAATGGACTCGGGGCCGCGCGTGTTGGCGATCCGAACGGAAATGCCGCTGCGGGCGAAGTGACGGGCCAGGGCGGTGCCGACGTTGCCGGAACCGATGATGGAGTAGGAGGTCATGATGATTCTTTCGATGGGGGTTTGAGATTTGCGAAGCGCGTGCCCTTTAGGCCGCAATCGCCTCGATGTCTTGCAAGGCCTTGGCAATAGCGGCGTCCTTGGCTTGCGGCCCGAACGCGATGCCTTCGGCGCGCACGACCTTCACGTCGGTCACACCGAGGAAGGCCAGCAGGCCAATGAGGTAGCTTTCCTGGTGCTCGAGCGCAGCAGCCGGGCTGCCGGCCGAGTAGACGCCGCCCCGCGCCGATGCGATGAAGGCCTTCTTGCCCTTGAGCAGCCCTTGCGGCCCGGTCGCGGTGTACTGGAAGGTCTTGCCGGCCACGGCGACGCGGTCGATCCAGGCCTTGAGCGGCGTCGGAATCGACAGGTTGTACATGGGTGCGCCGATGACGAGGACGTCTGCGGCGAGCAGTTCGTCCATGTAGGCGTTGCCCTTGACCAGGTCGGCGTTGATGGTGGCGTCGTCGCTGGTAGCACCCATGCGCGCGGCCATATGAGCGCCGGTGAGGTGCAAGGCGGGGTCGGCTGCAAGGTCCCGATAGGTCACCCGGATGTCCAGGTGAAGCGCCTTTTGGCGGGCGACGATTTCAGCAGTCAGCTGGCGGCTGACGGACGCGGCGCCGAGGGCGCTGGAGTCAAGATGAAGGAGTTGCATGTTGGGTCTCGAAGTGGGTGGGGGTGGTTCGCAGCGGGCTTACTGCTTGACGGCTTCGACCTGCACGGCGAGCTTCACGGTGTCGGGGATGCCGAAGTTGATGCCCCAGCCCATGCCCCATTGGCTGCGCTGAATCGTGGTCTCGAAGTCGCCGCCGCACACCTCGCGCTTGAGGATGGGGTTCGTGTAGCAGTTGAAGTTGGAGGCCTTCAGCACGACGGGGAGGGTCTTGCCCAGCAGCGTGAGTTGCCCCGCGACTTCGCTGACCTTGTCGCCGTTGAAGCTGAACGTGCTGGCGGCGAACTTGGCCGTCGGGAACGCGGCGGTGTTGAGGAAGTTGTCGCTTTGCAGGTGCTGGTCGAACGCGGCGGTGCCGGTGTCGATGGAGCCGGTCTCGAGCGTCAGTTCGACTTTGCCGGTCCTGGCTGACTTGTCGAGTTGAACGGTTCCTTCCTTCTTGTCGAACCGACCGCGGTTGGTCGACGTTCCGAAGTGGGTGACCTCGAAGGTCACGAAGGTGTGCGTGGGGTCGATGCTGTAGGTGGCGACTTCCGCGTGAGCAGTGCCGACGAGTGCGGTGGCGGCGGCCAGTGCGGCCGCGATGAGGGTCTTGCGCATGGGACGGGTCCTTTGAGGGTGGCTTGCAGAAACTGGGGCTAAAACAGAGATGGGTCCCTGCTGCCTCCTATCCTTTGCAGCGATGGCTGCATGGGAACGAATGATGGAGACCGGCTTCCATTCTGAGAAGCCGGTATATTGAGATTCGATCCATCTGTTTAAGAGATGGAAGGAGTCTCAATTGCTCGACGGCGTTTCCTTGGACCAGCTCAGGACGTTCATCGCCGCGGTGGACGAGGGCAGCTTTTCCGCCGCCGCACGCAAGCTCAACCGCGTGCAGTCAGCGGTGAGCGGCTGGGTCAGCGGGTTGGAGCAGCAAATCGGCGTGGTGCTCTTCGACCGCTCAGGCCGGTTTCCGAAGCTCACCGCGGAGGGTGTGCTTCTGCTGGCCGACGCCCGCAACATCGTGTCTGGTGTGGACACGCTGAAGGCCCGAGCCAAGCTGATGGCGGCAGGCCAGGAGACCGAGCTCTCGGTGGTGGTTGACGTGTTCTTCCCCACTGCGCTCGTCAGCGCTGCCGCAAAGGCATTTGCGAGCCAATTCCCTCTTACGCCGTTGCGCCTGTTCGTGGAGGGCCTGGGAGCGGCTTACCAGCCCGTGCTGGATGGGCGGTGCAGTTTGGGCATTCTCTCGACCTTGCCGGCTGTGACGTTCCCGTCGCTGGTGAGCGAGCGCTTGGGCGAATTGCCCCTGGTATCGGTCGCCGCGGCGAACCATCCGCTCGCGGCATGGGCAGATCGGATTCCCCGAAGCGAGCTGGCGAAGCACGTCCAGCTGGTGCTCACCGACCGATCAGACCTGATGGCAGGACGCGACTACGGCGTGGTGTCGCCGTCGACCTGGCGCCTAGCCGATCTGTCGACCAAGTACGCCTTCCTGAAGGACTGCGTCGGCTGGGGCGGCATGCCACTGCACATGGTCGAGAAGGACATCGCTGACGGCACCCTGGTTGTCCTCGATGTGGACGACATGCCGCGGACGGGCTTCATGTTGACCATGTCCGCGTATCACCCGGCTTCCGAACCGCCCGGGCCCGCGGGCAGGTGGTTCATTGACCACTTGAAACAGTCCTGGGAGTCCTTGCGGGAACTGCCCTGATGCCTTCGGCAGGAAGGCTCTTTCAGGGATACCCAGATGACGCTTGAGCGATCGGACGGTTGCTTGCAGCTTCCGCTGCAGAGATGTCGGGGTGAGGTGCGTGTGGCGCACCCTCGCCGCTGCGAAAGCAGTCGTTGCTGCCATGTCGACAGGTGACTCGACGACTGCTTCCTGTCCAAGACCGTGAACCCGGCGACCTGCCGCGGATGACGGCACTCGCTGCAAAGCGGGCGCCAGCTCCTTAGTCCTGAGCCGCACGCCCTTGGCGTCGGTCAGGACTTCGCAAACCGCCTGCGGTACTCCGCCAGGCTGACCCCCAACCGCCGCGCAAACGCCCGCCTGAAGCCGTCCGCATTCGCATACCCCACCGCATCCGCCAGCCGCTTGGCCGGCAGGTCCGACTCCTCGGCCAGGCGGCGGGCGGCGTCGATGCGGGCATGGTCGACAAAGGCCGCGGGTGTGGTGCCGGCCTCGCTGCGGAAGGTGCGTGCAAAGCTGCGCTCGCTCATGCCGGCGCGCGCGGCCAGCGCGGGCACTGAAAGGTCGGCCTTCAGGTGGGCCAGCACATAGTCCTGCACGTCGCGCACGCTGGATCGCTCGGACGTCTGCGCGGCCAGGTGGGCGCTGAACTGGCTCTGGCCGCCGGGCCGCTTGAGGAACATCACCAGCTCGCGCGCCACGCGCAGCGCGAGGTCGCGGCCGTGGTCTTCCTCCACCATCGCGAGCGCGAGGTCCATGCCCGCGGTCACGCCGGCGGAAGTGAACAGCTTGCCGTCCTTCACGTAGATGGCGTCCGCCTCGACGCAGGCCTCGGGGTAGGCGGCCGCCAGGCGTGCCGCGGCGTTCCAGTGGGTCGCGACGCGCTTGCCGTCGAGCAGACCCGTGGCCGCCAGCACGAAGGCGCCGGTGCAGACTGAGCCGTAGCGCCGCACCGTGCGCGACTGGCGCCGCAGCCAGTCCTGCAATGGCCCGTCGCTCGCCATGTCTTCGATGGTGGGGCTGCCAGCCACGAGCAGGGTGTCGATGCGCCCGCGATGCGTCGCCACCGTCGCATCCACGGCCAGGCGCAGGCCGCTGCTGCTGGTGAGCAGGCCGGCCTCGCTGGAGATCAGCTGTACCTGGTAGGCCCTGGGGTCCTTGAGCTGGCGCGAGGCTTCGACGAAGACGTCGGCAGGCCCGGCGACGTCGAGCAGCTGGAAGCGGGGGAAGGCAAGGATGGCGACGCGCATGGCGGGGATGGCAGAGAAGGTCCGATGACTGGCAGAAAACGTCGCACGTTGGCGAAGGCGGCCAAACGAGTCTGGCAGAAAATGTCGACACCGGCAAATTGCGCCAGAAGGCTCATCATGCAAACCCAACCCATCGGCCCAGCCTCACCCACTTTTGAAACGCGCCCGGCAAGCTCCGTGCGCGACCTGCCCGTCAGCCTGTTCGGTTCGGTCATGGGCCTGTCGGGGCTGGCACTTGCATGGCGGCTGGCGCACATCAGCCTGGGCGTGCCGGCGTGGGTGGGTGAGGCCATAGCGGCCTTTGCCGTGGGCGTGTTCGTGTTGTTGTCGCTGGGCTATCTGGCCAAGCTGGCCTGGCACCGCCAAGCCGTGCACGCGGAGTTCCATCACCCCGTGTCCGGCAACTTCTTCGGCACCGTCGTCATCGCGGTGCTGCTGGTGGCGGCGGTTGTCGAGCCGTACAGCACGCCTGCCGCCAGCGTTATCTGGACGGTCGGAGTGCTGGCAACGCTCGCCCTCGCAGGGGTGTCGACCTCCCGCCTGCTCAAGGGCAGCGTGGACGCGTCTCACGCGCTGCCGGCCTCGCTGATGCCGGGCGTGGCCACGCTGGACATCCCCCTGACCGGCAGCCACATGCCCATGGCCTGGGCGCCGGAGGTCAACCTGATGGCCGGTGCCGTGGGCGCCGTGCTGGCGGTGCTGCTCTACCTGCTGATCTTCAGCCGCCTCGTGCACCGCGACCCGCTGGCGCCCGCCATGACGCCGTCGCTGATGATCCTGATGGCGCCTTTTGCCGTGGGCTTTCTGGCGTACGTCAACCTCGTGGGCGGCGTCGACCGTTTCGCCGCGCTGCTCTTCTACTTCGCGCTGTTCATGTTCGTTGTCATCGTGCCCAAGGTGTTCCGCCGCGGCGCCAGCTTCTCGCTGGGCTGGTGGGTGATCGGCTTCCCGTTGGCCGCGCTGGTCAACGCAGCGTTGAAGTACGCGCAGTTCCGCGACAGCGCGCCGCTCTGGGTCATCGCCATCGTGCTGCTGGGCCTGCTGAGCATGGCGCTCGCGGTCCTCACGGTGCGCACCGTGTGGCTGGCGCTCAGCGGCAGGCTGTTGTCATGACGTGGCCGGCCAGGCCAGCTCCGCACGCAGCCCGCCGAGTGGTGATGCGTCCAGGCTGATGCTGGCGCCCTGCTGCCGCGCCGCCGCCTGCACGATGGCCAAACCCAGCCCGCTGCCTTCAACCGTCGCGCCTTCGCCGCGCTGGAAGCGATCGAAGACGCGCTCGCGCTGGTCGGCCGGGATGCCGGGGCCGTCGTCGTCCACACGCAGCAGCGGTGCGCCACGCGAGCCGCGCAGCGCGCTCACCTGCACCGTTCGGGCGCCGTACTTCACGGCGTTGTCGATGAGGTTGCGCAGGGCGCCGCGCAGGGCCTGGGGGTCGCCGGTCAGCAGCAGCGGGTCGGGGGCGGTCAGGGCCAGCGTCACGTCGGCCTTGTCGGCCAGCGGCTGCACATCGGCCACGGCCTGGCGGGCCAGGTCGGCGAGGTCCAGCGGCAACTCGGCCGCCGCGGCACCGGGCTCGGCGCGGGCCAGGGCCAGCAGCTGCTCGACGAGGTGCACCGCGCGGTCGATGCCACCGCGCAGGCGAGCAATCGAAGCGTCCTGCTCTTCGCCCGGTGCCGCATCGCGCAGCAGGCCGAGTTGCAGCTTCAGCGCGGTCAGCGGCGAGCGCAGTTCGTGAGCCGCATCGGCGACAAAGCTGCGCTGGGCGTCGAAGGCGGACGAGAGCCGCCCGAGCAGGTCGTTGAAGGCGTCGACCAGCGGCGCCACTTCACCGGGCAGGCCGGCGGTGGGCAGCGGGTGCAACGCGTTGGCACCGCCGGCCTGGGCCGCGCGGGTGACGCGCGCCAGTGGCGCGAGTGACACGCCGAGCAGCCACCAGACGGCCGCCGCCACCAGCGGCAGGGCCACGGCCAGCGGTACGACACTGCGCAGGGCCGCCAGTGCGGCGAGCTTCTGGCGCACGGCCAGCGGCTGGGCGACCTGCACGACGCGCTGCGGCGTGGCCGCGCTGAACACGCGCCAGTCCTGCCCGGCGAGGTGCAGGTTTGAAAAGCCCAGCACCGCGCGCGCCGGCAGCGCCTCGGTCATGCCCTGCGGCCGGCTGGAATAGATCTCCAGCCCCTGCACGGACCAGATCTGCACGAGGTAGTCCAGGCTGGGGTCGGCCAACGCCGCGGCCTCGTCGCCGGCGATGCGGCCCTGGTCGCGCAGCGACAGCGCCGTCTGGCGCAACTGGTAATCGAACAACTCGTCGGCCTCGGCGCGCACGCTGACATAGGTGGCGCCGGCTACGGCCAGGGCCGTCACCGCGCCAAGTGCCGCCAACAGCGCGAAGAGGCGGCCGCGCAGCGTGCCCAGCCACTTCATGGCGCGCCACCTTTTTCAGGGCCGGCGTAGTAGCCCAGCCCGCGCACGGTATGCAGCAGGTCGGCGCCGAGCTTCTTGCGCAGCTGGTGCATGTAGACGCTGATGGCGTTGCTCTCCAGCTCCTCGCCCCAGCCGTAGAGGCGGTCCTCGAGCTGGGCGCGCGACACGATGGCGCCGGGCCGCTCCAGCAGCGCCTCCAGCAGCGCGAACTCGCGGGCCGACAGCAGGATGGGTTTGCCGGCGCGCGTGACCTCGCGGGTGGCGGGGTCCAGGCGCAGATCGGCGACCTGCAAGCCCGTGTCGGTGCGGCCGCCATGGCGACGCGTGACGGCGCGCAATCGGGCGAGCAGTTCGTCCAGCTCGAAGGGTTTGACGAGGTAGTCGTCGGCACCGGCGTCCAGGCCGGCCACCTTGTCGGTCAGCGCGTCGCGGGCGGTCAGCACGATGACCGGCGTCGCGTCCTCGCGCGCCCGCATCGAGCGCAGCACGTCGATGCCGCCTCGCTTGGGCAGGCCCAGGTCCAGCAGCACGGCGTCAAAGCGTTCGCCGCTGGACAAGACCGCATCGGCGGCCTGGCCATCTCGCACCCAATCAGCTGCGAAGCCCTGGCGGCGCAAAGCCTCGCGCAGGCTCTCGCCGATCATGAGGTCGTCTTCGACAAGCAGGAGGCGCATGGTTCAGCGGGCCAGCAGCGCGGCGGCCGCCTCGGTGTCGATGACGGTGGCGTAATCGCTTTGCAGATTGGCCAGCGCCATCTGGTGCACCTCCTCGGCCGCATGGTGCACGCCGCGCAGGTCGGTCAGGTCGAAAGCGAAGCAGGCGTCGGCCACCACATGGGTCTGAAAACCCAGGTTGCCGGCGCTGCGTGCGGTGGCCTCGACCGAGTTGTTGGTGCTGACGCCGACGATGACCAGCGAGCGGTGGCCGCGCGCATGCAGCCAGCGCTCCAGGCCACTGTGGGTGAAGGCATCGGGCACGTTCTTCTCGACGACGTGCTCGTCGTCGCGCGGCGCCAGGGCAGGCTGGAACTCCGCGCCGGGCTGGCCCGGCCAGAACGGCGATCCGAGTGTGCGGGAGATGTGGCGAACGTGCACGATGGGTGCGCCGGCGCGGCGCCAGGCGTCCAGCAGGCGGGCGATCTGCACCTCGGCCTGCGGGTTGTTGCGCACGCCGGACTGGGGCCAGGTCATGCCGACCTGCATGTCGATGATGAGAAGAAGCGGCATGGGATAAAAGAAGGCAAGGTGTCAGTGGCAGGTGTCGAAGCCTGCACCCCTCACAGGGACGGCTGCGGCCGTGCGTTTACCAGCGTCGCCACGCTGACGCCGTGCATCGTAGGGCGAACGCAGGAGGCTTCAGCCGGCGGCACTCGCAGAGCGGCTCATACTCCTGCATGAAACTCGTAGTGGCTGTTCATTTCGATGGCGCGCAGGCGAATGCTGCCGCTGTGGCTTTCGACGCCTGGGATGCCGCGGAAGCGACGCAGACTTACATCTCGTGCATCACCCATGTCGAGAAGGCCGTGCGAGGAGAACTCGACCTGCGAGAGCTGCCCTGTGTGATGCAACTGCTGCGCGAGCACAGCCTGGAACCGGAGCTCATCCTGGTTGACGGCTTTGTCCATCTGGATGCTGACGAAACACCGGGCCTTGGCCAGCACCTGTATCACGCGCTGGGCGGCAAGGTGCCTATCGTGGGTGTTTCGAAGCGGCGCTTGCCGGGCCTGTCGGCGCAGTTCGAGGTCATGCGAGAAGAGGAAACGCAGCCGCTGTTTGTGACGTGCGCGGGCATCGACATTGGCGCAGCCAAGGCGCGACTGCGTGCCATGCACGGCAGGAAGCGTGTGCCCACGCTCATGAAGCTCGCAGCTCGCCTGGCGAAGAACACGGATTGATTCCGCGCTGCGGGGCACTGGCCGGTGTCGGCTTTGGGGTGGGCCGACTGCCGACGCGCGACTATCCTCGGGCGGCGAGCAGCTAACGTCAGCAGCGGGCGAACAATTCGGCTTTGGGTAGGACGATCAAGATGCGCACAACCTCGAACATGGCCGCCGGTGCGGTTCATCGCCTGGCAATTGACAGCCAGGTGCTCGCTGGCAATCTGCTCGGCGACCCCACGCTGCGCGCCATCGACGTCTACGTTCCGGCGGGGCATGACGGCCGCGGCCTGCCGCTGCTGGTCGATATCGTGGGGTTCACCGCGGGCGGGCCGGCGCACACCAACTGGAAGAATTTTGGCGAGAACCTGCCTGAGCGGCTCGACCGCTTGATTGCGACCGGCGCCATGCCGCCCGTCGTCGTGGCCTTCCCGGACTGCTTCACGCGCCTCGGCGGCAATCAATACGTGAACTCGGCCGCGGTAGGGCGCTGGGACGATTTCCTGCGGGCGGAGGCAGTGCCGTTCGTCGAAGCCCGCTTTGGCTGCGGCGGGCTGGGCCGCCGCGGCATCTTCGGCAAGTCCAGCGGAGGCTACGGCGCGATGGTCCATGCGCTGCTGCATCCGGACTTCTGGAGTGCGGCAGCCGTGCATTCCGGCGACATGGGCTTCGAGCTTCTCTATCGACACGAATTCGTTCCGGTGCTCCGCGCGCTCGCCAAGCAGCCGGACATCGGCGCGTGGGTCGACGCCTTCTGGCAGGCCAGGAAGGTCAAGGACAGCGACGTGCACATCCTCATGATGCTGGCTCAGGCCGCGAGCTTCGACCCGGATCCTTCGGTGCCGTATGGCGTTCGCCTGCCGGTGACGCTCGACACCTGCGAGCTGATCCCCGAGCGCTGGGCGAACTGGATGGCCTGGGACCCGTTGAGCCTTGTCGAAGAGCATGGGCGCGGACTGGTCGCGCTCAAGGCCCTGTACATCGACTGCGGCGACGTCGACCAATACAACCTGGTCTACGGCGCCAGGCGAATGCACAAGCGGCTTGTCGCCATGGACGTGCCGCATGTGTATGAGGAATTCAGCGACGACCATACGGCGGTCGACTATCGGATGGACGTCAGCCTGCCGATTCTGGCCAAGGCGCTCGCTCAGCCATGAACAGCGCAAATCAGGGCGAGCGTCGGAAAGCCAGATGGCCGGCCATCGTGCTCGGGACTGTCGCGGCCTTGGTCACCGCGGGTGCTGTGTCGTGGGCCACGCCGGACGGCAACCTCGTCGTAACCCTGGTGCCAGCGCTGGCAGTTGGTCTGGTCGTATTCGGCGTCGCGTTGTGGCGCTTGCGCCGTGTCCACGCAGGTCCTTGAAGCCGACTCTTCTCTCGATTCAAGGTTTGAGACCTGCCCGGCCATTTTCGATTGGCAGACCTACTCGCTCGCCGGCTCAAGGAAGCATCGTCGATAGCTCCTGAAGGGCGGGTCCGCGAACCGCGTATTGGCCTCTATCCCTTCAGGGTCGGCCGCCACGCTTTCACGGTAGCGGCGGTAGGCGTCGTCGTCAGGGAAGGCGAACAGGGCGACGGCTTCGTTTGCGTGGCCGGTGGCGCCCAGGCTCGCGAAGCTCATGGCTGACCCAGCCGGCGCCTCGCGTGGCATGAAGAAGCCGTGGTGGACGCCGCCATGGCGGCGGATGAGGCGGACCCAGGTGCGGGCGTAGTCCGCGAACTCGTCCAGTCGATGGGGGTCAAGTTCGTAGCGAACTTCGCAAACGAGCTGGTAGTCGAGCATGGGGCTCAAGTGTCTTTGTGCGCAGCAGGGGTGTTGATGGAAAGAATACCTGCCAAAGGGCATCGACATCTCTGGCTAACCCAACTACAGCTCAACTCGATCGCCAGACAATTGAACGAGAGGCCGCGCAAAACGCTCGGCTTCCAAACGCCCGCTGAGAGACTCAGCGAATGTGTTGCGTTGACTGGTTTGATCCGCCGCCTATGGCGGGCATTCGACCGGCACGCCAATCCCGGGATTTCGGCGCGGCAGTTCGGCGACGGGCGAGACGTGACGATCTCGAAAGCCGCGCACTTCGTGCGACGGGTCGCCGCTGAAGACTTCATGCGAGTCGATTGAGATAGCGCCTCGCCACGGTTGCCCGGCAAGGAGGGTTTTCCAGCTCGTGTTGCCGCTTCAGACACGCTCCACTGGCAGGCCAAAGTAAGGGCTGGGGCATCCTTGGCCGGGACGCAGTCGGGCCCAATCCAAGGTGCAAGTGCCGCATGCCAAGAGGAGCCCAACATGATTCCCGATGTCGGCTTGAAGTGGGTGATCAGTGTTGCCACGCTCGCCCTGACCGCATTCACCGTTCTGTCCGCCGACGCCGCGGACGCTCCCGCAGTCAAGGAGGGCGACTGGGTGGTGCGGGACTTTCGCTTCCATACGGGCGAGGTGCTTTCCGAGCTTCGCATTCACTACACGACCGTCGGCGCGCCGACGGGCGAGCCGGTCCTGGTGCTGCATGGCACCACGCAGTCGGGCACCAGCATGCTGGCTGCCGCCTTTGCCGGTGAGCTGTTCGGTGCGGGTCAGCCGCTGGATGCCAGCCGCTACTTCATCGTGCTGCCCGACGCCATCGGGCACGGCAAATCGAGCAAGCCGTCCGATGGGCTTCGGATGGCTTTCCCCAAGTACAACTACGACGATCTGGTCGAGGCCCAGCATCGGTTGCTGACCGAGCATTTGGGCATACGCCACCTGCGGCTGGTGCTGGGTTTCTCGATGGGCGGTATGGAGACGTGGCTCCTGGCCCAGAAGTACCCCGACATGATGGACGCCGCAGTACCCATGGCCTCGTTGCCGGTGGAGATGTCCGGCCGCAACTGGATGCTCAGGCGCCTCATCATCGACTCCATCCGCAACGACCCCGATTGGCTCAACGGCGGCTACACCAAACAACCACGCAGCGCGCAGTTCGCCTCGGTTTTCTATGGCCTGGCTACCAGTGGCGGCAACCAGGCACTCAACAAGATCGCACCGGTGCGGGCCAAGGCGGATGAGCTCGTCAATAGCCGCTTGGCCGCCGCCTACAGTGCCGACGCCAACGACGTGCTCTACCAATGGGAGTCGTCACGTGACTACAACCCGGCCGCCGGGCTTGAGCGCATCACGGCCACGTTGTTGGCCATCAATTCAGCCGATGACGAGCGCAATCCACCCGAACTGGGCGTGATGGAGCGCGACATCAAGCGCGTGAAGAACGGCCGTGCCCTGCTGATACCCGCGTCCGACCAGACTGCGGGCCACGGCACGGTCTTCCAGGCAAAGTTTTGGAAGAAGGAGCTGATGGAGCTGTTGCAGGCGGCCCCACGTGAGGCGAAGTAGGTGCGAGATGGCAGCTCTACATGCACGCTCGTTTCAGGCGTTGGGTTTCGGCGCCGCGCTCAATGCGCCTCCGTTTCCTGCATGTCCCATGTCCCCTTCCAGCTTGAAGCAGCCTATAGCGCCGGACTGGCCTCCCTAAAACGCACTCTTCGTCGTCCCCCCATCCACCCGCAGCGCCGCCCCCGTCGTGGCCGAGGCCAGGGGGCTGGCGACATAGGCCACCAGGGACGCCACTTCCTCGGGCGTCCCGAAACGCTTGATCAGCGAGGTCGGCCTGACCTTCTCGAAGAACTCGGTCTCGAACTCGGCAAAGGATTTGCCGTGGGAGACTTGTTCGACGAATTCATTGACGCCGCGCGAGCGCGTCGGGCCGGGCAGCACGCTGTTGACAGTGATGCCGGTGCCGGCAAGGGACTCGGCCAGGCCACGCGAGACGGCGAGCTGGGCCGTCTTGGTCATGCCGTAGTGAATCATCTCCGCCGGGATCTGCACGGCGCTTTCGCTGGAGATGAAGATGATGCGGCCCCAGTTGGCCGCCTTCATCGCCGGCAGCACCAGCCGCGCCAGGCGCACGCCGCTGAGCACGTTGACGTCGAAGAAGCGCTGCCAGTCGGCGTCGGGGATGTCCTCGAAAGGCTTGGCTTCGAAGATGCCCAGGTTGTTGACCAGGATCTCGATGCCGGGGTGCGCGCGCACCAACGCCTCGGCGATGTCGGGCTGGCTGAGGTCGCCCGCGAAGCCGAGCACCTCCTGGCCGGTGGTGGCCTTGATCGACGTGACGGCGGCGTCGACCGCGGGCTGCATGCGGCCATTGACGATGACGCGCGCGCCCTCGGCGGCCAGGGACTGTGCGATGGCATGGCCGATGCCGGCCGTGCTGCCCGACACGAGGGCGAGGCGGTTCTTCAGTTGCAGGTCCATGGCAAGCCTTCCAAAAGGAATGAAGCTAGCCGATGCGGAACGACCCGATCCGCATTGGGGCTGTTCCGCACCGCGCCGGTGCGACAGGGCGCCCAGTCGGCCCAGTTTTGTGCGCATGACTTGCATACAAGCCAGATGAGCGCTGGCATGGAAGCTGCAAAGCCCCCGCCATGGGCATCTCGGCCACCGACATCAGCCAGCGCATCATCGAAGCGGTGCTTGCGCAGAAGCTCGCGCCTGGCGCGCGGCTGGGTGAGCAACAACTGGCGATGCTGTTCGACTGCAGCCGCACCATCGTGCGCGAGGCGTTGACGCGGTTGGCGGCGCGCGGCATCGTCACCGTCAGCGCGCGGCGCGGCTGGTATCTGATCGCGCCGACGCCGGACGAGGTGCGCGAGGCCTTCGAAGCGCGCCGCGTCATCGAACTGGGCCTGATCCGCGGCCAGCCGCAACTGCCTGCCGACGCGATCGCGCGGCTCAACCAGCATCTGCAGCAGGAACAGGCGGCGCTGCGCGGCGACGACGTCGGCACGCGCAGCTTCCTGCTCGGTGACTTCCATGTCTGCCTGGCCGAATGCCTGGGCAACAGCCTGCTGGCCGACACGCTGCGTGACGTCACGGCGCGCACGACGCTGATTGCGATGCGCTACCAGTCGTCGCACGACGCGGCGCTGTCCTGCCAGGACCACGTCGCCATCGTCGAAGCCCTGGCCGCTGGCGACAGCGCCCGCGCCGAGGCGCTGATGGCCGAGCACCTGTCCAGCGTGCAGGCCGCGCTGCGCCTGCCCGCCGACGACGACCCGCTGCAGCAGCTGCGCGAAGCCCTCGCGCCGCTGCCTTCCACGACTTCCTCCACCGCCGAACCCGCCTACCTAGGAGCCCTGCTATGACCTTGACGCTTTCCCGCCGCCTGACGCTGATCGCCGGCCTGAGCCTGTTGGCCGCCGCTGCCCAGGCCCAGACCGCGCTGGACACCATCACGAAGAGCAAGGCGATCAAGATCGCCATCCCGACGGACTACCCGCCCTACGGCTTCGTCGGCCCCGACATGGCGCCGCAGGGCCTGGACGTGGCGGTGGCCCAGCTCATCGCGGCCAAGCTGGGCGTCAAGGTGGAGCTGGTGCCGGTGACCAGCGCCAACCGCATTGCCTATCTGCAGACCAAGAAGGCCGACCTGGTCATCTCGACGCTGGGCAAGAACCCCGAGCGCGAGAAGGTCATCAACTTCAGCGCCGCCTACGCGCCCTTCTACCAGGCCGTGTTCGCGGCCAAGAGCCTGCCGATCAAGACGTGGGCCGACCTGGGCGGGAAAAGCGTGGCCGTCACACGCGGTGCGATGGAGGACCAGGAGTTGGCCAAGGTGGCACCCGCCACGCTGGAATACAAGCGCTTCGAGGACAACAACGCCACCATCGCCGCCTTTGCCGCCGGCCAGACCCAGCTGCTGGCCACCAGCGCCGCCGTGGCCGGCAATCTGATGCAGCGCAACCCGGGGCTGAACACCGAATACAAGCTGCTGCTCAAGGACAGCCCGTGCTTCGTCGGTGTGGCCAAGGGCGAGGATGCGCTGCTGGCCAAGGTCAACGACATCATCGCGGCGGCCAAGGCGGCCGGCGAGCTGGAGGCGCTGTCCAAGAAGTGGCTGGGCCGCGGCACCGGCGACCTGCCCTTGTGAGCCGTTGAAGTGAAGTCGCGCCGTCGGACGGACCTGCTGAACACAGCCACAGAGGCACAGAGGCACGGAGGAATGCAGATTCCTTTGTCTTCTTCTCTGTGTCTCTGTGCCTCAGTGGCTGTGTTCCGGTATTCGCATGGGAGCACGGGTACATGATCACATTCGACTTTCTGGCCGTCCTCGCTGAATGGCCACTGCTGCTGAAGGGCCTGGCATGGACGCTGGGGCTCACCCTCATCGCGACGCCGCTGGGCCTGCTCATCGCCACGCTGGGCGCCTGGTCGCGCGCCAGCGGCCCGGTGTGGCTGCGCCGCCTGCTCGGTGCCTACGTCGAGCTGCTGCGCAACACGCCCTTCATCGTGCAGCTCTTCTTCATCTTCTTCGGCCTGCCCGCCGCGGGCGTGAAACTGTCGCCCGAGGCCGCCTCGCTGATCGCGATGACGCTCAACCTCGGCGCCTATGGCACCGAGATCCTGCGCGCCGGCATCCAGGCCACGCCGCGTGGGCAGTGGGAGGCGGCGCAGAGCCTGGCGCTCAGCCCCGTGCAGGTGTTCACGCGCGTCGTGCTGCCGCCGGCCTTGCAGCGCGTGTGGCCGGCGCTGACGAGCCAGATCATCATCGTCATGCTGGGCTCGGCCGTCTGCGGGCAGATCTCCACCGAGGAGCTGAGTTATGCAGCCAACCTCATCCAGAGCCGCAACTTCCGCGCCTTCGAGGCTTTCATCATCGCGACGCTGGCCTATCTGGCCCTGGCCATCGCAGCGCGCAAGCTGCTGAGCTGGGCCGGCCCGCGCTTCATCTTCGGAAGGCGGTCGGCATGATCGAGTTCACCCTGTGGGACATCGTGCGCAACCTCCTGCTGGCGCTGCGCTGGACGGTGGCCCTGTCGGTCATCGCCTTCATCGGCGGCGGCCTGGTCGGCGGCCTGCTGCTGACGCTGCGCATCGGCATGGGCGCCCGCACCCGGCGCGCCATCGCGCTGTACGTCCAGCTGTTCCAGGGCACGCCGCTGCTGATGCAGCTTTTCCTCGCCTACTTCGGCCTGGCCCTGCTGGGCCTGGAAGTGTCGGCCTGGACGGCCGCGGCACTGGCGCTGACGCTCTACACCAGCGCCTACCTCGTCGAGATCTGGCGCGGCTGCGTGGACGCCGTGCCGCGCGGCCAGTGGGAGGCGGCACGTAGCCTGGCGCTGAGCTTTGGCGAGCAGCTGCGCCACGTCATCCTGCCGCAGGCCGGTCGCCTGGCCATCGCGCCGACGGTGGGCTTCCTGGTGCAGGTCATCAAGGGCACGGCGCTGGCATCGGTCATCGGCTTCATCGAGCTGACCAAGGCCGGCAGCATGATCGCCAACGCCAGCTTCAAGCCCTTCCTCGTCTTCGGCTGCGTAGCGCTGCTGTACTTCGCGCTGTGCTTCCCCGTCAGCCTCTTGGCACAACATCTGGAAGGCAAAGCCCATGGCCGCCCAACTTGAAGACCTGCAGGCCGCGCCCGTCGTGCCTGGCGCCCCCATCGTGCGCATCACAGCGCTGCGCAAGTCCTATGGCGCCAACGAGGTGCTCAAGGGCATCGACCTCGACGTCTTGCGCGGCGAGGTCATTGCCATCATCGGCAAGAGCGGCTCCGGCAAGAGCACGCTGCTGCGCTGCATCAACGGGCTGGAGCAGTTCCAGGACGGCTCGCTGACCGTCAATGGCAAGCCGCTGCTCTACGAGAGCGCGATGGCCATGCGCGCGCTGCGCCAGCAGGTGGGCATGATCTTCCAGGGCTTCAACCTGTTCCCGCACCTGAGCGTGGGCCGCAACGTGATGCTGGCGCCGACGCTGGTGAAGAAGCGCAGCGCGCACGAGGCGGCCGAGCAGGCGTCGAAGCTGCTCAGCCGTGTCGGCCTGGCCGAAAAGTTCGACGCCATGCCCGACCAGCTCTCCGGCGGCCAGCAGCAGCGCGTGGCCATCGCCCGCGCGCTGGCGATGGAGCCGGCGGTTTTGCTGTGCGACGAGATCACCTCGGCGCTGGACCCGGAGCTGGTGGGCGAGGTGCTGCGCGTCGTCGAGACCCTGGCCGACGAAGGCATGACGCTGCTGATGGTCACGCACGAGATGAGCTTCGCCCGCAAGGTGGCGGACCGCGTCATCTTCATGCACCAGGGCCGCGTGCACGAGATCGGCCCGCCGGCCGCGCTCTTCGGGGCGCCGCAGACGCCGGAGCTCAAGCAGTTCCTGTCCTCATTGCACGACTAGGGCATCGAGCAGCGCGGCGGCGCCGGGCGTGAGTTCGCCGAAGCACAGCAGTAACTGGCGCACGGCCCAGGCATCACTCAGCCGGCGGACACGGACACGTGGACCAGCCAGCCGCGCCGCGGTCAGCGCCGGCACGACAGCCACACCGACGCCATCGGCGACGAGGCGCAGCATGGCGTCGAAGCCCTGCACCTGCACGCGGTGGTGCAGGCCACGGCCATGCTGCAGCGCGCGGGCCTGCAGGAAGCGGCTCAGGCCCGCCTCTGCCGGCAGCCCGACGAAAGGTTGGGCCAGCAACTCGGTGAAGGCGATGGCCCGTGCCCGGCCCTTCACCCATGCGGCGGGCAGCACGGCGACGAGCTCGTCCCGACGAAAGGGGCGCGTCGCCAATCCTTCGGTATTGACGTAGTCGGCCACGATGCCGAGGTCCGCGCGCTCCTGGCGCATGGCGAACAGCACGTCCTGGCTGTCCAGTTCGCGCAGCTCCACGTCGATGTCCGCGTGGGCTGCGAGAAAGGGGCCGAGCAGCGGCGGCAGATGCTCGCTGATCGCCGCGGTATTGCACAGCAGCCGCACCGTGCTGCGCACGCCGTGGGCATGCGCGGCCATGCCGGCGTGCAAGGCCTCCATCTCGCGCTGCAGCCGACCTGCATGGCGCAGCAGCGTGCGGCCGGCGTCGGTCAGCGTGACGCCGGTCTTGGCGCGCTGCATCAGCACGGCGCCCACGACCCGCTCCAGCGCCTGCAGCCGTGTGCTCGCGGCCGCCAGGGACAGGTGCACGGCCCGTGCACCGGCCGTGATGGTGCGGCCTTCAGCCACGGCAGCGAACAGGCGCAGGTCGAAGGGGTCGATGCGGTAGTGGGGGTTGCGTGCGGTCATGGCTCATCCTTCGGCAATGCCTGAGGATAGGCGCGGCATTGCGCGATGGACGCAGGCCACCGCCGCCCGGACCATGCCGGCATGGATGACATCGACTGGCTTTCCGCCGGCCTGCTGGGCTGGGTGGCATTGACTTTTCTGCTCGCCGGCCTCGTCAAGGGCGTGTCGGGCATGGGCCTGCCCACGCTGGCGATGGCGTTGCTGAGCCTGCACCTGCCGGCGGCACCGGCCGCCGCGCTGATGCTGCTGCCGGCGCTGTTGACCAATGTCGCCCAGTGCCTGGGCTCGCACGCGGCCGGGCTGTGGCGGCGGCTCTGGCCGCTGTGGACCGGCCTGGTGCTGGGCACGTTGTTCGCCCCGGTGCCCAGCCTCGGCACGGGCCATGGCGGCGCGCGGCTGGCGCTGGGCGCAGTGCTGGTGGCCTATGGCGTGTTTGGTCTGTGCCGGCCGCGGCTGCCGGACCTGGGCCGGCATGCCGGCTGGCTAGGTGCGCTGGCCGGTTTGCTCGGCGGTGCGGTCAGCGCGGCCACCGGCGTCTTCGTGCTGCCCATGGTGCCTTTTCTGCAATCCTTGCAGTTGCGGCGGGGCGCCTTGATCCAGGCTCTGGGCATCAGTTTCATGCTGGCCTCCCTCGCCCTGGCTGCACGGCTGGGCGGCCTGGATGCGGCAGCGCCGCCCGACCCCTGGGCCAGCGGCGTGGCGTTGGGCGCGGCGTTTGCCGGCATGGCGCTCGGCGCGCGCCTGCGCGAGCGCCTGCCGACCCTGATGTTCCAGAGGGCGCTGTACGCCATCTTCCTGCTGCTGGGCTTGCTGATGTTGCGGCGCTAGGAACGGCGATTGCCGCATCCCTGGCATCGCCGTTGACGCATGAAAGGAATGCCATGAGCAAATCCCCTGGGCATCGGGACCATCCCGAACACACGGTTGCCGAGACCCGTGTCACCCACCGGGTCACGGCCAGCATCGACGGCCAGGTCGTCGCCGAATCGGATGACGTCATCCGTGTCGACGAGACCGGCGCGCCGCCGCGCTTGTACTTCCCGCGCGACAGCGTCAAGGTCGACAAGCTGGAACGCAGCGACACCCAGACCCACTGCCCCTTCAAGGGCGATGCCACCTACTACAGCGTCACCCAGAACGGTCGCAGCCTCAAGGACGCGATCTGGTCCTACGAGGCGCCCTATGACGAGCACGCCGCACTGAAGGGCCGCATGGCCTTCTATGACGAGAAGCATGCCGGCATCACCTTCAGAGAAGCTGGCTAAGCTTGCGGTCCATGAGCACATCGAAATCCACGCCGCCGGCCGCGGCATTGATCGACGAACGCATCGAGAGCCTGGGCGGCTGGCGCAGTGAGATGCTGGCCGCGCTGCGGGCGCTGATCCACGAGGCCGACCCCGACATCGTCGAGGAGTGGAAATGGAGCAATCCGGTCTGGTCGCATGACGGCATCGTCTGCACCGGCGAGGCCTACAAGAGCGCCGTGAAGATGACCTTTCCCAAGGGCGCTTCGTTGGCCGACCCGAAAGGTCTCTTCAACTCCAGCCTGGAAGGCAATGTGCGTCGCGCCATCGACTTCAAGGAAGGCGACAAGATCGACAAGGCGGCGCTGAAAGCCTTGATCAAGGCGGCTGTGAAAGCCAACCAAAAGGCCTAAGCCTTCATCGCCGCCTTGTAGACCGACTGGCGCGGCTGGGCCATCAGCCTTCTGAGCATGGGCTCGAAGAACGCCAGCGGCAGCGCCTGGGCGTGCGGGTCGAAAGCCGGGTTGTCGTAGCGCTCGACGAACTCGGCCGTGCGCCCGAAATGCGGGTGGCCGCGGAACTGCTCGCGCATGTCGCGGTCCAGGCCGATATGGTGGAAGAAGTTGTGGCCCTGGAAGATGCCGTGCTGCTGCACCATCCACAGGTTCTCTTCCGTCACGAAGGGTTTGAGGATGGCGGCGGCGATGTCGGGGTGGTTGAACGAGCCCAGCGTGTCGCCGATGTCGTGCAGCAGCGCGCAGCAAACGTACTCCTCGTCGCGCCCGTCGCGATGGGCCAGGGTGGCGGTCTGCAGGCAGTGCGTCAGCCGGTCGACCGGGAAGCCGCCGAAGTCGCCGTCCAGCAGGCGCAGATGCTCGAGCACGCGGTCAGGCAGGCTGCGGGCCATCTTCATCGCCTCGGGCACGATGAGACCCCAGTCTTCGCGACTGCTTTCGTCCATGCGGGTGAAGGTGGCGCGTGCGGTCATGACGGCTCCAAGCGGTGCGGCGATTCTGCGCGGCCGGCGCGGTGAGGGGCTGTCACCTGCGGCACTGTGCGGCAACCACTACCCCGCCGCCACGATCACATGGGCCTGGATCTTGCCCGCCACCACGCCTTCGCCGTGGCGGCTGGCGATCGCCTCGGTGGCACGGTCGATGGCGAGCTGGAGCAGGCCGGCGTCGCGTGCCTCGATCTCGTTGCGCAGCGGTGTTCCCTGGCAATAGGCCGTGGCGGCGGCGCGAGCCGAGGATGCGTGACTCAGCTTCGCGCGCGTGTCGATCGTGATCTCGGTGAAGCCCGCGCGACTCAGGTCTCCACGGATCAGCGCAACGTCGTGATAGCCGTGCGGTGTGCGGGCGAGAAAGCGCGGCGGGTCGTGCGCGAACACCGTGGCGACGGCGTGGGTGACCTCGTCGGCAAAGGCGTTCTCCTCGATGCGGTCCCAGACGGTGAAGACAAAGCGCCCAGCGGGCTTGAGCACGCGCCGTGCCTCCGCGTAGCCGGCGGCGCGATCAGGAAAGAACATCGCACCGAACTGGCAGCAGACGACGTCGAAGGCGCCGTCGTCGAAGGGCAGGGCCAGTGCATCCGCCTGCCGCCATTCGATGCGGCTGTCGGCGCCTTGCTGGCTGGCGGCGTAGTCGAGCATGGGCTGGTTCAGGTCGGTCACCACGTAGCGCGCGGCGGCGCCGAGTCTCGGCGCCAGCGCGCGGGTGACCGCACCGCTGCCGGCGGCCGTTTCGAGCACGGTGCGCGGCGAGCCGGCCGCGACCAGCGCCGCCGTGTCGGCGGCATAGCCGTCGAAGATCAGCGGGACCATCAAGGTGTCGTAGAGCCTCGGGATCGAGCCCGCGAACAGCTTGTCGCTCGTCTTGTCGCTGTCAGCCATGAGGTTCCCTTCGATGTTGCCGTCAAAGCGCCGCCGGCGTGGTGTCGCCAAAGCGCGTGGCGGGAAGTGCCAGACTGATGACGGCGCCCCCACCGGCGCGATTGGCCGCCCAGACGCGGCCATCGTGAGCCTCGGCGATGCGCCGGCAGATCGCCAGGCCCAGGCCCGTGCCGCCGGCGGCGTTCTTCGTCGCGCTGGACTGCACGAAGGCCTCGAAGATGCTCTCCAGCTCGTCCGGCGGAATGCCGGGGCCGCGGTCGGCGACGTCGACGCGCACTTCGTCGGCCGCATCGTCCTGCCAGGCGGTCACCTCGATGTGGCCGCCCACGGGCGAGAAGCGGATGGCATTGGCGAGCAGGTTGCGCAGCAGTTGCTGCAGGCGTCGCGGGTCGACCAGCACGACGAGGTCCTCGTCGCCCAGGGCCATGGCCAGGCTGAGCTGACGTGCGGCCAGCAGGGGCTCGAGTTCGCGGCCGACCTCGACGGCCAGTGGCCTCAGGTCCAGGCGCTCGGGATGCAGCGGTTCTGCGCCGCGCTCGATCTTGCTGAGGTCGAGCAGGTCGTTGACGAGGCTGAGCATGCGCTGGCCGGCGTGGTGCACGTCGCCGAAGAGCTCGGCCAGGCGGGGCTCGGCACGCGCGCGCCGCGCGCCGATCTCGGAGAAGCCGAGGATGGACTGCAGCGGTGTGCGCAGCTCGTGGCTGACGTTGGCGATGAAGTCGGACTTGGCCCGCGAAGCGTGCAGGGCGGCGTCGCGGGCGGCGCGCGTGGCGCGCTCGGCCTCGCGGAATTCGCTGATGTCCATGAAGCAGACGACGATGCCCATGGGTCGGCCGTGGGCGTCGGGAAAGGTGGACTTGCTGATGTAGAGGTCGCGCCGGCGGCCATCGCCGCCTTGCCAGACGGCCTCGTAGTTCATTTCGCCGCCGCGCGCCAGCAGCTCGGCGTCGCGGCTGTCGTGCAGGGCGGCCTCCTCGGGGCGCAGATAGCTGGCGGCCTTGCGGCCCAGCACCTCGCTGCGGCGCCGGCCGGTGAACTGCTCCCAGGCGCGGTTGACGTCGAGGTAGCGGTTGTCGCTGTCCAGCACCGACGTGGGCAGCGGGCTGCTGGACAGCAGCGAGCGCGCCAGGCCGAGCTGGGCGCGCAGTTCGGCCTGGGCGCGCATCAGGCCGCTGACGTCGGCCGCGCTGCCCACCCATTCGAGGACACCGGCCTGGCGGCGCAGCGGCACCAGGTGGATCTCGAAGCTGCGCGCCTTGCCGTCGGCCGCGATCCAGTCGGCGCGCAGTTCGTGCGGCCGGGCTTCGTGAACGTCGCCGGCCGCGAACAGCGTGGCCACGGCCGGCGAGCCGCCGAACAGCTCCTGCAGCGGCCGGCCCAGCACCTGGGCGACGGGATGGCCGCTGAGGCGGGCATAGCCTTCGTTGATAAAGGTCACCTGGCCGGCTGCGTTGGTGCGGAACAGCAGGTCCTGCACGCTGCCGAAGATGGCGCTGAGCTCGCGCTCACGCTCGGCGACCTGCCGCTGGGCCTCGTCGAGATCCAGCATGGAGCGCTCGCGCGCGCGCAGGGCCGCCGCGCCCACGGCCGACAGCACGAGCAACGCGGCGGCGATGCCGATGGCGGGCAGGCCGAGGTCCCAGGCGGTGGACAGCCACTGGGTGCGCAACTCGTCCTGGGGTAGTTCAACGACGACGACGAGGGGGCGGGTGCGCAGCGCGCGAAAGGCACCGAGCTGGTCGGCATCGCGCAGGCCCGGGCCGTCCCAGCGGCCGTATTCGCTGCCGGTGCGCACGCGCGCCAGCGGGCCGGTGGGCAGTTGCAGCGAGGCCAGGCGTTCACCTGCCAGGTGGTCGGCACCGGCGGTCACGGCGAGCAGCCGACCGTCCAGGTCGACGAGTGCCGCCGCGGCGCGAGCGTCGTTCAGCGTCAGTTCCTGGAAGTTGGCCAGTGCGTCGGGGTTGAGCAGGGCGGCGAGCAGGGCCGGCCGCCCGCCGGGGGTCCTGATGCCGCGCAGCAGCGGGATGAAGCCCACCCCCGGCGGCACGACGGCGGCCGTGCTGCCTGGTGCGACTCCGGCGAGGCTGGCCAGGCTGCGCGCGGCGACGAAGCCGCCGAGCGAGTCCTGGCCCAGGGCCGGCAGCGGGCCAAGCCTGGCCGTGGCGATCTGCGCACCGCGGTCGGCGGGGTCGGCGGYGGCCAGCACGTGGCCGGCCTCGTCGAGCAGGGCGACGCCGCGCAGGAAACCCAGGCTGGCCTGGGTCTGGCCGAGCAGGGCCTGCAGCACCTCGGGTGGGGCACCGCGCTCGGCCACGTCGGCCAGGCCGGCCAGGGCCAGCTGGGCGGCGTCCAGACTGCGGCTGGCGTGGTCCTCGAGCACGCGCGCGAGCAGCGCCTGGCGGGCGGCGGCCTCGGTCGTCTGCTCGCGCTTCTCGCGCCAGATGCTGTAGCCCGCGCCGGCGAGCAGCGTGGCCGCGAGCAGGACGCCGGCGCTGGCTGTGATGATGCTTGGGCGCCAGCGACTCCGGTGGGGCATGTCAGCCGTCCCTTTCGTGTTTGTAGCGACCGCGACGTGTGGGGCAGCATTGCGGGCCGAGCGCCGGGCCGCTCCCAAGCCGGCCCATTGGGCGATGTGCTTGTCGGCCAATCCGGCAAGCATCGCCGTCCCCAAGGGGGACCGGCCAGGATTGCCCGCGTCCAGCGAGGCGAGACTGGACGAGGGGCCTCATCTCTCGCGCACGATGGCGCTCAAGCCGTGGCGCTTGGCGGCGGCCTGCAGCCGGCCGTCGCGCTGGATACGCCCAACGAATTCATCCACAGCCGTCAGCCAGGCGGCGTCGCCGGGCTTGACGGCATAGGCATAGGGCAGCACGAAGAAGGGCGTGGGCGGCGCGACGAGGCGGGCCCAGTCGGCGTTGTCCAGCAGGCGGCGGCTGTAGGGGTAATCGGTCATGAAGGCGTCCACGCGGCCGGCCTCGAGTTCGCGCTCGCGGGTGTCGGGTGGCCGCACGACGACGAGGTTAGCCTGTTTGAGGGCACCCGCCATGACGGGTTCCATGAAGGTGCCGGCCTGCACGGCGATGCGCACGCCGGGGCGGTCCAGGTCTTGCCAGCTCTTCACGACGCGGCTGCTGCGCGTTGTCACCGCATAGATGTCGCTTTCCAGATAGGGCCGGCTGAAGCGCAGTGCTTGAGCGCGTTGTGGCGTCATGCCGACGGCGAACATCGCAACGTCGCAGCGGTCGCGCAGCAGGTCGTCGATGAGGGTCGCGAAAGAGGAGTCGACATAGACGGGCTTGACCTTGAGGTCGGCGGCGAAGGCGGCCGACAGGTCGATGTCGATGCCCGACAGCTGGCCGGTGCGCGGGTTGCGCAGCGAGATGCCGTAGTAGTCGGGCCAGATGCACACCCGCAACTCGCCGCTGTCCTGCACGCGCTGCGAAGGGGTTGTGTTGTTGGGGGCCGCTGAAACCGGTGCGGCGGCGACGGTGGCCAAAAAGCCGAGAAGGCCGAGCAGCGCGGCAGCCAGCCGCGTCATGCCCTCTCTCCGGCGCGCGTCGCGTTGACGCGGTCGCGCAGCGCGATCAGCTCGGGGGCATGGGCCAGAAAGGCGGCGACGATGGCCGGGTCGAAGGCGCTGCCGGCCTGCTCGGCCAGCATCGCCAGCGCGCGGTCGTCCGCGCGGGCCGGGCGGTAGCTGCGGGGCAGGGTCAGTGCGTCGAAATAGTCCACGACGGCAACGATACGCCCAGACAGCGGAATGGTCTCGCCACTGAGGCCTTCGGGATAACCGCTGCCGTCCCAGCGCTCGCGGTGGTACAGGGCGATTTCGGCCGCCAAGGCGAAAAGGGGCAGGCTCGAGCCGCTGAGCAGGGCCGCGCCACGGTGCGGCTGGGTGCGCCGGCGGTGGCGCTCTTGCTCGGCCGTCAACGGCCAGGGCGGTACGGCGCTGGCAGGCCTGGCGTCGAGCTCGCCGATGTCGTGCAGGGGTGCGGCCAGGCGCAGTTGGCGGGCGCTGTCGGTGTCCATGCCCACATGCACGGCCAGGGCCTCCGCCAGATGCCCGAGCCGCACGCGATGGGCGCTGCGGTCAAGGTCATGGCCCTCGTCGAGGGCAGGATGGGGCAGCGCCAGCGGGGGTGTGGATGGGGCGAAGGCGGCGGTGAACAACATGGCTAGCTCCGTATCGGTGCCGCATTCTCCGATGCGATCATTTTTATCAAATATTCCAGCTCGGCGATTGCCGGCAAATTCGGCAAAATATCGCAAGTGAACCGTACCCCCTCCACGCCCGACACCTGTTCGACCACCGAAGCCGCCCAACAGCTGGGCATGGCTGTGCGCTCCGTGCAGCTGATGGTCGACCGTGGCGAATTGCAGGCCTGGAAAACGCCAGGCGGCCACCGCCGCATCCTGCGCAGTTCGCTGGAGGCCTGGCTCGCCGCCCGCGCCGGCCGTGCGACGACAGCGCTGCCAGGCACTGGCGCCCGAGCGAACGAACGCCCCTTGACCTTGCTGCTCATCGAGGATTCGGTGCACTTCCAGAACCTCATCAGCCTGGTCGTCAAGCGCGAACTGCCCGAGGCCGAGCTGCACGTCGCCTCCGACGGCATCGCCGGCCTGGCCATGGCCGGCCGCCTGGAACCGGACGTGCTGCTCATCGACATCCTGCTGCCGGGCATCGACGGCGCGGCGCTGATCACCAGCCTGCGCTCGCACCCACAGTTCGCGCGCAGCCGCCTCATCGTTGTGACCGCGCTGGACGAGGCGCAGCGTGCGCCGTATGCCTTTGCGCTGGAGGGCGTGCCGCTGGTGCACAAGACGGCCCTGGTCACCGAGCTGCCACCGCTGCTGGCCGAGGCCGCAGCGGCCCAGCCGACCTGAGCGCGCGCATACCTATGCCCGCGCGCTTGCTGCTGATCGAGGATGACGTCTCGATTGCCCGCTTCGTCGAATTGGCTCTCGAGGAGCTGCCGGACCATGACCCGGCGGCGCCGGCGGTCGAGCTGAGCGTCGTACGCCGCCTGGCCGATGCCCGCGACGCGCTGGCTGGCGGCGGCTGGCAGCTCGTCGTCAGCGACCTGATGCTGCCCGACGGCTCCGCCGAAACCCTGCTCGCAGAGGGCCTGGCCCAGGCTGCCGGTGCGCCACCGTGGGTGATTTTCAGCGCTGGCGTTCACCCCGACCATCATGCGGCGCTGGCCGCCCGCGGCGTCGTGCGCACGTTGCGCAAACCCGTGCCGCTGACCGAGTTGCTGGACACGGTCAGCGAGCTGCTGCGGGGGCGCGCCCTGGCCACCGCACCGGTCGCGGCCTTGGCCACGGGCGTTGACCCGGTGCTGCAGCATTTCGGCGGCGATCGGGCCCTGTACGAGAGTTTTCGCGCCGGCTGCCTGGACCGCTTTGCGGATGATCTCGCGCAGGGCAATGCGGCCGTCGCCAGCGGCGATGCGCCCGCACTGCGCCGCGTCGCTCATGGCCTGAAGGCCGTGCTGGAGCTGCTGGGCCATCCCGCCCTGGCCGCCCAGGCCCGCGCGCTGGAGATGGCGGCGGCGGACGGGGCGCCAGGCAGGCCCTTGCCCGACGGCTGGCTGCCGCTGTCGCGGGCGCTGGCCGAACTGCGTCGTCGCGCCTAGGCGATTTTCGCCGCGGCCGCCTTGCAATATTTGGCAAATCCAGCGCGACGCCACCCGTTCAGGGGCGGGTGCATTGATCATTCGTATTAATAGATTTGATAATCAGCGCAAAATCCCGAGTCATGTTCCTATGCCTGTCCCCTGCCGATGCCGTGTTGCCCGATCCAGGCGCTTGCAGCCTGCCATCTGCTTTTGAAGGGGCGGGAATGACGACAAGCCAGGTTCTCTACGTCGAGGACGATCCCGTCAACGTGATGCTGATGCAAGGCATCCTGGAGCTGCGCCCCGGCTGTAGCCTGCTGGTGGCGCGCAGCGGCGCGGATGCCCGACGCCTGGTGGCGCAGGATCGCGTCGATTTGCTGTTGTGCGATCTGCGCCTGCCCGATATTGGTGGCGACGAATTGCTGACCCAGCTGCGCGCTGCCGGCCTGCCCGACGGTGTGCCGGCCCTGCTGGTGACGGCCGAGTCCGAGTTCGTCGCTTCCCAGCTGGCGCGCCGCCATGGCTTTGACGGCTACTGGAACAAGCCTCTTGACCTAGCCGCCACGCTGCGCAGCCTTGAGCATTGGCTTCGCGRCCAATGAATTTGCGGGCCGAGCGCCGGATCGTCCCCTAGCCGGCCAGCCTCGGGCGAGAGGGGCTCCTCGCTACAAATCTTTGCGCATCGGCCATACGAGCTTGCGTGAATCGGGCGATTCTCTGGTTCAAGAAACCGGAGAGGTCCCCATGAAAAACCGCCGCTTTGTGCTGAGCAGTGCCGCCGCCCTGGCCGGCGGCGTCATGCTGGCAGCGCGCCGCAGCCAGGCGGCTGTTGCGGTTGCAGCTCCGGCCCTGAGCGCCGATGAGCGCGCCCTGCACGCGCTAAACCGCCTGGGCTACGGCCCGCGCCCGGCTGACGCCGCCGCCATCGCCGCGCAAGGCGCCGACAAATGGCTGGAGCGCTTCCTCAGCGAGCAACTGGAACCGCGCCGCCTGCCGCAGCCTGAAGGCCTGAGCGCCCGCCTGGCCAGCCTGGAGGTGCTCCAACTCGGCCAGGCCGAGCTGCTGGGTCGCTACCGCGAGGCGGTGAAGGCCGCTCGCGAGGCCCGGCGTGAGCAGGCCCAGGGCATGAAGACCGATGCCGATGCGATCAATGCAGTGCGCGACAAGATCCGCCCCCTCGTCGGCCAGGCCGCGACGGCCCGTCTGTCGCGTGCGCTGCTGAGCCCGGCCCAGCTCGAAGAGGTGCTGACCGAGTTCTGGTTCAACCACTTCAACGTCTTTGCGGGCAAGAACGCGGTCGGCGTGCTCGTGGCCGATTACGAGCAGCGCGCCATCCGGCCCCATGTGCTCGGGCGCTTTCGCGACATGCTGGGCGCCACCGCCAAGCACCCGGCCATGCTGATCTACCTCGACAACGCCCAGAGCGTCGTCGCCGGCTACGCGCCGCCGCAGCGCGCGCGCCGCTTCCTGGCCGAGCGGCCGGAGCTGAAGGCCCGGGTGCCCAGCGGCCTCAACGAGAACTACGCCCGCGAGCTGATGGAACTGCACACGCTGGGCGTGGACGGTGGCTACGCCCAGCGTGACGTGACCGAGCTGGCGCGCATGTTGACCGGCTGGGGCCTGGACACGCGCAAGGCGCTGGTCGGCGGCACGGGCGACCTGTTCGCCTTCGAGCCGCGCAAGCATGACAACGGCAGCAAGACCTGGCTGGGCCATAGCGTCAAGGGCGCCGGCCAGGCCGAGGGCGAGCACGCGCTGGACGTGCTGGCCACCCATCCCGCCACGGCCCGCCATCTGGCCACCAAGTTCGCTCAGGCCTTTGTGGCCGACGACCCGCCGGCCAGCCTGGTGCAAAAGCTCACCGACAACTTCAAGGCCACGGGCGGCGACCTGCGCGAGTTCGCGCGCACCTTGATCCGCGCCGATGAGTTCTGGAGCCGCGAGGCCTACCAGGCCAAGTTCAAGACGCCCTACCAATACCTGCTGTCCAGCCTGCGCGCGCTGGACCTGCAGCCGGCCGACCCGCGCAATCTGCTCGCCGCGCTGGCGCAGGCGGGCCAGCCTCTTTACGGCGCACAAACGCCCGATGGCTACAAGAACACTGCGGCCGCCTGGCGCAACCCCGAGGCGCTGACGCAGCGCGTGCAACTGGCGACGACGCTGGGCCAGCGCAGTGGCATCAGCGCCGAGAAGCTGACCAGCACCCTGGGTGCGTCGGTCAGTGAACCTACGCGCCGCACGTTGGCCGCCGAGCCCGCCGGCCAGCAGGTTGCCCTGCTGCTCGCCAGCCCTGATTTCATGAAGAGGTGACCGCCATGCTGCGTCGTCAATTGCTGCACTTCGGTGCCTTCACCCTAGGTGGCCTGCCGGTGTCCCTCGTGCAGGCCCAGGGGGGCACCCAGAAGAAGCTCGTCGTCGTCATGCTGCGCGGCGCGGTGGACGGCCTGTCGGTCGTCGCGCCCTATGGCGAGCGCGAGTACGCCACCAGCCGCCCGCAGATTGCGCTCGCGGCACCGGGCGCGGAGGATGGCCTCATCAAGCTCGATTCGCTGTTCGGCCTGCATCCATCCTTGAGCCCGCTGAAGCGCCACTGGGACGGCGGCCAGCTCGCCTTCGTGCATGCCAGCGGCTCGCCCGACCCGACGCGCTCGCATTTCGACGCCCAGGACTACCTCGAGTCCGGTACGCCGGGTCGCAAGTCCACGCCCGATGGCTGGATGAACCGGCTGCTGACGGCCCTGCCGGGTGAGCCGGCGCCAACGCGCGCGATCAGCCAGGGCAGCACGCCGCCGCGCATCTTTGCCGGCACGGCCAGCGTCGCCAGCCTCGGCCTGGGGCCCAATGCGATGCAGCGCCGCGCCATCGACGACCCGCAGATGCAGGCAGGCCTCGCCAAGCTCTATGCCAACGACGCCCAGCTCAGCGGCACGCTGCGTGATACGACCCAGGGCCGCGGCGAGATGAGCCGCAGCATGGCGGCGGGCGAGGGAAAGTCCATGGATCCGAGCGCCGACGCCGGTGCGCCGTCCGCGCGCAGCTTCGCCGCTGATGCGCGGCGCCTGGGTACCTTGATCCGCAAGGACGCCCACACCCAGCTTGCCTTCACGGCGGTGGGCGGCTGGGACACCCATGTCAACCAGGGTGCCGCCCGCGGCCAGCTCGCCAACCGCCTGGCCAGCCTGGGCGAGGGCCTGGATGCGCTGAGCGTGGGCCTGGGCGACACCTACAGGGACACCGTCATCGTCGTCGTCAGCGAGTTCGGCCGCACGTTGCGCCAGAACGGCAACGGCGGCACCGACCATGGCCGCGGCAATGTCATCTGGCTGCTCGGCGGCCCGGTCGCCGGCGGGCAGATGCTGGGCGAATGGCCGGGCCTGGACGCAAGCGCCCTGGCCGACGGACGTGACCTGGCCGTGCGCACTGACTTCCGCCAGGTGCTGACGCCGTTGCTGCAGCGCCATCTCGGCCTGTCGGAAACCGCACTGGCAACAGTGTTTCCCCAAGCCCCGCAAACTTGGCGTTATGCGGACAAGCTGCTGCGTGCCTGAGGCGCCGGCAGCCGCGTTCTAACGGATGGGAGAACGACATGATGCGAAGCGCTTCCTCGTTGTTCGGGCTGTGCCTGTGGGGCGCGGTGCTGGCCTACTGCTTCCTTGTCGCGGTCGGCGCCTGAAAGCCGCCCGCCCCCCACGAACGAAGTCATCCCGCCGCGGCGCGGGGCGTGGAGGCTGGCAGCCTCCCGCCACCTCCAGCGTCTCGCCCCATGCGCCACACCGCTCTCGCCCTGCTGATCCTTGCCTGCAATGCTCAGGCTGCCCCCCGTTGCGACGCCGTCAGCGTCGAGTATTCCGCGCCGCGTCTGGTGYCGCTGGCGGGTCATGTGTCGGTCAAGCGCCTGGTCGCCCGGCCGGAGCGCGAGCTGGACGACAGCGATCCCGAGTACAAGCCGCGCTCACCCCACGACACGGCGGCCTTCCATCGTCTGGTGACCATCGACTCGACGAAGGAGGGCGTGCCCCGCGTCAACACCATCGAGATCTACACGCTGCAGGGCCCCAAGCGCGCCTGGCGGCTGGACTTCGCCGAGCTGGCCCAGAACGTCGAGGTGCAGTGGCTGAACGAGGATCTGCTTTTCCTGCGCGCCTGGTGGGGCCGCATCGTGTCAACCGAGCTGCTGTTCGAAGTCAGCAGCGGGCGCTTCCTGTATGCCAAGGAGGCCAACTACGGCCTGATGATCCAGCCCTGCGAAGAGCTTCAGGCGAAGTAGCTGCGTTCAGCCGACGCGCTTGGCCGCCGCAAGTTCCTTGGTGGACAGCACCCGGGGCTTCGCAACGGGGGTGCCGGTCTGCGGATCGAAGAAGGGGCTGGCGCGGTAGGTCCCGCGCAGACGGCCCATGATGATCATGGCAAGGGTCTTGGCGATGCCGCTGAACATGCCCGCCGCTTTCGGCTTGCTGTCGCCCAGGGCGCCGTCGACGCCCACACGCATCGTGACCGGTCCGAACGACGCCGCGAGCGCGGCCTTGTCCTGACCGAGGCCCGTATGGATCAGGCCGACGAAATCGGCCTTCCGGTCTGCGAGAGTGTTGCCGATCGGCGTGCGGCAGCAGCTCGCGTACCAGCGCAGCATGCCTTTGTCGGTCAGGCGGATGCAGGTCAGCCGGTCCTGGCCCTGCGTGAACACGACGTGAGAGGCCGGGACCTGCACGATGTCGCTGCCGCCCTGGTTGTCCAGCGCGTCTTGCGCGCCCAGGTATCGGGCAAAGGCCTGGCAGTCGGAGCAATAGCAGACACAGCGATTGGACGGGCGTGTGGGCTGCAGCAGGCCGCGGAGGTGGCCGCAGCGGCACTGGATGGAGTAGGTGTCGGGCATGGGACGGTTGTACCAGCGGCCCCTGCCAGTTTTGTCATCAGCCGAAGTAGCCCAGGTTCTTCACGTTGAAGTTGGCCAGGTGGGGGAAAACCGCGCCCAGGTCGGCCGCGCCGACACCGAACCAACTGGCCAGCGTCGCGCTCATCTGGTCGACCGACGTGGTCGGCAGCCAGCGGCCCTCGTCGGACATGTCGTCCGGCCCGGCGAGCACGAGCTGGGGCATGCGGCCGTAGAGCCCGCCCTTGACGGCGCCGCCGAGCACGAACTGGTGGTTGCCCCAGGCGTGGTCGGTGCCGCCGCCCGAAGCGGGTTGCAAGGTGCGCGCGAAATCGCTGGCGGTGAAGGTGGTCACCGCGTTGGCAACGCCGAGCTGCTGCATCGCGTCGTAGAAGGCCTTCAGCGCGGGGCCGAGGTCCGAGAACAGGGCCTGCTGCTGGTTGAGCTGGTCGTTGTGGGTGTCGAAGCCGCCCATGCTGACGAAGAAGAGCTGGCGCGTGACGCCCAGACCCGAGCGGCCCTCAATCATCTTGGCCACCGTCAGCAGCTGCTGGGCGATGTTGCTGCCCAGGCCGCTGAAGAGGCCGGCAATGCTGCCGGTGCCCGACAGCGCCGTGTTCAGGACATTGCTGGCCTTGAGGGCCTGGTTGAGCACGCTGGCCGCGGCGCGTTCCTCGGCGTTGGCATAGGGCTGCTGCAGCAGGCCTTGATAGAGCTGGTAGAGCGGGCTGGCGCCGGGGTTGTTGCCAAAGCCCTTGATCGCGAAGCTGGTGCCGCTGCCGACCGTCAGGCCGGCGTGGGTCGCGCCGTTCATGAAGACGTTGTTGCCGCTGACCGACAGGGCCATGGGGACGACGCCATTGGCGGCCTGCAAATCGGCGATCCGGCCGCCCCAGCCGGTGACCGACGTGGCCGCATTGCCGCTGAAGGACTGGCCGCGCTGCCACTGGTCCTGCTGGTCGTCGTGCGAGAAGAGATTGCTCGGCCGCTGGGCTCCTGAACCGTTGAACTCGGCCTTGGTCATGGGCCTGACCAGAGGCCCGACATTGGCCTGCACGGCCAGGTGGCCCTGATTCCAGATGTCGGCCAGCGGCGTCAGCGCCGGGTGCAGGCCGACGCCGCCGCCGTTCAGCGGTGCGAGGGCCGATTGCGGCAGCGTCAGCCCACCGGCGCCGGCCGTGCCGCGTGCCCGGGCGTAGGCCGCGTAGCCGGCGGTGTCCATCGGCACGACCATGTTGTTGCCGTCGTTGCCGCCGTAGAGGAAGACGCAGACGAGGGCGCGGTAGTCGCTGCCGGCCAGCGGCGCGGCCAGCGAGGGCAGGGCGGAAGCGCCGGCGAAGGCGGCGGCGTGGGAGAGCAGATGGCGACGGGACAGCATTTCAGTTCTCCACCAGGTATTCGGGGGACATCGCGGCGAGGAACAACGCGGCTTTTGCGCGATCCAGCGGCTTGGTGGCCGGCGCGATCTGCGCGGCCTTCAGCAGAGCGGTCTGCAGCGCCGTGCTGGCGCGGCCGGCGAAGAGCACGCGGTTGATCTCGGCGACGAGGCTGGTCGGCGTTGCGGCCAGAGCCTGCCAGCGGGTCAGGTCGATCTTGGTGCCGGTGGCGCCGGGGACGGAAGCGTCGGCCGCCACGCCCTTGCCGTTCAGCGCCGTCTGCAGCACGCCGCTCAACTTGAAGGCGGCGCTGGCGTTGAAGACGCCAAAGGCTGGGCCGTCCAGGCTGGGGTTGTCGGGGAGGTCGTAGTCGGGCGGGAAGAAGTTGAAGACGCTGGCCGGGCTGTAGACCGTCTGGCCCAGGCTCGCGGCCTGGCTGCGCAGCCAGACGCCATCGCTGACGCCGCCCATGCTGCGCAGCAGGTGGGTCAGCTGCAGGATGGGTTCGCGCAGCTTGCCGAAGTTGGCGGGCGCCTGTGGGGAGGCGGCCTCGGCGTCGGTCAGGATGGCCGTCAGCACGGCCTTCATGTCGCCGCGCTTGCTGCGCTGGCCGTTGACGAGGGCCCCGCCGTTGAAGGCCGTGGCCACGCGCTGCACATAGGCCGGGCTGGGGTTGGCCGTGACGAGCTGCTGGATCAACTGGCGGCCGATGAAGGGGCCGACATTGGGGTGGTTGAAGATGTTGTCGACGGCTGCGTCGAGGTCGGCCTGCACCGTCTGGCCACCGGGCAGCATGGTCCCGTTCAGCAGCTTCTTCGTGCCCTTGTCGTGGTGGTCGTCGAAGGCGACCATGGGCGCGTCGTAATAGCTCGGGTTGCCGAACTTGTTCTTCGTCGCGCCCGGCCGCGGCGCATACGTCCAGCCGGTGAAGGCGTGGGCGAAGCCCTCGACCGTGTCCTGGTCGTAGCTGGGGATGGGCTGGCCCTTGGCATCGAGCTGCAGGCTGCCGTCGAGGTTGAGCTGGGACAGGCCGATGGAGAACAGCTGCAGCACCTCGCGGGCGTAGTTCTCGTTGGGCTCGATACCCTTGGTCGGGCTGGGCTTGTCGTTGTTGGCCATGTTCAGGAAGCGCCCCATGGCCGGGGACAGCGTCACCTCCTTGAGCACGTCGCGGAAGTTGCCGAAGGCGTTGCGCAAAAAGATGCGCTGGTAGTCGGCCATCGCATTGGGCAGCTTGATGACATTGCCCGACACGACCAGGATCTCCGACAGCGCCAGGGCCGTGCGCTGGCGCAGTTGGTCGGGCTGGTTGACGGCGTTGGCGAAGAACTGCACCTGCACCGGGAACAGCGTGTAGTTGTCGCGTTTGCAGGTGGCCGGCGCGCCCGTGGGGCAGCCCTTGCTCGAGTCGGGGTCGACATACGGCACGCCGCTGAAGTCGGAGTTGGCGAGGTTGAACTGACCCGTCAGCCAGGCGGCGCGGCCGCGGGCCATCACATCGGTGACGCTGGCGTCCGTCGGCCCGAAGCTGGCCTGGCCGAGGAAGCGGCGCGCCTCCGACGCCGTCATGGCCGACGGCGGCAGATCGTTAGCCAGCGCTGGCCAGCTCAGGCTGGTCAGCGCGGCCAGCAGGCAAAGTCGGGCGAGAGTCATTTCAGTCTCCGAAGCGGCGCGATTGTTGGAGCCGGCCAGTCGTGTCGTCTCGCCACCAGTTGTGCGCTTTCGTAAGCAAACGCTGCTGCCCGTTGCGGACCTTGTACGGACTGTCCGCCACCTGTCCGCGGACACATGTCACGGTTGCAAGTCGTTGATTTTTCACGCGGCGCGTGCTGGCACATCCCTTGCGGAAGACAGGGCATGAACACCCGCTTTCGCGACACTTCGGAACAGGACCGCCCCCTCGCTCAAAAGTCCCGGCGCTGGCCGCTGCTGCTGGCCGGCGGCGCGGTCGTCGTGGCCGTGCTCGTGCTGGTGAGCGGCGGCCGAATCAAGCAGATGCTGTCCGCCGACTCGGCCGTCAGCATCGCCCGGCTGTCCGTGGCCACCGTCGACGTGGCACCGCTGACGCGCGACGTCGCCGGCGAAGGCCGTGTCGTCGCCGCGCAGAGCCCGACGCTGTTCGCGCCCGGCGCCGGCACCGTCACGCTCGCCGTGCAGGCCGGTGACCCGGTCAAGCGCAACCAGGTGCTGGCCCGCGTCGACTCACCCGAGCTGACCAACCGCCTCGCGCAGGAGCGCAGCAATGTCGATGCCTTGCGCGCCGACCTGGCCCGCGCCGAGGTCGAGGCCCGCCAACAGACGGCCGCGCTGCAGAGCGCCTTCGAGAACGCCCGCATCGACCAGCAGACCGCCCAGAACGACCTGGCCCGCCAGACCCAGGCCTTCGAGGCCGGCGCCACGGCGCGCATGCAGGTCGAGCGTGCCCAGGACGCTCTGGCCAAGGCCAAGCTCGCGCACGATCAGGCCCGCGATCTGCGCGGCCTCAAGACCGACAGCCTCAAGCTCGACGTGCAGGCCAAGCAGAGTGCGCTGGCGCGCCAGCAACTGCTCGTCGCCGACCTGGAGCGCCAGGTGAGCGAGCTGCAGGTGCGGTCACCGGTGGATGGCCAGGTCGGCCAGCTCTTCATTCCCGACCGCACCAATGTCGCCCGCGACACCAAGCTGCTGTCCGTCATCGACCTGTCGGCCCTGGAAGTGCAGATGCAGGTGGCCGAGAGCTTTGCCCGCGAACTGCAGCCCGGCATGCCTGGCGAGATCACCGGCAACGGGCAGCGCTGGGCCGGCCAGGTCAGCTCGGTCTCGCCCGAGGTCGTCAACGGCGAGGTCAGCGCACGGCTGCGCTTTGCTGGCCAGCAGCCCGAGCAGCTGCGCCAGAACCAGCGCCTGTCGGTGCGCGTGCTGCTGGACAAGCGCGACAAGGTGCTGGGCGTGGCCCGCGGCAGCTTCGTCGACGAGAGCGGCGGCAGCTTTGCCTACGTGGTGCGGGGCGGCGTGGCCGAGAAGGTCGCCGTCAAGCTGGGTGCGCGTTCGCTGGAACGGGTCGAGGTGATCTCGGGCCTCTCGGCCGGGGACCGCGTCGTCATCTCCGGGTCGGACAACTTCAAGGGCGCGGAGCGCGTCCTGATTGCGGATTGAGGGTTGGTCGTGATGTTTGATCAGGTTGGTGCTGCGACGAGTGCTGCTGATCGCTGCATTGCCGGGAGTCCGTCCCGGCAGCCGGGTAACTTTCTTCTGCGGGGCCAGAAGAAAGTCACCAAAGAAGAGGCCCTGAACCGCACACCAGCACCACGTGCACGAGCTGTGCCGTGCAACAGCCACTCGGTGATTGGGCAGACGCGACCCGCTGCGCTCTCGCTGCTGTCCTTATCAGCAGCGTCACCCATCGCCGTTTCAGCCCGCCTAACGCGCGGCTGCACGCCGGGCTCACGAGAAAACCAAATGCAGCGTCGCCCGAGCGACGCGGTATTCCCTGGTGAGCYCGGCGTGCAGCCGGCGTTAASCGGCRTGAAGGGGCGRTGRATSGTGCTCGTCATAGGGACAGCAGCGAGAGCGCAGCGGGTCGCGTCTGCCCGAAACGATGCAGAGAGTTTTCGCGCGACGCTTATGGCGTCGTCGCGATCGTGTGCGGTTCAGCGCCTCTTCTTTGGTGACTTTCTTCTGGCGCCGCAGAAGAAAGTTACCCCGCCGCCGGGCGGGACTCCCGGCACCTTGCCACCAAGCAAGTGCCACTTAGACCACCACGCCCACTCCAAGTGAACAGGACAACCCCCATGCTCCAAATGGAAAAACTGCAGAAGGTCTACCGCACCGAAATGGTCGAGACCTATGCCCTGCGCGACTTCAACCTGACCGTCAACGAGGGCGAGTTCGTCGCAGTGACCGGGCCGTCGGGCTCAGGCAAGACGACCTTCCTGACCATCGCTGGCCTGCTGGAAGCCTTCAGCGGCGGCAGCTACAAGCTCGACGGCATCGACGTCAGCCGCATGGGCGACGCCGAGCGTTCGCGCATCCGCAACCAGAAGATCGGCTTCATCTTTCAGGCCTTCAACCTGATCCCCGACCTGAGCGTGCTCGACAACATCGAGGTGCCACTGCGCTACCGCGGCTTCGGCGGCGCCGAGCGCAAGAAGCGCGCTGCCGATGCACTGGCCCGCGTCGGCCTGTCGGCCCGCGGCCGCCACTACCCGGCCGAGCTGTCGGGCGGCCAGCAGCAGCGCGTGGCCATCGCCCGGGCCCTGGCCGGCGAGCCGCGCCTGCTGCTGGCGGACGAACCCACCGGCAACCTCGACAGCGCGATGGCGCGCAGCGTCATGGAGCTGCTCGAAGAACTGCACCGCGACGGCGCCACCATCGTCATGGTCACGCATGACCCGCAGCTGGCCGCACGTGCGCAGCGCAATGTCCACGTCATCGACGGTCAGGTTGTCGACCTGGCTGCGGAGCTCGCCGCTTGAAAACCATCGCGTTCCTGCTGTTGATCGCTTGCGCCACCGCGCAAGCCGACGACCTGCTGCAGGTCTGGGCGCAGGCGCGCGCGGCCGACCCGCTGCTGCGCCAGGCCGCGGCCTTCAACGGCGCGCAGGAAGCGGCCTCACGCGAAGCCCGCGCGGCGCTGCTGCCGCAGTGGAACCTGCAGAGCAGCGAGCAGCGCGAGAACGGCAGTGGCGAGCGCTCGCGCACGACGACCAGCAGCATCAGCCAGCCCCTCTTCGACCTGGCCGCGCTGCGCGAATGGGACGCCAGCCGCAGCCAGGCCTCGGCCCAGTCCGCGCGCCTGGCCGCCGCCGAGCAGGCCGCGCGGGCCCGCGTCGCCGACGCCTATTTCGGCCTGCTGTCGGCCCAGGCCCAGCTGGCCACGGCGCGCGCCAACGAAGAGGCCTTCGCCCGCCAGGTCAGCGAGGCCGACACGCGTTTCAAGGCCGGCCTGTCGGCGCAGGTCGAGGCCGACCAGTCGCGCGCCTACCGCGAACTGGCGCGCAGCAACACGCTGGCCGCCGAACTGAACCTGGCCGATGCCCGCGAGGCGCTGGCCCAATTGACCGGCGTGCCCGTCACCACCCTGCAGCCGTTGCGCCGTGCGCTGGATGCACAAGCCTTGCCGGACGACGCCGAAGCCTGGACCGCGCGTGCGCTGCAGGCCAACCCCGAGTTGCGCGCGCTGCAGCTGGACGTGCAGGCCAGCGAGCAGCGCATCTCCGCCGCGCGCGCCGGTCATCTGCCGACGCTGAGTGTGGGCGTGGACACGACGCAGCGCCGCAATGTCGGTGGAGGTAGCGGCGTGTCGGCCTTCGATGCCAGCCGCACGCCGACGCTGGTCGGCCTGCGCCTGACCGTGCCGCTGTTTGCCGGCGGCGCCGTGGCCGCCGCGGCCGACCGCGCCGGCTTTCAGCGGGATGCCGCCCGCGAGCAGCTCGAAGCCGGCCGCCGCGCCGTGCTGCGCGAGGTGAGGGCGCAGCACCTCGCCGTGGGCCAGGGCGCGGTGCAGTTGCGCTCCGCGCAGGTCGCCGTCGAGGCCGCCGAGCGCGCGCTCGAAGCCACGCGCACCGGGCTGACTCTGGGCACGCGCAGCACCACCGATCTGCTCCTCGCCATCCAGACCCTGGCCGGCGCGCAGAACGCGCAGACCCAGGCCCGCCACCGCCATGTGCTGGCCCTGCTCGCCCTGCACCAGGCGGCCGGCTCTCTCGGTGACGCCGAACTGGCCACCGTCAACGCTCTTCTGGAGAACCGCTGATGTTTCTTCACTACCTCGAACTCGCCTGGCGCAACACGCTTGCCGCCAAGGGCCTCTCCGCGTTGATGGTGATGGCGCTCGCCCTGGGCATCGGCGCCTGCATGACGACGTTGACCGTCTATCACGTGCTCTCCGGCGACCCCATTCCCGCCAAGAGCGCTCGCCTATTCAACGTGCAGCTCGACGCGTCGGACATCGTCAGCTGGAAGGCCGGTGAAGAGCCCAACTTCGACCTGAGCCGCTATGACGCGACGGCACTGCTGCGCGACAAGAAGGCGCTGCGCCAGGCGATGTCCAGCGGCTTCAACACCGCCGTGGGCCTGCCCGATGCGCAGACCAAGCCGATCTTCTCGAGCGTGCGCATGACGTCGGCTGACTTCTTCGCGATGTTCGACGCGCCGTGGCAATACGGCGGCGGCTGGAGCGCGGCCGACGACGAAGGCGAGGCGCGTGTCGCCGTCATCTCGGCGTCGCTCAACGAGAAGCTGTTCGGCGGCGGCAACAGCCTGGGCAAGGAAGTCATCGTGCGCGGCCAGCCGCTGCGCATCGTCGGCGTGCTCAAGCCCTGGAAGGTGCAGCCCCATTTCTGGGACCTGACCCTGGGCAGCTACACCGAGACCGAGGACTTCTACCTGCCGTTCTCGACGGCCATGCTGCTGAAGATGGGCCACTGGGGCAATATGAACTGCTGGGCCAAGGGCGCCAACGGCGGCACCTCGCTGGACCTGAACGCGAGCTGCTCGTGGATCCAGTACTGGGTCGAGTTCGCCAAGCCCGAGGAGGCCGCCGCCTACCGCGACTACCTCGTCGCCTACTCCGAGGCTCAGCGCAAGGCCGGCCGCTACGAGCGACCGACGAATGTGCGCCTGCGCAACGTGATGGACTGGCTGGGCGCGCAGAAGGTGCTGCCCGCCGATGTGCGCCTGCAGACCTGGCTGGCCTTTGGTTTCCTGGCCGTCTGCGTCGTCAACATGGTGGGCCTGTTGCTGGCCAAGACGCTGCGCCGCAGCGGCGAGATCGGCGTGCGCCGCGCACTCGGTGCGACGCGCGGCGACATCTTCAAGCAGTTCGTCGTCGAGGCCGGCCTGCTCGGCCTGGCAGGCGCGCTGCTGGGCCTGCTGTTCGCCCAGGGCGGGCTGTGGCTGGTGCGCCAGAGCCCGAACGACTACGCCAAGCTGGCCGAGCTCGACGCCAGCATGCTGGCCCTGACGCTGGGCCTGGCCCTGCTGGCCAGCCTGCTCGCCGGCCTGCTGCCGGCCTGGCGTGCGGCCCTCGTCACCCCCGCCGTCCAACTGAAGGTGCAGTGATGTCTGACTCCTCCACGCTGTCCATCGTCCCGCCAGCCCGCGCCACCGGCAACCCCCTCGGGGCGTTTGGCCGGGCCCTGAGCGATCTCGCGCCCATCCTGTCGACGCTGCGCCGCCACCGCATCGCGGCCGGCCTCATCGTGCTGGAGGTGGCGCTGACCTGCGCCATCGTCACCAATGCGCTGCACCTGATCCAGACCCGCGTCGAGGCGCTGAACACCGACAGCGGCATGGCCGAGACCGAGATCGGCGTGCTGACCCTGCGCGGCAGCAAGCCCCAGCCGCCCGAGCGCACCGCCGGCATCGTGTCCGAGGACCTCACGCGGCTGCGTGCGCTGCCAGGCATCAAGGCGGCCACGGTGCCCAACCAGATCGTCTACGGCAACAACAGCAACAACAGCGGCGTCTCGCTTGAGCCCGACAACAAGGGCCTGCGCATCAGCGCAGCGCAATACGCGGCCGATGAACAGATGATCCCGACCTTCGGGCTCAAGCTGCTGGAGGGCCGCAACTTCACGGCCGACGAGGTGCTCGACAACTTCCAGACCTTCAGCGTCTCCGATCCCAAGATCCCGCAGCTCATCATCAACAAGGTGATGGCCGACAAGCTCTTCCCCGGCCAGCCGGCGTTGGGCAAGCAGGTCTATATCTTCGGCCGCTCGCCGTCGACCATCATCGGCGTCGTCCAGACGCTGACGCACACGCAGCTGCACCGCGCCCGTGGCGACGGTGATGGTGCCGCCATGATCCTGCCGCTGCGCGGCGGCGGCTCGTACGTGATCCGCGCCGAGCCGGGCCAGCTGGACTCGCGCATCAAGGCCGCGGCCGCGGTGCTCGAAGAAGGCGACCAGGGCCGTGTCGTCACGCAGAGCCAGCGCCTGACCGAGATGCGTTCGTCCTTCTACGCCCAGGACCGCGCCATGGCCTGGCTGATGGGCGGTGTCTGCGTGTCGCTGCTGCTGGTGACGGCCATGGGCATCGTCGGCCTGGCGAGCTTCTGGGTGCAGCAGCGCACCCGCATGATCGGCACGCGCCGCGCTCTGGGCGCCACCCAGGGCCAGATCCTGCGCTACTTCCAGCTCGAGAACCTGCTGCTGACGACGACCGGCATCCTCATCGGTATGGCCGGTGCCTGGGCCCTGAGCCAGCTGCTGATGCAGAGCTACGAACTGCCGCGCCTGCCCTGGGGCTATCTGCCCGCTGGCGCACTGGCGCTGTGGGCCCTGGGCCAGCTGGCCGTGTGGGTGCCAGCCCGGCGCGCGGCGCGCCTGGCACCGGTGGCCGCCCTGAGGAGTTGAAGCCCGGGTTCAGGCCGCCTGCAGGCTGCGCAGTTCGGCCGCCCAGTCGGCCCAATGCTTGCGGACGGCGGCCCGCTGCTCGGCATCCAGGCTGTTGAGCAGCTTCAGCAGGCTGGCGACGATCTGCTCGCGATAGGGCTGCTCGGTGGGCTGGGTCTGTGAGTCCTGCATCAGCAGGGCGGTGCCCGCGGCCAGGTCCTGGTGCGCCCAGGCGCGCAGGGCCTGCACCAGCCGCACCTGGCGTGCGGCACGGGCCTGGGCCATGACGGGCAGGTCGAAATGCCAGCCGCGAGCGTCGGCTGCGGCCTGCTTGCGGGTCGAGCGGTCCAGGTCGCCCAGCCAGCGTTCGAGGTTGCTGGTGTAGCGCTTGGCGCGCTCGTCGGGCCCGCGCTTGCCCGATTGCTTCTCCCGCCACTCGGTCGTCTTCTCGGCCATCTTCTTTTCCAGGTGTTGCCACTGCTCGGGCCGCAGGCTGGCCAGCACCGGCGCGGCCAGCGGCGCGGCGTGCTGCAGGCAACGCTCGACGCTGGCGCGCGCGCCGCGCTCCAGGGCCAGCAGTTCGTCCTGGGTGACGCCGTCGTCCAGCGCCGCATGGGCCTGGCCCACCAGCGCAATCCATTGCGGCAGCTCCTCGCGGCGATGCCAGGCCTGCCAGGCCTGCAGCTGCGTCTTGAGCTGACCGCGCTGCGGGCTGTCCAGGTCGAGATAGCTGTCCGCCCAAAGCCCGGCCAGCAGTGGCAGCTGCCCATAGGCCAGCGTCAGGCTGGAGCAGCCGATCAGGCCCAGCAGGGCCGTCAGCGCGAAGAGGGTGGCAAAACGCTTCAGCAGTTGCATGGGGCCATCGTGACAAGGCAGGGCGGCGTTGTCACGCCTGGGGTCTTGCAGGTCAATTCATGCGCCGATAGGGCACGACGCCGCCCTGGCCGACCCGCACCAGGGCCAGGGCTTGCTGCACCTCCGGCAACCCGCGTGCCTGGGCCTCCAATTCGGTCGCCTGCTCGGCACGCCCGACGCAGCCCTCGAGGTAAACGACCCGGCCCTGCACGGTCAGCCACAGGCTGCTCGGATGCAGGGCGGCCGTGCCGTTCAGCTTGGCACGCAAGGCCCCGGCAATGGTCGCGTCATAGCGGAAGGCATTGGGTTCGCTGCATTCGCCCTTGAGCCAGCAGGTGGTGCCGCGCTCGGCGCGATGGTGAGCTTGCACGCGGGCCTCGGCGGCCGTGATGCGCGGGCCGCGGGGCTCCGGGCAATCGGCGATATCGGCCGACACGGCCTCGAAGGGGTCGTTGAAGCGGTTCAACACCAGCTCATCGCTGCCACCGGCGAGCAGCAGTGCGATGAGCAGGGCGGGCGGCGGCGTCATGAAGGCATTCTGGTGGGGCCGGGTATCGTGTGGTCCCGCGCAAACCCTCGCCTCAGTCGCCCCCCGTGTCCCACCAGGATCTGCCGCACACCCTCAAGCTGATGACGATCTGGCTGTTGATCGGCTTGGGCATTTTCCTGGGTTTCAAGCTGTGGGAGCACGAGCGCGAGGCCAGCCGCTTCCAGCTTGCCGGCGAGGTCATCGTGCTGACGCGCGGGGGCGACGGCCACTTCCACTGGCCCGGCCGGGTCGACGGCATCGAGGTGGATTTCCTCGTCGACACCGGCGCCACCACGACGGCCCTGCCGCAAGTGTTGGCGGAGCGCGCCGGCCTCAAGCCGCTGGGCGCCGTGCGCGCCCATACCGCGGCCGGCGCCACGCGCGGCTTTCTTGTGCGGGCCGACGTTGCGCTGGAAGGCGGCGTGCGCGCCGACAAGTTGATGGTGACTGTGCTGCCCGACCTGGGCGCGCCGCTGCTTGGCATGGACGTGCTCGGTCGCCTGCACTTCAGCCAGAAACCTGGTGAACTCCGTATCGAACCCCGCCCATGATCCGCGCCCTCCTTTTGGCCTTTCTCGTCGGCAGTGCCCATGCCGCCTGCCCGCCGGCGCCGGCCCTGCCGAGTGCCGAGCAGGCCGCCACCTGGGCCGCCAAGGCGCCGGACCGTGGCCTGCTGTGGCGCGTCAGCCGTGGCGGCCACACCAGCTATCTGTTCGGCAGCCTGCATGTCGGCAAGGCCGACTGGGCCTATGCCGGGCCGGCCCTGCGCGCGGCCTGGGCGCAGACCGAGGTGCTGGCCGTGGAGCTCGACCCCGCCGACGTCGGTGCCGTGCTGGCCGCCATGCCCAAAGCCGCACCCCTGCCGCCGGCTCTGGCCCAGCGCCTGGACACCCAGGCCCGCGCCGCCTGCCTGTCGCCTGGTGCCCTGAGCGCGCTGCCGGTCATGTTGCAGCTCAGCATGCTGTCGCTGATGGAGGCGCGCCGCGATGGCTTTGATGCCGGTTTTGGCCAGGACGTCATGCTGCTGGCGCGCGCCAGGAGCGAGGGCCGGCCGGTGCAGTCGCTGGAGAGCGTCGAGGAGCAGCTGCAGGCGCTGGAGCCTGCGGCGGCCGAGCTGCCCGCCATCGTCGACGGCACCCTGCGCCAGTTGCGCGGCGGCCAGATGCGCGAGCCGCTGCGCCGGCTCAGCAGCGCCTGGTCGCGCGGTGACCTGGGGACGTTGGCGAACTATCCGCGCTGGTGCGCCTGCGCCGACAGCCCGGCCGAACGCGCTTGGCTCAGGCGAGTCAACGACGACCGCAACGGCCCGCTGGCCACCCGCATCGCGGCCTTGCATGGCGCCGGCCAGCGCTTGCTGGTGGCCGTGGGCGCGCTGCACATGAGCGGCCCGCGGGCACTGCCCAAGCTGCTGGCCGAGCAGGGTTTTATTGTCGAAGCCCTGCTGCCCAGCAAGTAGGATGGAAGTGCCCTTACAGGAGACAAGACATGAGCGACAACAGCTTCACCAAGTTCGTGCCCGGTTTCGAGTTCCTGCAGGGCCTCGTCAAGAACGCTGGCTCGGCCCTGCCCGGCATCGGCCAATGGGTGGCGCCAACGCTCAATCCCGAGGAGCTCTCCAAGCGCATCGAGGAGCTGCGCACGGTGCAGTTCTGGCTGGAGCAGAACGCGCGCATGCTGGCCGCCACCATCCAGGCGCTGGAGGTGCAGCGCATGACGCTGTCGACGCTGAAGTCGATGAACGTGCCGCTGGCCGACTTGCGCGACAGCCTCAAGCTGCCCACCGGTGGCGACGGCACCTCCTGGCCCGGCATCCCACCCGAAATCCTGGCCGCCGCGGCGCCGGTGGCCCAGGCTGCGGCTCAGACGGTGACCAAGACGGCCAATACCGCTAGCAAGGTCGCCGCCAAGACCGTGAAGACGGCCGGCGACGCGGCCAAGGCCGTGGCCGACAACCCGGCCGCCGTCGTCGACCCGACGCAGTGGTGGACGGCGCTGAGCCAGCAGTTCACGCAGCTGGCCACCTCGGCCATGAAGGACACCGCGACCGATGCGGCCAAGAACCTCGCCGGCAACCTCGTCAAGCAGAGCTTCGACGCCGCCAGCGAAACGCTGAAGCGCGCGGCCAGCGTGCCCGGGGCGGTGGTGGGTGGCGTCGCCAAGGGCCTGGCGTCCGGCGCCGCGCCCAAGCCGGCCGCGAAGACCGCCGCCGCGAAGGCGGCCAAGCCACGCAGCAGCGCGCGCCGCAAGCCTTGAGGCGAAGGCGAACCGGCGCGACGGGAGGGTGATGAGGCGCCGGCCGCTGCTGGTCATGCTCGCGGCTGCCTGCGCCACCGAGGCGCCCGCGCGGCCCGCGCCGCTGGTCTATCCCCAGCACGAACCCGGCCGCGTGCCGCAGTGGCACTACATGCAGGCCGTCATCAAGCTCGCCATCACGCGCAGCGGTGCCGACTATGAGTTGATGGAGTCGCCCGTGCCGATGACGCAAGCGCGCGTCGTGCGCGAACTGGCCGACCGCAGCGGGCGGATCGATCTGTGCTGGACCATGACCAGCATCGAGCGCGAGGCCCGGCTGCTGCCGGTGCGCGTTCCCATGGACCGCGGCCTCATCGGTTGCCGCGTTGCCTTCGTCCGCCCCGAGGACGTGGATCGCTGGCGCGACCTGCACGACCTCAACGAACTCTCCCGCTACGTCGCCGGCCAGGGCCAGGACTGGCCCGACACCGCCATCCTGCGTGCCAACGGCCTGCCGGTGCAGGGCATCAGCCGCTACGAGGCGCTGTTCGACATGCTGCGCATGCGCCGCATCGACTACTTCCCGCGCGCCGTCTTCGAGATCGACGACGAGGCGACCACGCCGGCGGCCCATGACCTCGTCATCGAGCCGCATGTGCTGCTGCGCTATCCGGCGGCTTCCTACCTCTTCGTGCGCCCGGACCGGCCACGATTGGCGGCCGAGTTGCAGCGCGGCATGGAGGCCGCGGCCAGCGACGGCAGCCTCGCGCGCCTCTTCCAGCAGTATTTCGGCGACCTGCTGCGCCGCCACCACCTGCCCCGCCGCCGCCAGCTGCTGCTGAAGAATCCGCTGCTGCCGCCCGAGACGCCGCTGCACAAGCCGGCCTACTGGCTCGTCCTCGAAAGCTAAAGTGAGCCCGTCATGAACGCCCCGCTGGACCTCGCCGCCCGCCGTGCCGCACTCATCGCGGCCCTGGCGCCGCTGCTGCCGGCCTACGCCCTGCTGCACCAGGCCGAGCAGACCACGCCCTATGAATGCGATGGCCTGACCGCCTACCGCCAGCGCCCGCTGGCCGTGGCCCTGCCCGAGACCGAAGCCCAGGTGGCCGCCGTGCTGAAGGCCTGCCACCGCCTGGGTGTGCCGGTCGTCGCGCGCGGCGCGGGCACGGGCCTGTCGGGCGGCGCGATGCCGCACGAGGCCGGCCTGACGTTGGCCCTGGCCAAGTTCAACCGCATCCTGTCGCTGGACCCGCTGTCACGCACGGCGCGCGTGCAATGCGGCGTGCGCAACCTCGCCATCAGCGAAGCCGCGGCGACTCACGGCCTGTATTACGCGCCCGACCCCAGCAGCCAGATCGCCTGCACGATCGGTGGCAACATCGCCGAGAACAGCGGTGGCGTGCACTGCCTGAAGTACGGCTTGACGCTGCACAACGTGCTGCGCCTGCGCGGCTTCACCGCCGAGGGCGAGGCCATCGAGTTCGGCAGCGAGGCCCTGGACGCGGCGGGGCTGGACCTGCTGGCCCTGGTCATCGGCAGCGAAGGCATGTTGGCCGTCATCACCGAGGTCACCGTCAAGCTGGTGCCCAAGCCGCAACTGGCGCGCTGCATCATGGCCAGCTTCGACGACGTGCGCAAGGCCGGCGACGCGGTCGCGGCCATCATCGCAGCCGGCATCATCCCGGCGGGCCTGGAGATGATGGACAAGCCGATGACGGCTGCCGTGGAGGACTTCGTGCATGCCGGCTATGACCTGGATGCCGAGGCCATCCTGCTGTGCGAAAGCGACGGCACGCCCGAGGAGGTGGCCGAGGAGGTCGCGAAGATGGAAGCCGTGCTGCAGGCCAGCGGCGCGACGCGCTGCCAGGTCAGCGCCGACGAGGCCCAACGGCTCAAGTTCTGGAGCGGCCGCAAGAACGCCTTCCCGGCATCGGGCCGCATCAGCCCCGATTACATGTGCATGGACTCCACCATCCCGCGCAAGCACCTGGCCACCATCCTGCTCGACATCCAGCAGATGGAAAAGAAATACGGCCTGCGCTGCGCCAACGTCTTCCATGCCGGCGACGGCAATCTGCACCCGCTGATCCTGTTCGACGCCAACGACCCCGACCAGCTGCACCGCTGCGAAGCTTTCGGTGCCGAGATCCTGGAGCGCAGCGTGGCCCTGGGCGGCACGGTGACCGGCGAGCATGGTGTCGGCGTCGAAAAACTGAACTCCATGTGCGTGCAGTTCAGCACCGAGGAGCGCGAGCAGATGCTGGCGTTGAAGCGCGCCTTCGACCCTGCCGGCACGCTGAACCCGGGCAAGCAGATCCCGTCCCTGAGCCGCTGCGCCGAATACGGACGCATGCATGTGAAGCGCGGCCTGTTGGCCTTCCCGGAACTGGAGCGGTTTTGAGCTTTGCAGACCTGCAGACCCGATTGCGTAATGCGCGCGAGCCGCTGCGCATCCAGGGCCATGGCAGCAAGGATTTCTATGGCGAGGCGCCGCACGGCGAGCTGCTGTCCACCCTGGAGATGAATGGCATCACCGCCTACGAGCCCAGCGAGCTCTTCATCAGCGCGCTGGCCGGCACGCCGTTGGCCGATGTCGAGGCCATGCTGGCCCGCCAGCAGCAGCGCCTGGCCTTCGAGCCGCCGCGCTTCGGTGGCCGCGGCACCGTGGGCGGCATGGTGGCGGCCGGGCTGTCGGGGCCGACGCGGGCGGCGCTGGGCTCGGTGCGGGACCATCTGCTGGGCGCCGTGATGATCAATGGCCGGGGCGAGCTGCTGAGCTTTGGCGGCACGGTCATGAAGAACGTGGCCGGCTTCGATGTCAGCCGCGCGCTGGCGGGGTCGCTGGGCGTGCTGGGGTTGATTACCGAGGTGACCTTGAAGGTGCTGCCCCTGCCGGCCGCCACGGCAACATTGCGCTTCGATTTCGACCAGTCCGCTGCCTTGATGGCGATCAACCGCTGGGGCGGTGAGCCCCTGCCCATCGAGGCCAGTGCCTGGTGGGACGGTGCCTTGCTCGTGCGACTGGCCGGCGCGAACGCGGCCGTTGAGGCCGCGGCACGCAAGTTGGGCGGCGATGTCATTCCGGGCGACATGGCCCAGCCCTTCTGGACCGGCCTGCGTGACCACAGCGACGAGTTCTTCATCGGCGCCGAGCGTGCGGTGGCGGGCGGCGCGCGGCTTTGGCGGCTGTCCCTGCCGAGTGCGACGCCCGAGCTCAAGTTGCATGGCGAGCAGCTCATCGAATGGGGCGGCGCGCAACGCTGGGTCGTCACGCCCATGCCGCCTGCCGGCGTGCGTGATGCCGCAGCAGCTGTGGGCGGGCATGCGACGCTGTTCCGCGCCCAGGACAAGGGCGTGGGCGTGTTCGCGCCGCTGAGCGCGCCGTTGGCGGCCATCCACAAGCGGCTCAAGGCCTCCTTCGACCCGCATGGCGTGTTCAACCCGGGGCGGCTCTACGCCGGGCTTTGATGATCCAGCCCATCCATGACGCCGCCCAGCGCGGCTACACCAACGCCCCCGACAGCTATCAGCGTGGCCGGCCGGAGTACCCGCAGGCCCTCGCCGCCTGGCTGGACGCGACGCTCGGCGTACGCAAGGGCGCGCGTGTCGTCGATCTGGGCGCGGGCACCGGCAAGTTCACCAAGCTGCTGGCTTGCACCGGTGCAGCCGTGACGGCGGTGGAGCCGGTCGATGCGATGCGCGAGAAGCTGTCGCAGAGCCTGCCCGGCGTGAGGACGCTGGCCGGTACCGCCGAGACCATGCCCTTGGCAGACGGCGAGGCCGGCGTGCTGGTCTGCGCCCAGGCCTTTCACTGGTTTGCCAACAGCCAGGCCCTGCGCGAGATGCACCGTGTGCTCCGGCCTGGTGGTCAGCTCGGCCTGGTCTGGAATGTGCGGGACGAAACCCACGATTGGGTCGCCGCCATCACCGAGATCATCACGCCCTATGAAGGGGACGCGCCGCGCTACTACACCGGGCAATGGAAGCGCCCCTTCGAGGGCCAGGCGCTGTTCGCGCCGCTGCAGCTGACGGAGTTTGCGCACAGTCATGAGGGCTCGTTCGAGCAGGTCGTCATCGACCGGATTGCTTCGGTGAGCTTCATCGCGGCATTGCCGCAGGCCGAGCGTGAAGCCGTGCTTGGGCAATTGCGCGCGTTGCAACCGCGTTTTGCGGCCTTGCGCAAGCCGGTGATCGCCTTCCCCTACGTGACGCAGGCCTGGTGCGCCGAGCGTCTTGCCAGCAACTGACGGCATGCAAACCACCCTCGCTCCCGAATTCGCCGGCACCCACGATGGCGCCGAGGCCGAGGCCATCCTGCGGCGCTGCGTGCACTGCGGCTTCTGCACGGCCACCTGCCCGACCTACCAGCTGCTGGGCGACGAGCTCGACGGCCCGCGCGGCCGCATCTACCTGATCAAGCAGGTGCTCGAAGGCGCTGAACCCACGCGCGAGACGCAGTTGCATCTGGACCGCTGCCTGACCTGCCGCAACTGCGAGACGACCTGTCCGTCGGGCGTCGAATACGGCCGCCTGGTCGACATCGGCCGGCGCGTGGTGGATGCCAAGGTCGAGCGTCCCAGCGGCGAGAAGCGTGTGCGCTGGCTGCTGAAGGAGGGGCTGACCTCGCCGCTGTTCAAGCCGGCGATGAAGCTGGGCCAGATGTTCCGGCCGCTGGTGCCGGCGTCGCTGAAGGACAAGGTGCCAGCCCGGCCGCCGGCCACGGCGCACGATTGGCCGATGCGCCAGCTCAACCGCAAGGTCGCATTGCTGCTGGGCTGCGTGCAGCCGGCCATGGCGCCTAACATCAACAGCGCGACGGCTCGCGTGCTGGACGCGGCCGGCATTCAGACCGTGGTGGCCGATGGCGCCGGTTGCTGCGGCGCCATCCGCGAGCACCTCGGCGACCACGAGGCGGCGCTGGACGAGATGCGCCGCAATATCGACGCCTGGTGGCCCCTGGTCTCCGGGCTCGGCGAGCGCGTCGAGGCCCTGGTCATGAATGCCTCGGGCTGCGGCGTCATGGTCAAGGACTATGCGCACCTGTTGGCCCATGACCCGGCCTATGCCGACAAGGCCCGGCGCGTCAGCGAGATGACCAAGGACCTCAGCGAGCTGCTGCCCGAGCTGGTGCCTGCGCTGAAGAGCCGCCTCAAGGCCAAGCCGGGCTCGCTGGCCTACCATCCGCCGTGCACGCTGCAGCATGGGCAGAAGCTCAGTGGTGGCGTGGAAGGTGCGCTGCGTGAGCTGGGTTTTCGCATCGACTGCGCACCGCATGACAGCCATCTCTGCTGCGGTTCGGCTGGTACCTATTCGGTGCTGCAGCCCGAGCTGTCCAAGCAGCTGCGCGACCGCAAGCTGGCAGCGCTGGCGCCGCTGCAGGCCGAGCAGATCGTGTCGGCCAATATCGGCTGCATCCAGCATCTGCAGAGCGGCACGACCCAGCCGGTGCGGCATTGGGTCGAGGTGCTGGATGACGCGCTGAGGGGGCTGAGCGGGTAAATGCTCGAGTGAGCTTGCTGTGGGTGCAGCGGGTCAACCAATGACGGGTGTCACCCTGAGCGGTCGGCCAGCAGATGGTTTTGGCTTCCTGTAACGGTCGTTCTCATCCCCCGACGGCCGCTGGCAGGAGGAACGTTCGCAAATTGGATGCGTCCCGGCTGGGGAGGTCATCCACCGATAGCGGGCTAGGACAAGCTGCTCGGAGCCGTTGCTATCGCGGCCGTTCCTGTGACCTGCGCCTGCCGGCGCCATTCGCGCGGCGAGCAATTAAAGCGATCACGGAAGGCCCTGCTGAAATGTGCGGCATCGTTGAAGCCCCACCTGAAGGCGATCTCTGCCACCGACACCTTGGCCCGGCGAGAGTCGAGCAACTCTCTGCTACAAGCCTCGAGCCTCCGACTCCAGAGGTACTGGGAAGGAGACAGTGGTTCGGTCTTGAACAGCCGGTGAAGATGCCCGACTGACATGGCAAGCTCTGCGGCGATCAACTCAATGCTCAGCGCTGGGTCATGAAGTCGGTCGTCGATGCATTGCCTGATGCGCGCAACGTGATAAGCGCTCATCGAGGACAACTCGGCCTTCCTGCAGGCGGGCAGCGATTGCAAACCCGCCACGAGCACATTCACCACGCCGCTGGCTACGGCAGCCGCAGAAGCCGGCAGCAGGCTGTCCACCTCATCTCGCAAGGTGCTAATCATGTTGATTAGAAGGTGTCCGGCTCCGGTGCGGCCGGACACGGTTGTCGCCGTAAGCCCTTCCGTGTTGTGGACCAGGGAGCGAAGCAGATCACCACGCAGCTTCAGCACGATCTCCTCGAAGTCGTCTCCAAAGTGCAGCACATAGGGCCGTGTGCTGTCGTAGATCGCAAAATCCCCTGGGGACATCACCGCATCGCGCCCGTCCTGGGAAATGACGGCATGGCCTTGGGTCTGAAGGCTCACGATGAAGTAGTCGTCCGACGCCTTGGAGATGACATGCGGCGTTCGCATCACGCGCTGCGCGCCCGAAGTCACCACCGACAGGTCCAGCCCCGGCAGTTGATGGCTGAGGATCGAGCCTCTGAAGTCGTCGCTCTCTTTGGCGTCGCATTCAAGCTGCACGTACGTCGTGCAGATCATGTCGACCCAATACGCAAGGCGCTGGTCGGGTGCTACGGCATCTGTGGTCAGAACTTGACTCATCGCGATCCCAAGGAATTCAGGATGGGTTGTGGTTTAGGAGAGCGAAGCAGGTTGATTTCGATCAGATGCAATGCTCCTCCAAGCCCGCTTTGTCCTCAAGCAAGCTGTGTGCCGGAAAACACCTAGAAGCGCGGCAAAGTCAATAGTTCCGCGAGCTAGAAGCAAGACGCCAAACCGGGCGCGGGGCGTACGCGTGCCCTAGGTGATGGCCCATGCGCCCGACAAAGCGCTCTTTCCTGCCTTGTTGTGAAGGCCAGACAAGAGGACCGCGAGTCGCGGGCAAGACGCAATCGCTGTCGAGACCGAGCATAGGAATGCCCGATCAAGAAGTCTTCTTCATCGGAAATCGAATTGCAGACCAAATCCGAGGAGGAAACCATGCCAAGTCAAGCCCACCCCAAGCTCCGCGTAGCTGCCGTCCAGGCTTCGCCCGTGTTTCTGGACCTCGACGCGACGATCGACAAGACGATCAAGCTGATGAAGGAAGCCGCCGAGCAAGGCGCAAAGCTGGTGGCATTTCCGGAGACGTGGATCCCGGGCTACCCGTGGTGGATCTGGCTGAACTCGCCGGCCATGGGCATGCAATACGTGCAGCGCTACAACGACAACTCGCTGGTGGTCGGCTCGGCCGAATTCAAGCGCTTGGCCCAAGCCGCGGGCGATCTGGGCATCTGGATGTCGACCGGGTACAGCGAGCGCGCCGGGGGCAGCCTCTACATCGCGCAGGCCCTGTTCGACGATCAGGGTCGGGTGGTCAAGACCCGCCGCAAGCTCAAGCCCACGCATGTGGAACGCACCGTCTTCGGAGAGGGCGACGGCAGTGACCTCGCCGTGATGGAAACCACCATCGGCAATGTCGGCATGCTGGCCTGCTGGGAGCATCTGCAACCTCTCAGCAAGTACGCCATGTACGCGCAGAACGAGCAGATCCACATCGGTGCGTGGCCGAGCTTCTCGGTCTATCGCGGTGCTGCGCACGCGCTCGGCGCCGAGGTCAACAACGCCGTCAGCCAGGTCTATGCGGTGGAAGGGCAGTGCTTCGTGGTGGCGCCTTGCGCGACGGTGTCCAAGGCCATGCACGAAATGCTGTGCACCGACCCCCTCCAAAAGCAGCTCTTGCTCGAAGGCGGCGGCTTCGCGCGCATCTACGGCCCGGATGGCTCGCCGATGGGGACCAACCTGCCCGAAACCGAAGAGGGCTTGGTAGTCGCCGACATCGATCTGGGAATGATCTCCCTCTCGAAGGCGGCAGCTGACCCGTCCGGACACTATTCGCGGCCCGACGTGACCCGCCTGCTGCTGGACAACACACCACGCGAGCGTGTGGTGCTGCAGCGGCGTGCGGCGGTTCAAGGGCTCGAATCGAACGAAGCCGATGTCGCAAAAACTGAGTTGGAACTCGTTGTCGGCTTGGCCCGCCAAGCTTGAGGAGCGATGCCATGACCCAATTCGCCTACACGCAAAAGGCCCTTGAACTGCAGAAGCGCTTTGACACCGAAGCGCTAGCCGCCGCCGAGTTGCAGGTAATTGTTCACGCCAGCTTGTCGCCACCCGATCGCGCCTTCATCGCGCAGGCCGAGTTCTTCTGGCTGTCGTCCGTGGACCCTCAGGGCTCCCCCACAGTCAGCTTCAAAGGTGGCGCGCCGGGCTTCGTGCACATGCCCGACGACAAGACCTTGCTGTTCCCTTGCTTCGATGGCAACGGCATGTACTTTTCGATGGGCAACATCGCCTCCACGTCGAAGATCGGCATGCTGTTCATGAGCTTCGAAACGCCGAGCCGTCTTCGAGTTCAGGGCAATGCTCACCTCACCGACGATCCAGCCGTGGTGGGCCTGTGGCCTGGCGCGCAATTCGGCATCAGGGTCGAGATCACTGCACTGATCACGAACTGCCCTCGCTACATCCCGCGCATGCAGCGCGTGGAAGGGTCCCGCTACGTGCCAGACGCCAAGTCCGGCCACCAGCCGATCCCGGGTTGGAAGCGCATCGATGCCATACAAGGCGTGCTGCCTCAGCGCGATCAGGGCAAAGCCGACGACGTTGGCGGGCTGATCACCATGGACGAATGGGGTGCGATGGTGATGAAGGGTGACCCGCTCGCTTGAGGCCATCACCTCGACCACTTCACTCTTCCACATCTCCAAGCCCGCGCGCAGGTCCAGGACCGAGTTCGCGCTCATTCAATCCATCAACTCCAGTCCTGCAACTTCATGAAATCAGCTCAGCAAATTCTTCGCAAGGCTTTTCGCCTCCGCACGGCGAGCCTCACAGGTGCTTTGGGTTTGGCCCTTGCCGCTCCGGCACACGCGCTCGAAGTGACCGCAGGCGACTACGAAATCTACCCGGCTGGCGTCAACATTGGATTGCTCTACTACCAGCATGCCGAGCGCTCTGATCTGTATGCCACCGGCACCAAGGTGTCGAACAATTTCAACCTCAAGTCTGACATTGGCCTGCTCCGCTACATCCGCCCCATCAAGCTCAATGACACCGCAACGCTCGACCTGAACGTCATTCTGCCGTTCGGTGAACTGAAGGGCAGCGGGGACGCAAGCGTCTTGGGCAAAGCAAGTGGCATGGCCGATCTCATCGTGGGCGCTCCGGTCAAGTTCCTTCTTGACCCGACGACGAAGGATGCGTTCAGCGTCGGCACTTTCGTCTACCTGCCGACCGGCAACCATGACAATGCCAAGCCGCTCAACCTGGGTGAGAACCGCTGGAAGGCCTTGTTGCAGCTTGCGTACGTCGGTCACTTCGGGTCGACGTGGGCACTTGATGCCGTCGGCGATGTGCTGGTGCACGGCAAGAACGACAAGTTCGGTTCCACCAAGGCCACCCTGAAACAAGACCCGCGATTCGAAGTGCAGGGGCATTTGCGCTACATCCTGTCGCCGGCCACCGCGCTGTCTGCTGGGATTGGGCACTACTGGGGAGGTGAAACGGAAATCAACGGTGTCGCGCAGAGCGATAAGTTGAAGACAACCTACGCTCGCTTGACGGCGACACACTTCATCGACCAAACAACCCAGCTGCAAGCACAGTTGGGGCAGGACGTCTCGGTCGAGAGCGGTCCCAAAGAGAAGGCTCGCATCAACCTGCGATTCGCGAAGATCTTCTGATCAGACTCGCTCCACAAGGGGTGGCAACACGTCCTGGCCTTCCCACCCCCGAGCCCCGTGCTTCACGCGGGGCACAGTGCGTGTTCGGATGTGACCTGCACCTACATCAGACCGGTCTCTCATGAGTGCCGGCAAATGGCCGAAGGCCGCCCGACACGCATGTCCTGCCGGTAAGGCGCGCCGAGCCGATGTGCCGTCTTCGTTCTAGACGCGGAAAGTCGATACCAGCTTCACCAGCTCGTCCGCCTGCTGCTTCAGGCTTTCGGCGGCCGCGGCGCTTTCCTCGACCAAGGCGGCGTTTTGCTGCGTGGCCTGGTCCATCTGCGTGATGGCCTGGCCGACCTGGCTGACGCCGGTGCTCTGCTCGCGGCTGGCCGAGCTGATCTCGCGCACGATCTGCGCGACGCGGCCAATGGCAGTCACGACTTGCGCCATCGTCTCGCCGGCCTTGTTCACCAGCACGGCGCCCTGCTCGACGCGCTCGACGCTGTCGCCGATCAGGCCCTTGATCTCCTTSGCCGCGTCGGCGCTGCGCTGGGCCAGCATGCGCACCTCGCTGGCGACGACGGCAAAGCCGCGCCCCTGCTCGCCGGCCCGTGCGGCCTCGACCGCGGCGTTCAGCGCCAGGATGTTGGTCTGGAAGGCGATGGCGTCGATGGTGCCGATGATGTCGCCGATCTTGCGTGAACTCTCTTCGATGCCTTTCATGCGCTGCACCGCCTCGCCGACGACTTCACCGCCCTGGCGCGCCACCTGGCTGGCGTCATGCGCGAGCTTGTCGGCCTCGCCGGCGTTGTCGGCATTGAGCTTCACGGTGGCCGACAGCTCCTCCATCGACGCCGCCGTCTCTTGAATGGCGCTGGCCTGCTGCTCGGTGCGTGCCGACAGGTCGTTGCTGCCATGCGAGATCTCGGTGCTGGCCGTCGCCACGCCGCTGGCGTTCTCGCGCACCGAGCCGACGAGATGGCGCAGCGCCTGCTGCATCTGCGCCAGCGCCTGAGTCAACTGCGCGGTCTCGTCGCTGCCCACGCTGCGGATGTCGCGCGACAGGTCGCCATGCCCCACCTCCTCGGCTTCGTGGATGGCCTCGCGCAGCGGGCCGACAACGGAGCGCGTGATCAGCCAGGCCGCCGCGATGCCTACGCTGAGGCAGGCGATGGCGATGACGAGCATGATCATCTGGGTGCGGCGCGCCTCCTCCATGACCTGCTGGGTCTCGAGGCGCACGCGCTCGCCCTGGAAGTCGGCCATGCGGCTGATGGCCGCGACATAGGCCTCTGAGGCCGGCCGCATCTTGCCCTCCAGCGTCTGCAGCGCAGCGTCGGCTTCGCCGGCCTTGAGCTGGGCGAAGACCTGGTTGCGGATATCGACGTAGGCCTTGCGGGCATCGGCGATCTCCGTGAGCAGGGCCTTGTCGCGCTCGGTGTCCACCGCCTTGGTGAGGCTCTCCTGCAGTTCGGTGATCCTGGCACTCGTCGTCTTGATGATCGGCGAGAAGAACTCCGCCACGGGGCCCGAGCCTCCGGCGCGCGCGACGGCGTCGGTGCGCGTGACGTTGAGCTGGGTCGCCGTACGCCAGTCCTGGGCGAAGTCCTGGCGATGCTGCAGTTCCACCAGCAGGTCGATGTGAGGGCCGACGGCGCCGATCTGCCGGTAGCTCACGCCCAGGGCCACCGCCAGCAGCAGCAGCACGAGGCCGAAGCCCAGGCCCAGCCGGGTCCCGATTCGCATGGATTGCATGTTCATCACCGCCTCCAGGTTGATGGCGCGGCGGGCGGCTGTGATCGCGCACCCTGCCGGTGCGTTGACTCTACATGTTGACGGATGTGGCGGCGCAAAGGAAAACACCGCCTGGAGGGCGGTGTTGGTGAGGTGATGTCACCGTCCTTTGGTCTTTGCTCACATCGCTATGCGATATGAGCTTCGCCCACGTGTCGAACCGCGCTTGCGCGCGGCGGCCCTTACAGGCCGGCCGCAGCCCGCAGGGCAGCGGCTTTGTCGACACGTTCCCACGTGAACTCCGGCTCCTCACGGCCGAAGTGACCATAGGCCGCCGTCTTGGAATAGATCGGACGCAGCAGGTCCAGCATCTGGATGATGCCCTTGGGACGCAGGTCGAAGTGCTCGTTGACGAGCTTGGCGATCTGGTCGTCGGGGATGACGCCGGTGCCTTCGGTGTAGACSGTSACGTTCATSGGSCGGGCYACGCCGATGGCGTARGCSACCTGGATCTGGCACTGGCGYGCCAGGCCSGCGGCGACGACGTTCTTGGCCACGTAGCGGGCGGCATAGGCGGCCGAGCGGTCGACCTTGGACGGGTCCTTGCCCGAGAAGGCGCCGCCRCCGTGCGGGCAGGCGCCGCCGTAGGTGTCGACGATGATCTTGCGGCCGGTCAGGCCGCAGTCGCCCTGCGGGCCGCCGATRACGAAGCGGCCGGTCGGRTTGATCAGGTACTTGGTGTCGGCGCTGATCCATTCCTTGGGCAGCACGGGCTTGATCAGCTCTTCGCGGATGGCTTCGTAGAACTCGTCCGTCATGCGGTCGCCGAGCGAGTACTCGGGCGCGTGCTGGGTGGACAGCACGACGGTGTCGATGCTGTGCGGCTTGCCGTCCACATAGCGCATCGTGACCTGGCTCTTGGCGTCCGGGCGCAGGAAGGGCAGGCGGCCGTCCTTGCGCAGCTGGGCCTGGCGCTCGACGAGGCGGTGGGCGTAGTAGATCGGCGCGGGCATCAGCTCGGGCGTCTCGTCACAGGCGTAGCCGAACATCAGGCCCTGGTCGCCGGCACCGGTGTTGAGGTGATCGTCGGACGCATGATCGACGCCCTGGGCGATGTCGTTGGACTGCTTGTCGTAGGCGACCAGGACGGCGCAGCCCTTGTAGTCGATGCCGTACTCGGTGTTGTCGTAGCCGATGCGCTTGATGGTGTCGCGCGCGACCTGGATGTAGTCGACGTGGGCGTTGGTCGTGATCTCGCCGGCGAGAACCACCAGGCCGGTGTTGCACAGCGTCTCGGCGGCCACGCGGCTGCGCGGGTCCTGCTCGAAGATGGCGTCCAGAATGGCGTCCGAGATCTGGTCGGCCACCTTGTCGGGGTGTCCTTCCGAGACGGATTCAGACGTGAAGAGGAAATCGTTGGCCACTTTTAAACTCCGGTTGCTTCATTGGCGGCGTCGCCGTCGCTCCTGGAGGTGCGGCGAACGCTTTAGCGGGATTTGTGAATCGCCCCGCAAGTAGTTCAGTAACTCGGCGATCTGCGAAGTATAGGAAATATGGGTTGGGTCTTTCGCTTGCTGTCCCGGCTGCCCCTGGCGCTATTGCACGCTTTGGGGGCGCTGCTGGGTTGGGTTGTCTACTTCGCCTCGGGGACCTACCGGCGGCGTTTCCAAGCCAATGTGGCCCAGGCCGGCGTCGCCTGGAGCGAGGCGCGGCCCGCGATTGCGGCCGCCGGGCGCATGGCGGCGGAGCTGCCCTGGCTCTGGGTGGCTACCCGCGGCAAGCCGCTGGGCGACAAGCTGCAATGGGAGGGCGGCGAGCTGATCACGGCCGCCCTGGCCGAGAAACGCGGCCTGGTCATGCTGACGCCCCACATGGGCTGCTTCGAGATCTGCGCCCAGGCCATCGCCGAGCGCTTCACGACGCCCGAGTCACCCATCACCGTGCTGTACCGCCCGGCGCGGCAGGCCTCGCTACGCGAGGTGATGGCCGGCTCACGCGAGCGGCCCGGGCTGGCCACGGCGCCGGCGTCGCTGGCCGGCGTGCGCCAGATGATCCGCGCGCTGCGCAAGGGCGAGGTCATCGGCCTGCTGCCCGACCAGGTGCCACCCGAKGGCCTGGGCGTGTGGGCGCCTTAYTTYGGCAAGCCGGCCTACACGATGACGCTGGCCGCCCGCCTGGTGCAGCAGACGGGCGCGTCCCTGCTGCTGATCTGGGGTGAGCGCCTGCCCGGCGGTGAGGGCTTCGTCGTGCACGTGCTGCCCGCGCCGGCCATCCCTGCCGAGGCGAGCAACGAGGCTGCCGCAGCGCTCGTCAACGGGGCCATGGAGAGCGTGATCCGGCGCGCACCGGGGCAATACATGTGGGGCTACCACCGCTACAAGCAGCCGCGCGGCCTGGACATCGGCGCGGCACCTTAGTCCTCCTTGCGTCGCAGGCGGAGCAACGCGGTCAAGCCCAGCGACAGCAGCAGCGCCGTCGCCGGCTCCGGCACGGCGGTCACCAGCAGGCCGGGGTCGCCACCGGTGATGGCCGTCAGGCGCAGCGTGTGCGAGGCGTCGGCCAGCACATCGGTCGTGTCGTAGGTCATCTGCACGCTGGCGCTGAGCTGGCTGATGAGGACGAAGCTCGCGCCGGGGTCCACCGTGATGCTGACCGAGAAATCACCGCCGAAGGCTTGCGGGTTGTAGAGCAGCCCGACGCCGCTGTGGCTGCTGTAGCCGAAGTCGATCAGGCCGACCTCGAAGGACGGGTCCTGGCCGGTGTAGATGGCCGCCGACCCGAAGGCGCTGGCCCGGGTGCTGCTGAGCGTGCCGTCTACATGGAAGTCGAAGTGGTAGGTCGTCGTGCTGGCGCCGAGGTAGTGGTAGGTCTGCTGGGTGCGCGCGACGGCGCTGGCGGCATAGAGGTCGATGCCGATCTCGAGCTGCGCCGGGTCGGCGAGGATGACGACGGGCTCGTTGTCGGCCCGCGCATAGGCGCCCAGCAGCGGTGTGGCCAGGGCGCCCTGCAAGGCGGCGCTGGCGTGGTACTCCACGCCGCCGCCCAGGCTGTAGCCCGCCGTGTTGGGGTCGCCCACAGGCTGGCCGAGGTAGTCCACCTGGGCGGCCAGCGGGCCGCTCTGGCTTTGCACCGGGTTGCCGGTGAGGCCGAGCTGGAAATGCGGGCAGGTGCTGCAGCCGATCTGGAAATCGCCCCGGGCGGTGCCGCTCGCGGTGGCAAGGCCAGCCTGGCCCCAGGCGGCGCCGCTGGCGAACAGGGCGAGAGCGGTGAGCAGCGTGCGGATCTTCATGACAGGTCTCCCTTGCAAAGGCTGTGCGGGCCGGTGGCCCTGAATGCAAGGCTAGAGGGCGAGGCGCGTGAGCACCTCGGCGGCGTTACCCGGATTTGGGCGCGCACTACTCAGATTTCGCGCGCTGGATGGCGTCCTGGCGTGTCTTCACCCCGAGCTTCAGGAACACGGCGGCGACATGGTTCTCCACCGTGCGCTCGGAGCGGTGCAGCGTGGCTGCGATGGCGCGGTTGCTGTGGCCCTGCACGAGCAGCTCCAGGATCTCGCGTTCGCGTCCGGTCAGGCCCAGCGGGTCCTGCCGGGCATGGCCGTAGCGGCCACGCCCCACGCCGCTCACGCCCACGCGCCGCAGGCGCCGTCGCGCGTACTGCGCGGCCAGCCCGGCGCCCAGCCCTTGCAGCCGCTGCAGCCCATCGGCGATGGCGTCGGCATCGCCCCACAGCAGCGCCAGGGCCTGCTGGTAGGGGCAGCCCACCTCGCCCCAGGCCTGGCTGGCGGCGCGATGCCGGCCGCTAGCCTCCAGCGCGCAGGCCGCGGGCGCGTCGGCGGCGACGGCCTGCGGCTGGCCCAGGCGCGCAAGCCACACCTGGACCTGCGCCCGCCGCCACGGCCCCAGCCGCGTGGTCGCTCTGGCCAACGCTTCCTCCGCCAGCTGCCGCGCCCGCCCCGCCGGGCCCGACAAGGTCGAGATTTCCACCTGCTGCACATCCACCGACATGAACCAGGGTGACACCGCCAGCTGCCGCCGTCCACTGGCCAGCTCCTGCCAGTAGGCCAGCGCACCCGGTTCCCCTCGGCGGGCCGCCTGCAGCGCAAGCAGATGGCCGACCTGCTCGCGTTGCAGCTCGTTCAGGTCAGGGCGGGCCTGGAGCTGGCGCAGGCCCGCCTCGCCGGCCGCCCAGTCGCCGCGCGCGATGTCGCCGCAAGCCTGGCGCACGCGCAGCGGCACGGCGAACAGGTCCAGGTCGCGCGCCTCGCAATACGCCAGCCCGGACGTGCACAGCCGGTCCAGCTTGTCGTAGCGCGATGCGACCAGCGCGGCCGAGGCGAGGTTGGTCCAGGCGCGCGCGGCCAGTTCCTCCCGACCATCGGCCAGCGCCTGTTCGAGCGCGGCGTGCAGCTCGACCGTGCCCAGCCCCTCATCCGGCCCGCCCAGCCGCGCCGAGGCCAGCGTGATACGCGCGCCGAGGGCGCCCGCCGGGTCGCCGAGGCGGCCGAACAAGGCCAGGGCCTGGGCGGCACCCGCCAGCGCCGCGCCGGTGTCGTCGTCCAGCAGATGCAGCTGGGCGTGGTTGGCCAGCGCGTGGGCCAGGGCCGGGCTGTCGGGGGCGTGCTCGTGCAGCAGGGCGATCGCGGCCTCGGCATGGGCCAGGCCGGCGCCGGCGCGGCCGCGCGTCCATTCGATGCGCGCCAGCAGGCTCAAGTGTTCGGCCCGGGCCAGYGGCCGCGCGCCGGCCAGGCTCAGCGCCAGGGCTGCGGCCTGCGCGGCCTCCTCGACCTGACCGGTCAGCAGGCATTCGATCGCCTGGGCGAGCGCCAGCGGCTCGACCTGCACGGCAGGCAGTTGTGCGGCGCGGCGCAGCGCCAGGCCGAACAGGGCCGCGGCCTGGCGGTGCGCGCCCGAGGCGGCCGCCAGTTCGGCGGCGCGCGGCGCCAGCCGGGCCACGGCATGGTCCAGGCCGGCGTGCTCGGCGTGATGCACCAGCCGTGCCGGTGCCGCGCCGCGCTCGCTCAAGGCGTCGAACACGGCGGCATGCAGGGCCGCGGCGCGGGGCCCCAGGGCTTCCAGCACGGTCAGCCGGGTCAGCTCGTGCGCAAAGCGCAGGCAATCGCCACCGGCCTGCAGCAGGTCGCTGGTGACGACTTCGGCCAGGGCCTCGGGCTCCAGGCCGCAGGCGTGGGCCAGCACGGCGGTCTCCAGCGGCGCGGGCGAGACGCTGGCCACATTGAGCAACTCGCGCGCCGGTGGCGACAGCCGCGCCACGCGCGCCAGCAGCGCGTCCCGCACCGACACCGGCAGGCCCTCGGCCAGCGGCGCGGCCAGCAGCTCCGTCACGAAGAAGGGATTGCCGCCGCTGGCCTCGAACAGGCC